>NZ_JBVIMH010000025.1:0-29952 GCF_055579945.1 Kitasatospora sp. NPDC032150 | reverse complement strand
CCCAGGTCGAAGAAGCTCTCATCGGGCTCGATGTCATCCAGACCGAGGGCCTGCCCGAACAGGCGCAGGACGAAGGCGAGCGGGGTCCCCTCGGCCGGCCCGACGCCGGTCGGGGCCGGCTCGACCTCGGCCGGCTGCCCGGCCCCGGTGTCCGCACCGACTTCGGCGAAGGGATCCGGCGACCCGCTCGCGGGCGACGCCGGCGCGCCGGGCGTCCAGGCCGTCTCCGTGGTCCCGTCGGCCGGGTGCCGCACCAGGTAGGGCAAGCGCTCGAAGGCGTAGCCGGGCAGCGGCAGCTTGGCCCGGCGCTCGCCGTCGTGCACCCCCGCCCAGTCGACCGTGGTGCCCTCGGCCCAGAGCCGGCCGAGCGCCGCGTAGAGCGTCTCCAGCGCGTCGGCGCCGTTCAGTTCGCGCTCCGGGAAGGCCGCCAGCGCGGTGTGCGCCGGGGTGAAGGACTCGTGTTCGCGGGCCGCGTCGACCAGCGCCGAGCCGAAGCCGACCTGTAGCAGGATCCGCTCGTGGTCGGCGAGCAGGTGGGCCGTCGCACCGTACCGGTCCGCCTCGCGCGCCTCGCGGGCCCACCGCTCGGCGCTCACCACGGCTCCGGCGTCGTACCGGCGGCCCTCGCCGCCGAGCACGGCCGGCACCGTCAACGGGCGCGCGGTGACCTCCGGCACTTCGTCGAACTGCCCGGCGCGGGCGTTCGCGACCACCAGGCGCAGCGCGTCGGCCGGCTCGAACGCCCCCGCCACGGTGGCGGCGACCAGGGCACCGACCCCGGTACCGGACACCTCCGCCGGTCGGACGCCCCAGCGGTGCCAGAGCG
Source organism: Kitasatospora sp. NPDC032150 (assembly GCF_055579945.1). NCBI lineage: Bacteria > Bacillati > Actinomycetota > Actinomycetes > Kitasatosporales > Streptomycetaceae > Kitasatospora > Kitasatospora sp. NPDC032150. The sequence goes on along the minus strand of NZ_JBVIMH010000025.1, from coordinate 29,126 downwards.
CGGCGAGCGAGTACTCCAGAGCGAACACGTAAACGTCGCGCACCGCCGGGTCGGCCGGCCACGCCCCGCCGCGCGCCACCTTCCGCACCAGGGCGGCGAGTTCGGGGTCGACGGCGTCCAGGCAGGCGGTGAACGCCCGCCGCAGGGCGGGCTCACCGGCGTGCAGTCGCCAGGCCTCGGCCGGGCCGGGCTGTCCGGGGAAGAGCAGGACGACCGGGCGGCGGCGGGCCGGGCCGGCCGCGACCACCGGCGCAAGCTCCCGGAGGCCGTCCTCGCCGGCCACCGCGAACGCGCGGTACTCGTGCTCGCGCCGCCCCTGCTGCAGGGTCCAGGCGACGTCCGCCACCGGCAGCCCGGGGGACTCGACCAGGTGCGCCGCGAGCCGGTCGATGCCGGCCTGCAGCGCCGAGGCGGTGCGGGCGGAGAACACCAGCAGCTGCGCGGTGCGGTCCGACTCCTCGGCCGCCCGGGCCGGGGCCTCCTCCAGCACCAGGTGGGCGTTGACCCCGCCGACGGCGAAGGAGCTCACCCCGGCCCGCCGGGTGGGCCCGCAGGGCTCCCAGGCGGTCAGCTCGGTGGCCACCCGGAACGGGCTGGACGTGAAGTCGATCTGCGGGTTCGGCTCGGCGAAGTGAAGGCTCGGCGGGATCTGGCCGTGTTCGAGCGCCAGCAGGGTCTTGATCAGCCCAGCGGCGCCCGCGGCCGCGTCCGCGTGCCCGATGTTGGTCTTCACCGACCCGATCGCGCAGAAGCCGGTGTCCTCGGTGTCGGCCCGGAACGCCGTGGTCAGCGCGGCCATCTCGATCGGGTCGCCGAGCGGGGTCGCGGTGCCGTGCGCCTCGATGTAGGTGATGGTGCGGGCGTCAGTGCCGGCCGCGACCTGCGCGCCCCGCACGGCCGCCGCCTGGCCCTCGACGCTGGGCGCGCCGAAGCCGATCCGGTGCGCGCCGTCATTGGTCACGGCGGAACCGCGCAGCACCGCCCGGATGTGGTCACCGTCGGCCAGCGCGTCGGAGAACCGCTTGAGCACGACCACACCCACGCCGTTGCTCGCCACGGTGCCCGCGCCCCGGGCGTCGAAGGCGCGGCAGGTGCCGTCCGGCGCCAGGGTGCCGTCGCCGCCGGTCCAGGCGATCTTCTTCGGCGGGACGTGCACGGCGACGCCGCCGGCCAGTGCCAGGTCGCAGTCGCCGGCCAGCAGGGCGCGGCCGGCCGTGTGGACGGCCACCAGGGCGGTGGCGCAGGCGGCCTGGACCGCGACGGCGGGGCCGCGCAGTCCGAGCCGTTCGGCGGTGCGGGCGGTCAGGAAGTCCGGCGCGGTGCCGAGCAGGATCTCGTCCTCGGTCAGGCCCGGCAACCGGTCCCGCTGGGCGCGCAGGGCCTGCGCGTACTGGGTCTCGGTGGAGCCGCCGTAGACGCCGATGGCGCCCGGGAAACGGTCCGGATCCTGTCCGGCGTTTTCCAGCGCGGCCACCGCGGTTTCCAGGAAGACCCGGTGCTGCGGGTCGATCAGGAACGCCTCACGGGCGGAATAGCCGAAGTATTCGGCATCGAACCATTCTGCGGCGTCCAGCCGGCCCCGGGCCGGCACGTACTCCTGGTCGCCTCCGTCCGCGGCGCCACCGGGAATGATCCGGGCTGGCTCGCGGTCGATGGTGTCCAGGCCGTCGGCGAGATTGCGCCAGAATTCGTCGACGTCCGCGGCGCCGGGAAAGCGGCCGGCCATTCCGACGACGGCGATGAACTCGTCCTCGTCGACGGAGTACTCGATCTCAGCCACCGAAGCCCCCATCGCCGGGCAGGCCGGGCAGGCCGTCCGCGGCGGACCCGTCACGGGTGCCGAGCTGCGCCCGGCGGTTGCCGAGCCGGGTGTTGCTGCGGGTCCGCCGGCCGGCCGACCGGCGGTTGTCGGACCGGTCCGCACCGGATCCTGAATCTAGGAATCGCGCAAGCGAGTTGACGGTCGGGTGGTTGAACAGGTCGACCAGTTCGACGTCCTTGCCGAGCCGCTGGGAGACCCGGTCCCGGACCATGTGCAGCATGATCGAGTGGCCGCCGATGTCAAAGAAGTTGTCCTCGGTCTCGACCTCGGGGATCTCCAGCACCTCACGCCAGATCCCGGCGACGACCTCGGCCGTCTCCGAACCCGGGGACCGCCATCCGGCCGTCGGCCCGACGGCGGATTCCCCCTCCGTCGGATTCGGCTCAGCTGCGTGATCCACTGCGCTCCTCCCCTGGAACTGCGGTATTCCGCTTTCCTTGTGATCATCCGTTGCCGACGGAGGGGTTGTCCAATAACAAGCTCGGCTAGCAGGAAGAAAGACCGTTTATGCCGACGGGCGCGACAGTGCGGCGCGGACCCGGGTCCGCCGATGAGCGATGAGTTCCTGGCACGAAATGCGGCGGCGGCCGGGCACGAAATGCCCGGCCGCCGTCAAAGGAGCCGAAAAGGTGCTGGAAACGCGGCCGGACTCGGCGACCCGGGGCCGTCAGACCCGGACGACCGTCTTGCTGCGCATCAGGAACTCGCCCAGGTAGCCGTCGTGCGGCAGCCCCGGCCGGTGCCAGTGGGTGGCGCGCGGACCCACGTGCAGGTTGCTGATCGTCGGCTCCGCCACCAGCGCGTCGACGAGTTCCTCGTCCTCGGTGAGCACGGCCAGCACCAGGGTGTCACGCAGCGGCGCTATCCCGTCCGCCCGGCTCCAGGGCGCCACCCACACGCACGGGAAGGGCAGTTCGGCCCCCACCTGCGGCGCGTCCGGGGCGTCCACCTGGTGGACGGTCGGCCGCAGGACGGCGCTGCCGTCGCCGAGTTCGTCGACGAAGCCGGTCCCGCCGAGCCAGGCCCGGGTGCCCTGGGCGCGTTCGAGTACGTACTTCTCCAACGCCCGGGCCGACTTGGCCGACTGCACCGGCAGACAGGCCCGCTCGTCGTGCGGCGGCAGGCTCGGCAGCGCGGCCAGGCGTTCGGCGATGGCCCCGGCCAGCGGCGCCGGGTCACCCTCGACCAGGATGCCGGTGGCGTTGACGCAGCCGCTGCCGGCGTGCCGGGTGATCGAGTCGACGATCACGTCCAGGTGATCGCGCCAGTCGGCGTCGGCGGTCACCAGGATCTTCGAGCGGCCCGGCTGCAGCGAGAGCACCCCCGGGTCGTCGGCGTACTGGCGGATGACCTCGTCGCCGCCGTAGGCCAGGTCGGCGCCCTGCACGATGGCGTCGGCCGCGTCGTGCCCGCAGGGCAGCAGCATCACGTGGTCGTTGCCGAACCCGGCCTCGCGCAGCGCCAGCACCAGCCGGTGCGCGGTGAACGGTTCCCGGGCGGCCGGGCGGACCGCCACCCGGTAGCCGAGCGCCAGCGCCTCGGGCCAGAAGCCGTGCGTGCCCGGGTGGTTGCCGGGCACGTGCACGGCGAGCACCTCGCCGCGGCGGGCCCACACCGCCTGGCCGGTGCGCGCCAGCGGGTCCCGCCAGTCGGACACCGCGCCGCTCGGGCCGGCCAGTTGGACGCTTCGGTAGGACTGTCCCACCCGCTCGGCACAGGTCTGAGTGGCGGTGCGCACCACGGCGATCGGCAGCCCGGAGACCCGGCTGACTGCGGCCTCGTACTCCTGCGGCGTCAGGCCGCCGAGCGTGGCGGTGCGGAACAGTTCGGCGGCGCGGGCCAGCGCGGCGGCCCGCTCGGCGACCGGCAGCGGCGTGGCGGCGCGCAGCGCCTTCACCGCGCGGTTGACGAACAGCGCGGGCGCCAGGCTGAGCTCGGCCATCACCGCACCGGTGACGTCGGTGATCTCCTGGCGGTTGTGGGTGCGGTAGGGACCGGAGGGTCCCAGCGCGTCCAGCACGGGCGATTCGGCCCGTGCCTCGACCGTCAGCGGTTCCTCGGTGGCCGTTGCCATCAGTAGACCCCTTCGATGACCGTCTCGTTGTCGAACGTCTTGACCGGGGCGATGCCGGCCGCCGAGTCACCGACCCGGCCCTCGGGCGCGGCGACCCGGATGGCGGTGTCGCGCTCCAGGTTGTTGGGCAGCAGCAGCGCCTTGGAGACGTGGTGCATGACGACCTGTCCGCGCTGCCCGTACGCGACCGGGGCGCCGGTCTGCGGATCCACCACCTGGAAGGTGATGTACGGGGAGAAGGTGTCGAAGACGCACGGCTCGCCGATCGGGGTGCCGTGCCGCTCACCGGCGATGCCGAGGATCATCGTGCTGCCGTAGTGGCCGTACAGCGTGGCCTCGGGGAAGATCTCGGTGCGGTACAGCGCCGCGGTGTCGGCGTCCATCTGGGTGCCGCCCCAACGGATCGCCCGCACCTTCTCGTTGACCAGCTCCACCAGCTCCTCGCGCTGGGCGATCCGCTCCAGCAGCGGTGGGGTCACCGTCATGACGCCGATCGGCTGGGTGCGCAGGATGTGCGTCGCCTGGTCGATGACGTGCTCCGCGTAGGCGTCGGCCTGCGATCCCTTGCCGTCGGCGATCAGCCGCTTGACCCAGCGCGGGTCGAGGTCGATCTGGAAGCCGTGGCGACCGTGCGTGGTGGCCGAGCGACGGAAGATCTCACCGACGATGTGCGGGCCGGACGGGGTGATGCCGAGCCAGTCCACGCCACGCGGGAAGCCGTGCACGTCGAGGTTGGCGTTGCTCCAGCCGACCAGCTTCTCCATCCAGTCGGTCGGGCAGACCACGCGCTTGGGCGCACCGGTGGTGCCGCCGCTCTCGAAGATGCCGACGAGGTCGGGGTGTTCGCCGTAGCCGCGCGGGATGAGGTCATGTGCGGGCACGTCGCGCAGCTCGTTGGCGACGTTGGGGAACAGGGTCAGGTCGGCGTAGCCCTTGACGTCCGCCAGCGGGTCGAACTCCAGCGTCTTCGCCCGCTCGAGCCAGAACGGGGAGCCGGTCTCCGGGCTGAAGTGCCACTCGATCGCGGCCCGGACGAGCTCGTCGGGGTCCGGGTTCGCGTCATGGTGCAGATCCAGGATTGACAGGTCTGCGCGGGCCACTGGTCCTCCTTGGTCGGCGGCCGGCCGGGCCGGCTGGTCAGCCGGCCCGGCCCTGCCCCTCGGGCTCTGTTCGATGGGGTTCGGATGGGTGTCGTCGTTTCGCATTCGATCACTCGGGGCGGCGCACCCGCCTGAGTGGTCACTACTCAATCGCGGTCAACGTGCCTGAACTGTGGCCCAGATGACGTTTGAACAGCCAAGCGCCATTCATACACTGGTGCGATGAAGGCAATGATCGCTTGGTGGGATCTCACCGAGTCACAGCAGAGCGCGGAGACCCTGCGCGAATTCCTCCGTGAGGAGGCGGAGCAGGCCTGGTCGGACATACCGGGCCTGCTCCTCAAGATCTGGGTGTCCGACCCGGCGTCGAACCGCTGGGGGGCGGTGTTCCTCTGGGAATCCGAGGAGGCCGCCGCAGCCGCCAAGATGCCGCGCAGCGCAGGCGAGTTGATCGGGTACCCGCTCGCCTTCCGGGAGTGGTTCGACGTCGAGGCGACGGTGGAGGGGCTCCACTCGCTGACCTCGCTGAGCGGGCTCGGCCTGGCCCTGCAGTCGCTGGTCCCGTAGGCGCGGGCCCCCGGGTCACCGCTCGGGGGCCACCACCAGCACGGAGTTCTCCATGGGGAGTTCCTCGATCCGCTCGATGGCCAGCCCGGACCGGCCGAACAGCGCGTGGTACTCGTCCAGGGTGCGCTGCCGGCCACCATTGACCACCAGCAGGTGCAGGTCCCAGAGCGCGGCGAGCGGGCCGGTGCCGTCCTCCCGGACCACCCGCTCGAGCACCAGCAGCCGACTGTCCGCACGCATCGCGGCCCGGACCTCGGCCAGCAGCCGCAGGCAGGCCGGCTCGTCCCAGTCCCCCAGCACCCGGGAGAGCAGGTAGGCGTCGGCCCCCTCCGGCAGCGGGCCCTCGAACATGTCCTGGCCGAGCAGCCTGACCCGATCCTCCCCGACCGTGGCCGCCAGGTGGGCGCGGGCGATCGGCAGCACGTGCGGGAGGTCGACCAGTACACCGCGCGCATCCGGCGCGGCGGCCAGGACGGTGGACAGCAACTGCCCGCTGCCGCCGCCGATGTCCACCACCAGCCGGCGCCCGGCGAAGTCGAAGACCTCGGGCACCCGCTCGAAGAAGAAGTTGCTGCCCTGCATGGCCCGCTGGAACCGGCCGGCCGCCTCCTGGTTCCCACCCAGGTAGGCGATCAGCGACTGCCCGTACTCCTGCTCGAAGGCGGGCCGACCGGTGCGCAGCGCATGCTCCGCACCGCTCCAGGCGCGGTAGAACTCCTCGCCGTAGAGCAGGGACAGGTCGCGCAGCGAGCCCGGGCGGTCCCGCAGCAGGTCGCCGACGGCGCTGTTGCGGTAGCCGTCCGGCTCCCCGCCCTCCAGGACGCCCAGGGTGACCAGCAGCCGCAGGAGCCGGTGCAGGGCGTCGGTGTCCGAGCCCGTCGCCTCGGCGAGGGCGGCGCCGGTGGTCCGCCCCGCAGCGATCAGATCGGGCAGGCCGAGCCGGGTGGCGACATGGACCGCCTGGGCGCGCCAAGCGCCGGTCAGCAGGTCCACGGCCGCGCGGGCGGCCGACGGGTCGGTGGTCATGGACGAACCCGGATCCTCTCGCCGATGGACCGTCAGTTGTGCTGCGCAGGAGCGAGGTTGCGGTTGAAGCGGAACAGATTGGCCGGGTCGAGCCGGCTCTTCAGGTCGGTCAGCCGACGGTGGTCGGCCGGCTCCCAGAAGTCGTCGGCGGGCCGCTCGGGGGCGCCGTCCGCGTACCGGCCGTACACCAGGTTCTGGCAGCGGCCGACAACGGAGTCGGCCGTGTCGAGCAGCGCTCGGTGGGCGGCCCGGACCTCGTTCGGCTCCGCCAGCCCCACCGGGGTCAGCACCCGCAGCAGGTAGCGGGCGTCCCGGTGGCCGACCGCGTTCGCCACCTCGGGGGCGCGGCCGAGGGCACCGCCGAGGTGGCGCACGTCGACCACGCAGGGCACCGCGGTACCCGGGGCGGCAAGCTTGGTCACCGCATCGGCCTGGGCCGCACCGAACTCGCGCAGCAGCACGTTGTCGCCGACGTAGGCGTGCGGCTGCGGCGGGTCGTTGTAGATGGCGCCGCATTCCGTGTACGGCATCTCGGCGACCGTATCGGTCAGCCGGGGGCCCAGCGCGCGCAGCGGGGCGACCAGTTCCTCGCCGGTGCGCGAGTCGCCGGTGTAGGCGACCCGGACATGGCCGAGGTGGCGCCCGCGCAGCCGCTCCGGCAGGACCGGCAGATCGGGGTAGCCGATCAGCGACACCGAGGAGGTCAGCTCCTCCGGGAGCGTCTCGGTCCAGCGCAGGTACTCGGCCAGCAGGCCGGGGGTACCGGCCAGGTCGAAGACCAGCTCGCCGCCGTAGATCCGGGTGACCGGCACCAGGTCGACCTCGATCGCCGTCACCACACCGAAGTTGGCGCCGGCGCCGCGCAGCGCCCAGAACAGCTCGGGGTCGCTGTCGGCGGTCACCCGGCGCGCCGCGCCGTCAGCGGTGACCAGCTCGACCGCCCGGACGTGGTCCGCCGCGTACCCGAACTGCCGGGCCAGCAGGCCGAGTCCGCCGCCGAGGAGGTAGCCGACCGCGCCGACGTCCGGCGCCGAGCCGTTCAGCGGGGCGAGGCCGTAGCGGGCGCCGGCGTCGACGACCGCCGCGAAGCGGACGCCGGCCTCGATCCGCGCGGTCCTGGCTCGCGCGTCCACCGTGACCCCGGCGAGAGCGGCGGTGTCGATCAGCAGACCACCGTCGGCGGGGACGGACAGTCCGTGCCCGGTCGCCTGGACGGCCACCGGCAGCTCGCGGGCGGCGGCGTGGGCCACGGCCGCCACCACGTCCTCGGCCCCGGCGGCACGCACCAGGACGACCGGCCGGTGCCGGTAGGCGGTCTGGAAACCCGCACAGCCGGCGTCGAAGCCGTCGTCACCCGGGACGAGCACCTTGCCGCGCACCCCGGCGCGGAGTCGGGCGAGAGCGGCGTCCGGGTCGGTCGCGGACACGTCGTTCATGTGGGTGTTCCCTTCGGTCCGGTACGTGGATCTCGGGTGGGGGCGGTCCGCTAGAGCGGGAAGGCCTCGAGTTCGCCGGAGGCCACCTGCTCGCGCAGCGCCTTGCGGTCCACCTTGCCGTTGGCGTTCAGCGGGAAGACGTCCAGCACGTGGTAGGAGAGCGGGATCATGTACGGGGGCAGGGTGGCGTTCAGCCCCTCGTCCACCTCGTAGACGTCCAATCCATCGCCGGACAGCACGGCGGCGAGCACCGAGGTGCCCTCCTCCGTGCCCGGGACCGCGACCACCACGGCCTGCGCCACGCCCGGCTGCCGCAGCAGGTGCGCCTCCACCTCGCCGGTCTCGACCCGGTGGCCGAGGATCTTCACCTGGGTGTCGAGGCGGCCGACGTAGCCGTACTGCCCACCGGCGCCCGGGCGGACCAGGTCGCCGGTGCGGTACCAACGGCGGGTCCCGCCGTCCTCCCCCGTCACGGTGTGGAACGCCTTGGCGGTCAGCTCCGGCGCGTTGAGGTACCCCGCGAAGACCTGCGGCCCGTGCAGGCACAGCTCGCCGGTCTCGCCCTCGGCCGCCGGGGTGCCGTCCTCGTTGAGCACGGCCGTCGCCATGCCCGGGTACGGGGCACCGATCGAGACGACCCCGTTCACCGACAGCCCCGGGGAGAGGGCCGGGTCCCATCGGTGCACCAGGCAGGCGATGGTCGCCTCGGTGGGCCCGTAGAGGTTCTCCAGCACGGACCCGGAAGCCGCCTCCTGCCAGGCCCGGGCCGCCGCCTCCGGCAGTGCCTCGCCGCAGAACAGGCTCCAGCGCAGGGACGGCAGGCCGCCCGGTTCGAGCAGCCCGCGGCGGTGCTGCAGCACGGCCACCGACGGTACCGAGAACCACACCGTGATGCGCTGCTCGCGAATGAAGTCCAGCGGCGTCATCAGCTCGAAGGTGTCCATCGGCACCACGCAGGCGCCGCTTCCCCAGGCCATGAACAGGTCGAACATCGACAGGTCGAAGGTCTGGTCGAAGGTGTTGGTGAAGCGGTCGTCCGAGGTGAAGCCGTATCGCTCGGCGTTGACCCGCAGGAAGTGGCTCACGTTGTGGTGCGTGATCGGCACGCCCTTGGGCCTGCCGGTCGAGCCCGAGGTGAACAGCAGGTAGGCCACCTCGCCCGGATCGGTGAACCGCGGTGCCTCGAGCGGCACGCAGCCCTCGACGTCGCCGCGGGTGAGCAGCAGCGCGCCGGCCGGGGTGCCGGCCGGCGCCTGGTCGCTCTCCGGCAGCAGCGCCGGCGGGGCCTCCGGCAGCGCGTTCAGCAGCTGGCGCAGCTGCTGCAGCGAGCCGTCGTCGGCCAGGATCGCGTCCAGGCCGGCCCGCTCGGCGATGTCCTGGTTGCGGGCCACCGGGTACTTCTTGTTCAGCGGCACGACGGCGGCACCCGCGTAGAGAGCGGCCAGGAAGCCGACGTAGGTGACCAGGCTGCGGTGACCGAGGATGCCGACCCGCTGGGGCCGGTCGGCCGCCTTGAGCAGCGCCGCGGCCCAGACCCGGGCAATGGTGTCCAGCTCCGCGTACGTCCAGGTCCGCTCGCCCAGGGTGAGCGCCGGGCGGTCCGGCAGGCGCTGGGCGGAGGAGTGGAAGCCAGCGTGGAGGTAGTGCTCCTGCATGGTGATTTTCGCGTTCCGCTTCGAAGGTGTGGTCTGGGGGCGGCGGGTCGGGTGCGGGCCCTACGGCTGGAGGCGGCTGACGCTCCAGCCTTCGCCGTCCCGGTCGTAGCGCAGCCGCTCGTGCAGGCGCTCGGTGCCGTTGGCCCAGAACTCGATCCCCTCGGGCCGCAGTTCATAGGCGGTGAAGGAGGCCGGGCGGGGCAGCGGCTGCCCGCTCTCACCGAGCTCGCGGGCCCGCGCGCGCAGGTCGTCCACCTCGTCCAGGCCGCCCAACGGCTCGCTCTGGCGCGAGGCCGTGGTCATGGCGTGGGTGAAGACCGCGCGAGCGGCCCACAGCGCGTCGGCCTCGCTGTCGGGCAGCCGCACGACCGGGCCTGCCACGGAGATCTGCTGGCTGGTCTCCCGCCAGTACAGCAGTCCGGAGGCCCACGGGTTCTCGGCGATCTCCCGGCCCTTGCGGCTGCCCTCGTGGGTGACGAAGACGAGCCCGGTGTCGGCCACCTTGTTCACCACGACGATCCGTGAGGAACTGCGGCCCCGGGCGTCGGCGGTGGCCAGCGCCAGCGCCTTCGGCTCGCGGACCTCCTGCCGCACCGCCTCGTCGAGCCAGGCGCGGAGCAGCCCGATGGGTTCCGCCGGGGGCGTGTGGAACTGCGGGAAGTCGATCTCGACGGTGCCGGTGAGGGTTTCCGACTTGGTGCTGCTCATGGGGTTACTCCGGTGGCTGGGCGCGAGCTGGGTGCGAGGTGCGGGTGAGGGGCGGTCAGACCCTGATGGTCCCCTCGATGACGAGGACGCCGTCGCCGCCGGCCTCGACCGAGTAGACGGTGTCGCCCTCGCCCTCCGCGACCGCGAACATCGGCGAGGGACGGCCCATCTCGACGCCCTGGGTGATCTGGATGCGCTGCCCGTACTCGATCAGGCCGCGGCGGGCGAGGTGGATCGCGATCGGACCGGCCACCGAGCCGGTGGCGGCGTCCTCGACCACGCCGTAGGCCGGTGAGAACATCCGGTTGCGCCACGTGGTGCCTGAGCCGGCGAAGCAGTTGGCCGCCATGTCCTCGAACGCGGACAGCGCACGATGGTCGGGGGTGAGCGCCGAGAGCTCCTCGACGCTGCCGAGCGCGACCAGGACGTGCCGCGGGCCGTTGCGGTAGATCTCCACCGGCAGCACGGTGTCGGTGACCCCGAGCGCCGCGAGCAGTTCCTCGCGCCGGTCGAAGGGCTCCCAGACCGGGATCGGCTGCTGCATCCAGGCCGAGGTGACCACACCGTCGAGGCGGACCAGCTCGAACGGGATCAGGCCCATCGCGGTCTCCAGCTTGAGCTGGTCCACCGAGCCGCGGTTGCCGAGCGCGATGGCGGTGCCGAGCAGCGGGTGGCCGGCGAACGGCAGCTCGTTGACCGGGGTGAAGACCCGGATGTGCGCGTCCCCGCCGTTCTTGGGGCTGAGCACGAAGGTGGACTCCGAGAGGTTCATCTCCCGGGCGATCCGCTGCATCTGTTCGCCGGTCAGGTCGTCCGCGTCGAAGAACACGGCCACCGGGTTTCCCTTGAGCGGCTCGGTCGCGAAGGCGTCGACGACGACGTAGGGGTGCATGTGCTTCTCCCGTTGTTCTGTGGTCAAAGGCCGAGCGCGTCCTGTACGGCGGTCGCCAGGATGCGCGGACCGTCCTGAGTGAGGACCGACTCGGCGTGGAACTGCATGGAGGCGAAGTGCGGGCCGCGCAGCGCGTACACCTCGCCGGTATCCGGGTCGCGGCTCACCTCGACCACGCCGACACCCTCGACGTCGCGCTTGTCCTCCCGGCTCCGCGCGGCGAAGGTGTTGTAGAAACCGACCCGTTCGCGCGAACCGAACAGGTCGATCGGCTTCTGGACGCCCTGGTTGGGGACGTCGAGGCGAGCCACCTCGAAGCCGAGCGCCAGGCAGAGCACCTGGTGGCTCAGGCAGACCGCGACGAACGGGCCACCCCGCTCCAGCAGGGTGCGCACCGCCGCGCGCAGGTGGTCCATCTTCGGGTTGTCCGGCTCGCTCGGGTCCCCCGGACCGGGGCCCATCACGACCAGGTCGTAGCCCTCGAGGGAGTACTCGTCATCGAACCGGTGGACCGTCACCTCCATTCCGGTGGAGGTGAGTTGGTGGTGGATCATGGACGTGAAGGTGTCCTCCGCGTCCACCACCAGGACCTTCCGCCCGACCAGCCGGGGTTGCTCGGTGCCGCGGCCGGCGCCGTCGCGCAGCCAGAAGTCGGCGATGGTGCCGTTGCGCTGCTCCAGGACGGCCCGGACATCGGGGTGGTCGGCGAACCGCACCGGCCCGGTCGACTCCAGGGCTGCCATCACACCGGACGCCTTGGCGCGGGTCTCGGCGGCCTCGGAGGCCGGGTCCGAGTGGCGCACCAGGGTCGCACCGACGCCGATCTCCACCCGGCCGGCGGCGTCGATGGCCGCGGTGCGGATGAGGATGGCGGAGTCCAGCGCGCGGCCGCCGTTCTCGTCGCGGCCGATCAGCGCGGCCACGCCGCTGTAGTAGCCGCGGCCCTTCGGCTCGTAGCGGCTGATCACCCGACAGGCGCTCTCCAGCGGGGAGCCGGTTACCGTCGGGGCGAACATGGTCTCCCGGAGGATCTCGCCGACCGTGCGGGTGGTGCGGCCCTCGATCAGGTACTCGGTGTGCGCGAGGCTGGCCATCTCCTTGAGGTACGGGCCGACCACGCGGCCGCCGCCCTCGCAGATCCGGGCCATCATCTTGAGTTCCTCGTCGACCACCATGTACAGCTCGTCGGCCTCCTTGCGGTCGGCGAGGAAGTCCATCACGCCGGTCAGGGTGGGGCCGGTGGCCGGATAGCGGTAGGTGCCGCTGATCGGGTTCATCACGGCCGTGCCGTCGTCGACGCTGATGTGCCGCTCGGGCGAGGCGCCGACGAAGGTGCGCTCGCCGGTGTGGATGAGGAACGTCCAGTAGGCGCCCACCTCCCGCGACAGCAGCCGGGAGAACAGTGACAGTGCGCTGTGCGGCCCGTAGTCGGTGATGTCGGCGACGAAAGAGCGCTTGATGACGAAGTTGGCGCCCTCACCGGTGCCGATCTCCTGCTCGACGACGGTGCGCACGATCTCCTGGTAGGCCTCGTCGTCCACGTCGAAGTGCCCGCCGCGCAGTGCGGTCGGCACCTGCGGGAACCGGGCCAGCGCGTCCGCCAGGCTCAGCCGCTGCTGACCGGTGACGGTCAGCGCGATCAGTGGGGCGCCGTCGTCGGGGGCGGTGTAACCGCGCTCGACGATCTGCCGGTACGGGATGACCGCCAGCACCTCGTGGTGCGCGCCGGGCCGGGCCGGCTGGTCCGGCAGCGGCAGGCCGTCGAGCGTCGCGGGCTCGGTGACGTCGCCGACCAGCAGCTCCAGGCTGTCCGCCCCGACCGACTCGGGGCGGTGCAGCAGTGCGTAGGCCTTCGGCGGGTCGGCCAGGATCCGGGCCAGCAGGTCGTCTCCGGCGGGGCCGGTGGTGGGCTGGCTCACGCGAAGACCTCCTTGGCGGTCACGACCATCGCGCAGCGCTCGGCGGCGTAGCTGACGGCCAGGCGGTGGTAGTGCTCGTTGAAGTCGGCGACGGCGTCGGCGACCAGGAACGACTGGATGTCGTTGGTGAAGGCCTCGACCGCGGACATCAGGACACCGACGTGGGCGTAGACGCCGCAGATGATCAGCTGGTCCCGGCCGCTCTCCCGCATCCGCTCCAGCAGCGGGGAGTTGAAGAAGGCGCTGTAGCGCCACTTGGTGAGCTGCCAGTCGCCCTCCGAGGGGGCGAGCTCGTCGACCACCTCGCGGTCGGCGGGGTCCGGGCGCATGCCCGGACCCCAGAAGTCCTTCAGCAGGCCGCGCTGTTCCGGGGTCATGCCGCCGGGTTGGGCGGTGTAGGCCACCGGGACTCCGAGGGCCGCGCAACGCTTCCGCAGGGCCGCCGCGTTGCTCACCAGCTGCGCCCGGACCGTGTCCGGGAACGGTGCCAGGAAGTACCGCTGCATGTCGTGGACGAGCAGGACCGCGCGGTCCGGGTCAGGTGTCCACCGGGCGGTGTTGGCGGGCAGGTCACCGGGGGACGGCAGGGTGTAGGGCTCGATGGGGGGAATGCCGGGCATGACCTCGTCTTCCAGTTCCTGTCTCGGTGGCTCGTGCGTGCCCAGGGGTCAGCGGTTCCAGGCGGAAACCACCGAGATCGCCTGCTGCGGGTTGAGCCGCGGGTCGCAGTAGGTGGTGTACTTGTCGCCGACCCGACCCAGGTCCTCCTCGTGCACGACGCACTCGGTGACGTCGTCGGGGGTGGTCTCCAGGTGCAGGCCGCCACAGACGCCACCGGCCCCCGCCACGGCCTCCTGGAAGCACAGCACCTCGCGGATGACGGTCTCCACCAGCCGAGTCTTGTTGCCCTCGGGGGCGGTGATGGTGTTGCCGTGCATCGGGTCGGTCAGCCAGATCACCGGGTGCCCGGCGGCGCGGACGGCGGTGACCAGCCGGGGCAGCCGTTCGGCGATGCGCTCGGCACCCATCCGGGCGATGAGGGTGAGCCGGCCGGGATCGCGCTCGGGGTCGAGCTTCTCGCACAGGGCCAGCAGTTCCTCCGGCTCCATGGTCGGGCCGACCTTGCAGGCGATCGGATTGCTCACCTCGGCGAGCAACGCCACGTGGGCGCCGTCGAGTTGGCGGGTGCGCTCGCCGATCCACGGCCAGTGGGTGGAACCGAGGAACGCCCGGCCGCGCTCGTCGGTGCGCAGCATCGGGATCTCGTAGTCGAGCAGCAGGGCCTCGTGGCTGGTCCACACCTGCTGGCCGACCGGGTCCTGGCCGGCGCCGTGCCGACGCCAGCCGAGGTGTTCCACGATGTCGGCGGCGGCCATGTAGCCGGCCAGGATGCGCAGCGGGTCGGGCCGTCTGGTGTCCGGGTTCGGTTCCGGGGCGTTGACCATGTGGCCCCGGAAGGTCGGAATCACCATGTCGCCGACGGTCTCGGTGGAGCTGGAGCGCGGCTTGGCGAACTGACCGGCGATGCGACCCACCCGGACGACGGGCTTGTGCGCGTTCATCCGCAGGGCGCCGGCCAGCAGGTCGAGCAGTGCGGCCTTGCGCGAGACGTCCATGGCGGTGCACTCGGCCGGGTCCTCCGCGCAGTCACCTGCCTGGACCACCATGGCCTCGCCGGCGGCCACCCGAGCCAGGGCTCCGCGCAGGACTGCCAGGTCGCCCGCCCGGACCAGGGAAGGGCGTGAGAGGAGCGTCTCCCGCACCAGCTCGACCCGCGCGGGGTCGGGCCAGTCGGGCTGGTGCAAGGCTGGTCGGACTCGGATGTCACTCAACACGTTCTCCACGAGCGTCTCCAATGTGGCGCCGGGGGTGCGCTCTGGTGCCAGGGGGGAAGCGGCCAGAAGCCGGGGTCAGGTGGGGATGCCCTCACGCTTGATCTCCGGGACGGGGATGCTGAGCGCACGCAGCTGCTCGAACGGGTTCATGAACTCCCGCTCGCGCTTGATCTTCCCGTTCTCCATCTCGAAGGAGTGCAGGAAGTGGTTCTGGTAGTAGCCCTCGGGGTAGCCGGGGAAGAGGATCTTGCCGCGACCGTCACACTCCACCCAGAAGTGGTTCGGGTCCTGGGTCTCGAAGACCTGGACGTTGTACCACTCCCAGTCGGGGAAGCACTTGAGCGACCAGACCGCGTGCTCGGCGAGGCGGTCCCGGCCGTTGATGGCGATCGGGGCGCCGGTGTCGGTGGTCCACAGACCGCCGATGCCGTCCTCGGTGAACAGGGTGTGGCGCTGCAGGCGGTCCTGGCCCTTGGTGGCCATGTACTTCTCGACCGTCGCCCGGTTGATCCGGCGCAGCTCGGCCTCGTCGGTGAACCCCTGTGGCTGTGCGGACTCGGACATGGGTGTCTCCAAGGCTGAGTGGTGAATGAGAATCGGACCCGAACGTGGTCGGCCGCGCAGAGGGGCAGGCCGGGCGTGCTGGCGCCGGGTCGTGACACCAGTCTCACCGCGCGGGGCGGAGTGGTTCAAGGAACCAAGATTCAGATCGCGGTGAAACTACGTCAGGCTCTGTCAGACGCTTCAGAAGAACCTGACCAGCGTTAGATGAATGTCAAATCCTCGGCAGATGTTGCACAGATTTCACACCGCGCCTCGCGGCGGCAGTCAGTCGCCTCTAACGTTGCGCATTGGGTGCGGCCCGCCCGGAGCGGGCGGGCCGCGCTCAGGAACGGCCGAACTGGAAACCGACACCGCGCACGGTGACGATCCAGTCACTCGCACCGAGCTTGTTGCGCAGGCTGCTCACGTGGGTGTCGATGGTCCGGCGTGACCAGACGTCCCCCCACACCTGCTGCATCAACTGCTTGCGCGGAACGACGGCATCGGAATTGGAGGCGAGGATGAACAGAAGGTCGAACTCCTTGCGCGTCACCTTGACGGGCCGGCCGTCCAGACTGACCTGACGGGTCGTCGCATCGATGTGCAGGCCGCCGCGCGAGACGACCGAGGGGGGCTCGGCATGGACGGGGTGCATCTGGGCCGGGACTCTGACCCGGCGCATCACCGCCTCCATGCGGGCGAGCAACTCACGGAATCCGTAGGGTTTGACGAGATAGTCGTCGGCTCCGGCCTGAAGTCCCAGGACGCGGTCCAATTCGGTGCCACGGGCGGTCACCGCGATGATCGGGACCGGGCCGGCAGAGCGGACCCGGCGACAGACCTCCAGCCCGTCCAGGTCGGGGAGTTCGAGGTCCAGGAGCACTAAGTCGGCGGCCCCGTAGGCGCTGAGAGCGGCGTTGCCGGTGTCGACCCGGGACACCGTGTGGCCGTGTCGGCGCAGCCCGCGCACCAGGAACTCCGCGTCCTCGGTGTCGCTCTCGACCACCAGGACCCGCCACACCGCGGGTATCGACCCGCTGGCCGACCGAGGAGGAGCCGGTTCCTCCTCGGTGTAGCGCGGAGCGAAAGCGTCGTACGTTACTGGCGATTGACGAACCGTTGATACAGATTTGAACACTGTTCCCCCAGTTGAACGGCCCACTCAGAACTCAACATCGCCCAGAGCCCGACCAGGGGTACGACACAGCGCCCGGTCAGCGGCCATAGCACATGGCCGCTGACATGCTTGTTAGTGCCCTCCCCGTTGCAGGCGTCTGCAGCATAACAAGCGAGTCATCAGGTTTGGTCAACTCCCGTTCGCACAGCGAACTCTGACCAGTGCTGTACGACGCCACACAGACGTCAAATGACATCGAACCGACCCGAAACAGCCCCGGGCCGGCGCACCCCGGATCCGCCCCTCAGGACGCGAGCTTTCGCACGGTGCGGGGCTTGATCAGGTCGAGTGTGCGGTCGGGATGTGGCCGTTGGCGGTCGACTGCGGCGAGGCGCCCTCGCCGGCCGGCGCAGCCCGGCGAGGGCGGTGTTGCGCACGCCTGCCATGGCGCGGAGCGCGTTGCCGGTGCGGATCTTCGAGGCGTCCTCGCGCAGGGTCACGTCGCGCGGGTAATGCAGCAGCGCCGAAGGTGACGACCTTGCCGGTCAGGTGGGTCCACGGATTCGAGCGGGGGGGCGGAACGCGCGGGTGACGGCGGAGATCAGGGAGGACGGTGTGCGAACGCGGCTTCGGTTGTGATCAACGGCTTCAGGCGCCTCGGCCATCCGAAATCGTGTCGCGTTTCGCCAACGCCGCGAAACCGACAACGCGCCCAGTCCATTACAACCGTGACGTCCAGTCACCTGAGAAATCTCGAGCTCAGCACCCTCCCCAGCGGGGGGGTTTCGGGGGCGCGCCGCAATCTGAGTACCGACTACTCAGGCGTCCACCCGGGCCTTCGTGATCGCCTGATACCGGCGGGTGTGTAAACCGAACGCGAGAACGGTCACATCCGGCTACGGCCGGAGCAGAAGGGAAACAACGATGAGGGCAGAGAGCGTCTACCTGTCGGGGATCGGCAGTTACGTGCCGGATCTGGTGACGACCGAGCAGGCCGTCGCGAACGGCTGGTACGACGAGGCGACCCGCCAGGCCTCCGGCCTGGAATCGGTGGCGATCAGCGACACGCTGTCGGCGCCCGAGATGGCGGTCAAGGCAGCCGAGGTCGCGCTGCGCCGGTCCGGTCACGCCCCCGAGGACTTCGGGGCCCTGGTGCACGCCTCCGCCTACCACCAGGGTCCCGACGGCTGGTCGCCGCAGCACTACATCCTGCACAACACGCTGCGTCAGCCGATCACCGCCATGGAGCTCCGACAGGGCTGCCAGGGCATGCTGACCGGCCTGGCCTTGGCGGCGCACCGGCTCGCCTACGAGCCGGAGAAGTCCGCCGTGCTGCTCACCGCCGCGGACAACTACTCCGCCCCCCTGGTGAACCGCTGGACCACCTCGCGGCTGTCGATCTTCGGCGACGGCGCCGCCGCCGTGACGGTGTCGCGCGAGCGCGGCTTCGCCAGGCTGCTGTCGGTCGGCACGCACTCCGCACCCGGCATGGAGGCGCTGCACCGCGGCAGCGAACCGATATTCCCGCCGGCGGTGACGGTCGGCCGGGAGATGGACTTCGAGGCGCGGGTCCGGTTCTGGATGGAGGAGTGGGCCGCCGGAAACACCCCGCCGATGGCTCACCCGGGCGAGGTCATGCAGAAGGCCCTCGACATCGCCCTGAAGGACGCCGGCATCACCTTGGACGAGATCACCCGGGTCTGTCACCCGAGCGCCACCCTGGACGCTCTGCGGGACCAGTTCCTCGACCCGCTCGGCCTGGAGCTGGAGCGCGGTATCTGGGACCACACCAAGAAGGTCGGCCACATCGCCGCCGCCGACGTCTTCATCGGCCTGGAGTACGTGTGGCGCAGCGGCCAGGCGGGCCCCGGCGACAAGGTGCTGATCTTCACCGGCAGCCCGGGCTTCGAGGCCGGCTGCGCGATCGTCGAGATCCTCTCCGAGCCCGAGGGCGAGTAGGACCCGCCCGCTCCCATTCGTTCGTGCGCCAGAAAGGACCGCAACGAGCATGACCGACCCCGACCCCGCCAAGACCGCCCCACTCGTCGGCGAGGAACTGCGGACGCACCTGGCAGAGCTGATCGGCGTGCCGGTGGAGGACGTCACCGACGACGCCAACCTCATCAAGCTGGGGCTGGGCTCCCTGCAGATCATGCGCCTGATCACCCGGTTCCGCCGCGCGGGCGCCGAGCTGGGCCTCGGTGACCTGGCCGGGATCCCGACCTTCGCGAGCTGGAACGCCCTGGTCGTCAGGGCTCTGGAGGCCGCCCCGGCGAAGCCCGCCGTCGGCTGAACGCACGGGACCGCCGGGTCGCTCAGGGCGACCCGGCGGTCCTCGTCCCGATCCCTCTCCCTGCTGTCCTCTTCGGCCCGTACCGATGTCCGGGCTCCGGCTCAGTGCGTGCGCCCGGGCCGTTTCACCAGGCGGTGGGCGAGCTCGCCCCGGGTGGCCACGCCCAGCTTCGCGTAGGCGCGGTAGAGGTGGTTCTCGACCGTACGCACCGACAGCACCAGTTGCGCGGCGATCTCCTGGTTGGACAGGTGGGAGACCGCCAGGGTCACCACTTCCCTTTCCCGGCTGGTGAGTTCGGTCTGGGCACCGACCTCGCGCCGGCCCTCGTCGACGGCCCAGGCCGGCAGGCCGTGGTCGCAGCGCGAGACCAGCTCGCTGCTCCTGACCCGGGACGCGCGGCTCTTGCGATGCCCGCCCGCCGCCTGGTGTGCCCGGGCGGCCAGTGCCGCCGCCTCTGCCGCCAGCGGCAGCAGGCCCAGGGTCTCGAAGCATGTGGCGGTCGCATCGAGGGCGTCGCCGTCGCTGTCCGCCAGCGCTCGCACGTGCGCGGCCCGGGCAGCCGACAGGCCGTCGGCTGCGCTGGTGCCGGCCGGCGGGTCCGGCGGCAGCAGCGCCGCGGCCTTGGCGGCCGCGCCCGCCCGGGCCGCCAGGTGCAGCGCGGCCAGCGCCTGGGTGCGGCGGCCAGCCGCGCCCGCGCGTTCGGCGACCTTCAGGGCCTGGCGCGCCGCGGCCGTGCGGTCGCCGAGCTGCGCCCGCACCAGGGCGTGCTCCAGCGCCACTCCGTCCGCCGCCACCGGGTACGGCAGCGACTCGGCCGCGGCGCGGGCCTCGTCCAACACCGCCGCCGCCTCCGCGTTCTCGCCCGACTCGGCCAGTGCGCCGGCGAGTTGGGCCAGCCGCTCGGCCCTGGTCGCGAGCCACTCGTCGGGCCCGCGGTACACCGCGGCCTGACGCAGCAGGTCGACCGCGCGGGCCGTGCGTCCGGCGCCGCGGTGGATCCGGGCTTTCAACAGCGCGACGTGCATCCGGTGCCGGGGCCCGTCGTCGTCCCCGTCCGGGCAGTCCAGCAGCGCGGTGGCCTCGGCCTCCCCGCGGGTGTGCAGGGCGATCCGCCCTGCGAGCACCAGTCGCTCCAACCGTGCCTCGCTGTCGTCCTCGTGCGCGACGCGCAGGGCCTCCAACGCGCCCTCGTCGTCCCCCAGTTCGTGCCGGGCAAGGGCGAGCACGGCCAGGCCGGCGGGCGACCCGACATCCCGGATCCCGTCCGGCCGGCCGGCCAGCAGCTGCAGCAGCGACCGGGCGTCCGCCACCTCGTCGGCCCCGGCCACCGAGCCGGCAGCGCCCGACTCGGCCTCCTCGACCAACGCTTCGGCCTCCGCCGGCCGGCGCAGCCCGAAGGCGAGGTTGAGCACCCGCAGCCGAAGCAGCCCGGCCGGTGCGGCGGTCCCCGCCGTCCGCGCCAGCCGCGCCTCCGCCTCGGCGTACCGGGCCTGGCCGATCACGGCCTCGGCGAGCAGCAGCTCCCACCGCGGGTCCGCAGCGGCCGCACCGGCCGCGAGGGCGGCGCGGCACAGCCGTTCGGCCAGCGGGTAGTCCTGGTCGTGCAGCACCCCGAGGGTGGTGGCCCGCAGCCGCGACGGCTCCGGGATCCAGCCGGTGGCGAGCCGCAGCCGGGCGATCCGCACCGCGTCGCCGGCCCGCCGCGCGCCGGTGTCCTCCAGCGTGTCGGCGATCCGCTGCTGGAGTCGACGCGCCGTCAGCTCCGGTAGCGAGGCGGCGACGACGGCCGCGCAGAACGGATACGCCAGGCGCAGCGACAGGCGGAACCCGGACCGCTCGGTGACCACCACGCCCCGGCGGTTCAGCGCCTCAGCCGCCTCGCCGAGCCCGGCGACGACCGGCAGCCCGGCCTCCAGGTGTCCGGCGAGGGCCAGCATGTCGACCAGTTCACGCTCGTCCTGGTCCAGCTCCCCGAGCAGCAGTTCGGCCAGGTCGACCAGCCGGCTGTCCGGCGCACCGCTCAGCCCGGGCCACCGCCAGCTGTCCTGCACCTGGCGCAGGCTGCCCTCGGCGAGAGCGTGCTCGGTCAGCTCCCGGAGCACCAGGGCGCTGCCGTGCGTCAGGGTCCACAGCTCCTCGACCGTGTCGGCCGCGACCGGCCCGCCGAGCCACGCGGCCAGCACCCTGGCGGTGCCCGACCGGTCCAGCGGGCCGACGGTCAGCCGGCGGATCAGCTTCTTCAAGGAGAGTTGCCGGATCAGCTCCGGCACCGGGCGATGCGACGGCGTGGCGGCCAGCAGCACGACCTGACCGGCGTTCACCAGCCGGTGGGCCAGTTCGAGCCGGGCGCCGTCGAGCAGGTGGAGGTCGTCGGCCCAGGCGACCACGCGCTGCTCGGCGCCGCTGCGGCACCGGCCCCGCGGGTGTCCGGCCCGGCGCGTCCCCCGGGAGTGACCGGGTAGCGCGGCGAGCGGCGGCTCGGTCAGTTCCTCCAGGCGCACCACCTGGGCGCCGCCCTGCTCGGCCCGGGCCAGCGCGGCACGCAGCAACGCGCTCTTGCCGACGCCCGCGTCACCGACCAGCAGGACACCCACCCCGGTGTCCACCGAGCGGTCGATCTCCGCGAGTTCGGCCTCCCTCGCGGCGAACGACCAGTCGGTCATCACCGGCCAGTCCACACCGAGCTCTACCGCCATCTCTCTCCCCCATGTTCACCGGTGCTGACGCGTGCGGCCCCCAGGGCCTGCTCAGGCCTGCGCGGCGCGCGCGCGGATGTACGTGATCGGCACCGGCACGGTGATCACACCGCGGTCGTCCTTCAGCGCGTCCAGCCGGGCCGCCACCTCGTCGGCCAACCCGCCGTCGCCCAGCTGCTCGATCTTCTCCCACAACCGGCGCATCCCGGTCGTGCGCGTCCACAGCACCCACTGCGCCCCGGACTCGACGACCAGCGGCAACGGTTCCTCGAGGACCTCCACCTCGACGAAGCCGGCCTCGGTCAGCTCCCGCTCGATCGACTCCGCGCTGATCAGCCAGTTGTTGCCGACGCTCGCGAACGGGAAGTCCCGGTCCTCGGCGGCGCGGGCCGGCCGCATGTACGGCATCAGCAGGTCTTCCACGACCTCCGGCATCAGACCCCAACGCCCGTCCTCGGTCGGGAAGAACGACGGCGTGCTGATCGCAAAACGGCCACCGGCCCGCAGCAGCGGAAGGTAGGGCTTCAGCTCGGCGGCACCCTTGGTCCAGATGAACAGGCTGAGGCTGGCGATCACGGCGTCGAACCGGCCGGCCGCGAACTCCGGCGCCTGACCGTTCATCACCGTGGTGCGCACCTGCGACAGTCCGCGCTCGTCGGCCCCCTCGGCCGCGAACCTGACCATCTCCTCGGAGATGTCGATGCCGACCGCCTCGCCGCCGGCACCCACGGTCACCGCCGCCGGATAGAGGGCCGCCCCGCGGCCGCAGCCGACGTCCAGCACGGATTCCCCGGCGGACAGCCCGGCGAATTCGACCAGCCGACGGCCGACCGGTACAAAGAATTCGACGCCGGTCTGGTCGTAAACTCCCGCGGTCCGATTGAAGAGGCGGTGCATCTCTTCGCTGGTTTCGGTCTTTTCCATTCCGACGGCTCCTTGCTGAAGAGGAGTGGACCGGGCGAGAATCCACAGAAGTGAGCCCATGCCAACACGGCTTCCGCCGGGGTGTCCAATAGGAAGATCTTCTTCTGGCCAGTAATGATCGTTATGCGCCGTAGCGGGCGCGGCAGGCGTACCGTCCGGCGGCCCGGCCGCCGCACCCCCGGGGCAGCGCGGCCCGGGTCCGCCGGTAGGTCCCTCCCGGAATCAGCTCGCTGGATCCGGGCTCAGGCGCTCGCCGACTCCATCGCCTCGACCAGGCTCTTGGGCCGCATGTCGGTCCAGTTCGCCTCGATGTAGTCCAGGCAGGCCTGGCGGGTGTCCTCGCCGTGGACCTTCGCCCAGCCAGCGGGCACCTCGATGGACACCGGCCAGAGTGAGTGCTGGCCCTCGTCGTTGACCAGCACCAGGTAGGTGCCGCGCTCGTCCTCGAAGGGGTTGGTCGCCATTGTCTCTCTCCTCGGTGTGAGCCGGTTCGCTGTGGCCCGGTTCGCTGTGACGGGCACGGCGGGGCGCCGTACCGACGTCCGGGAAACCACGCGGGGAAGGCGGTGAATTGGATTACGGCGAAACCCGGTCCCGGTTTGAGCCGGGAAATCCGTGTCGCACGTTACCTCGCCGGCCAATGTCACCCCGTGGGCCGGTCCGAAGTCATCCGTTCCGTCAAAGGCTAAACAGCAACAGAAACGGCGTCAACCGGCATCCGATCTGCCATGACGCCGAATCAACGCGAGCTGGACCAAGCCACCGACGAGACCGCAACCCGGCTCACCGTCCTGACCGACTTCGACCAGGACCTCGCCGCGGAGGCCACCCCGCCCCGCCGTCCGCCGCAGGCGATCCGCCCCCTTGATCGTCCTTGTTAGCATCGGCCCGGGGCACGAGGTGGCGAGACGGGTCGGGGGGCCTACCGATGCACACGATCGAGGCGCGGATGAGCGGGTCGGCACCGGGGACGGGCGTTCCGGAGGGCCGGCCGGAGGCGGGGCGGGTCACGGGCCGCGTCCTCGGCCCCGTCGAACTCACCGGGCCCAAGGGCGTCCTCCGTCCCAGCGCGGGCAAACAGCGGGTCCTGCTCGGCGGTCTGCTGCTGCACGCGGGGCGGGTCGTGTCCACCGACGAGCTCATCGAGTGGCTCTGGGCGCAAACCCCACCCCCGACCGCCAAGGAGACGCTGTACGTCTACCTCATGCGCCTGCGCAAGCTGATGCAGGACCAGGTCGGCAGCGCGGCCCGGCTACTGACCGTTCCCGGCGGGTTCCGGCTCGACCTCCCGCCCGGCGCCCTCGACCTCTCCGCGTACCGCACCGCCGTCGCCGAGGCCCGCCGGTCCGAGGGGGACGGCGACACCACGGCCGCCGTCGACCGGTTCCGGGCCGCCGAGGCGTTGTGGCGCGGACCCGCGCTGGCCGACGTCCCGTCCGACCGCCTCCAGCGCGACGAGGTCGTCCCGCTCACCGAGGAGAAGAACCGGGCCGTCGAGGACCGCATCGAACTGGAGCTACACCTCGGCCGGCACGCCGCCCTGCTCGGCGAGCTGCGCGCGCTCACCGCCCGGTACCCCCTGCGCGAACGGCTCTGGGTCCTGCTGATGCGCGCGCTTCACCAGGACGGTCGCCGGGCCGAGGCGCTGGACTGCTACCTGCAGGTGCGCAGCCTGCTGCTCGACACCTACGGCCTGGAACCCGGCGAGGAACTGCGCGGCATGCAGCGGCACATCCTGCGCGGCGGCCCGCCCGGGCCCGCCGGCCCGGGCGCCACCCTCGACCCGGTCTGGCAGATCCAGCGCCAACTCCCCTCCCCCACACCGGTGTTCGTCGGGCGCTCGGACGAGACCGACGCCCTGGCCGCGGCCCTCACCCCCACGAAGGCCCACGGCGTCCCGGTCGCGCTGGTCTCCGGACCACCCGGGATCGGCAAGAGCGCGCTGGCCGTCCGGGTCGCCCACCAGCTGCGCGACCACTTCCCCGACGGCCAGTGGTACGTGCAGTTGGACGACCTCGCACCCGGCGAGCACATCGGCGACTTGCTCCGGCTCTCCGGCGCCGCCCCCGAGTCCGTCCCCGCCTCCCTGCCCGCCAGGGCAGCCGCACTGCGTGCCCGGCTCGCCGGCCGTCGAGTGCTGCTGCTGCTCGAGGACGCCACCCAGCTCGACCAGATCCGGCCACTGCTGCCGAGCACGCCCGGCTGCGCCTTCCTGGTCACCTGCCGCCGGGTGATCGCCGGACTCCCGGGCGCCGAACAGGTCCGCCTGGACGTGCTCGACACCCCCGACGCCGAGCGGATGTTCGCCGCAGTGGCCGGCCGCCGCGCCGCCGAGGACCGCGAGTCCGCGCGGCGGATCGTCGAACTGTGCGGCGGACTCCCGCTCGCCCTCAGCATCGCCGGTGCCCGTCTGGTGGCCCGGCCGGACACCGCGCTCGCCGCCTTCGCTGACCGGCTGGCCCAGCGGAAGTGGCGGCTCGACGCGCTGGAAGTCGACTCGCTGCGCCTGCGCGCCGCCATCCGGGCCGCGTACGTGCGGCTCACTCCCGCCGCCCAAAACGCCTTCCGGCTGATCGGCCTGCTACCCGGCAACGTCTTCCCGTCCTGGGTGCTGTCCGCGCTGATCGGGCCGCCGGACGACGAGGGCGTGGCCGAACAGCTGCTCCGTGCGGGCCTGTTGAACGCAGAACCGGACCCTCGGGCCGGCGAGAACCGGTACCGCGTACACGAGTTGCTCTTCACCTACGCCGAGGAGCTGGCCACCGCCGAACCCGCTACGCAATCCGGGGAGGCGCTTCGCCGACTGCTCGGCGCCTTCCTCCAGATCGCCGAGGCCCGCCACCCCGATCTCCGCCCACGGCTGCCGCTCCCCCTGGACGACGCACCGGCCGACCCGGTGCTCCCGGAGGATCGGGCCCGCAGGCTGGCTGACCCTCGTACCTGGGGCCGCGCCGAACGGGAGCTCGCCGACCACGTGATCGATCGCGCCGACCGCCTCGGCCGCCCGAGACAGGCGGCCCGGCTGTACCACCTGCTACACCTCACCCCGCCCTGCTCCAACGACGGCTCGGATGCGGCACGTTGTGATGAAGACGGCACGGCGGACGACAGAGCTCCGCACCCGGGACGGTCCGACGAACCGCGTGCGACGGGCTGGTTGCTGATGCGTGACTCCCGCGCCCAGTTGGAGCGCGGCGCGGTGGCCGCGGCCGCCAGGTCCGCTCGCCATGCCTGGAAGGTCTTCACCGAGGAGGGCGAACTGCGCGGCAGCGCGGCAGCTGCCAGACTTCTTCGCCAAATACATATGACCCTATGATCTTTCCGTCTGTACCAAAAGTGATTTGCCATCCCGTAATCCGGGCACAATGGACCGAGAAGTCCCGAGCCGGCGCGGACAAGGATGGCGACATGGGTGGAACACTCGGACCACTCGCGCACCTGGTCCGCCAGGTCCGCACCTTCGACCACTTCCCGGCCGTGGACGACGCGTTACGGGTCATCCGGGCCGAGGCGCAGGCGGTCCCCGACAGCACCGTCCGGCGGCTCGGCGTCTCCCGCGCCGGAGAGCCCCTCGACCTGATCTCCCTCGGCACCGGCCCCCGCGGCATCCTCGTACTGGCCGGCCCGCACCCCAACGAGCCAGTGGGCCTGCTGACGGCCTGGGAGCTGGTTCGCCTGGTCGGCGCCGCGATCCGCGCCGGCGACCCGGCGGTCGCCCCGTTCACCTGGCACGTCCTGCCGTGCTGGGACCTCGACGGGGCCCGGCTCAACGAGGCCTGGTACACCGGCCTGTTGGACATCACCTCCTATCACCGGCACTTCTACCGTCCCGGGCTCGCTGCCCAACCCGAGTGGACCTTCCCGCTCGACCTCCCAGGCGCCCGCTTCGATCGGCCCCTGCCGGAGACGGTGGCGGTCATGGCCGCGATCGACGTCCTGCGGCCGCAGGTGATGTGTTCCCTGCACAACAGCGACCTCGGCGGCGCCTTCTACATCATCGACCGCAACGACACCCGGGTCGTCCCCGAACTGGCCCGGATCCCGGCCGCCCACGGCCTTCCGGTCGAGACCGTCTCGATGGACACCATCGGCTGGGACTCCCCCGCCGCCGGTGTCCACATCCTCCCCGGGAGTGCCACGCTGCACGCCGGCGCCGGGCCCGACCGACCGCCCGAGCACGGGCTCTGCAGCCTCCACTACGCCGCCCAGCGCCACGGCACCTGGGGGGTCATCGCCGAGGTCCCGCAGTGGCACGTCCAGCGACCTCCCGCACCGGCCACCACCGAGGCGTGGACGGCGGCGATCGGCCGGGAGGCCGCGCGTCTGCTCGACGTCCTCGCCCCGGTCGAGGCGGCCCTCGACGCCGCCGACCGCGCCACCCCGGACAGCCCCTTCGTCCCGGCCGTGCGCGACACCGTCCGGCTGGCCCGGCTGTCCGCCGCGGTCTGGACCGCCAAAGTGGGTCTCGCCCGCCCGACGGACCCGGTGCTGGCCGGGGCGCTGTGGAGCGCCGTCCACGACGGAGCCCGGCTGTTGCCACTGCGGGCCCTGGGCATGTGGCAGCGGGCTTTCCCAGAGCCGTCGGCGTTTGGGGACACGGGTGACAGCGGTCGCGACAACATCCTCAGCCGGTCCGCCGAGCACGCCCGCCTGTCGCTCGGCCCGCTGTGCGAGGCCTTCGCGGCCGAGACCAGGCTCGCGCCGTACCCCATCGGCACGCTGGTCGCCGCCCAGCTTGACGCAGTGCTCACCAGCGCGAGTGGCTGCACCAGCAACCTGACTCACGCCTGACGTATTTGACGTTCCCCTGACATCGCGTCCGGCCCAATGCTGGGACCGGCGCTAGGTCACCCCACCTAGCCTTGATTCACAAGTCTGCCGTTTGCCGTGCCCGCATTGCGTTCGTGTGCGGTGGCACGCTCATTAGATCAAGGCTTCACGGGGGTTTCGCATGAACGTCACACAATTCTTTTCGGGTGCCATCGCCGAGGAAAATGCGGGATTCATCGAAATATGCGGGGAAGTCCGGGCCGACCTGCTCGACGCGGCCTTCCGGCAGGCCTGGGGCGAGTTCACGGACAGCTGCGATCTCCCGTTCGGCGTCGAGCCGGCCGAAGCCGGTACGGACCGGACGGTCCGGCGACTGCGGATGGCCGGGCTCTCGGCGCACGAACACACCCGCTGGCTGATCGCCCAGCGCGCGGTGGACCTCTACGCCGCGGCGTCGGCGGATCGGGAGGGCACCGCGCCCACCGCCGTCTTCACGCTGCGGCCCGCGGAGGACGCACCGGGTACGAGCATTACGGATTTCGGCACCCGCTACGACGGTGAGGCCGGCACGGCTGATGGGGCCGACCTGGCGCTGACCCGGCGCATGACGCCGGCGGCCGTCGTCGCGGCGTACCTGCACGAGGTTACCGGCGCGACCGAGGTCGTCTGCGAGGTGCGGGCGACGGCCGCCGGGGCGCCGGAGCCGGTGTCGGCGTCGGTGTCGGTGTCGGCGTCGGCGTCGGCGTCGGTGAGCATCCCGGTCGACTCCGCCGACGGGCTCGTCGGACTGTCCCGGCGGATCGCGGAGGCCTGCCGCGTGGCGGCCGACGCCCACGGGCTGGGCCCGGTGGAGAGGCTTGCCGTCGGCGTCCGGCCGGCCGCCGGGCCGGACGCCCCGGGCCTGCCGGATCTCGCGGACCTGCTGCGCTTCGTCGAGGGCGCGACGGAAGTGTCCGACGATCAGCTTGGCAAGCAACTCTCCTTCTGGGCCAAGGAGTTGGACGGCCTCCCCGAGCAACTCTCGCTGCCCTTCGACCGGTCGCGCCCCAACACGCCCTCGGGGCGGACCGACACCGTCAACGCCCGCGTCGCGCCCGAGCTCCACGACCGACTCGCCGACCTGGGCCGAGCAGCGGACGCGAGCACCTTCATGGTCCTGCAGGCGGCGATCGCCATCCTGCTCACGCGCCTCGGCGCGGGCACGGACATCCCCCTCGGCGCCGCCGCCCCAGCGCGGTCCGGCCTCCTTGCCAACACCCTCGTGCTGAGGACGGACACGTCCGGCGATCCGTCGTTCCACGAGTTGGTGGAGCGGGTGCGGGTGCTCGACCTGACCGCGTTCGCCCATCAGGACGTCCCGTTCAACCGCGTGGTCGAGGCACTCGACCCGGAGCGCGCGGGAGCGGTGCATCCGCTGTTCCAGGTGTTGCTGACTGATCGACAGAATGTCCGGCAGCACCGGGTCGGGGCGGCAGCAGCCGACCTGGCCTTCACGGTGTCCGAGGCGGAGGAGTCAACAGGCGGGCTGGGCATCGAACTGGCCTTCCGTACTGACCTGTTCGAGCGGTCGACAGTGGAAGGGCTCGCCAATCGGTTGGTGCGCCTGCTCGAAGCCGCGACCACCGAACCCGACCTGCCCATCAGCAAACTGGAGATCCTCAGCCCCGAGGAACGCGAGCTGGTCATCGAACGGTGGAACGACACCACCCGCGACCTACCAGCCGCAACACTGCCCGAACTGTTCGCCGC
>NZ_JBVIMH010000024.1:0-125995 GCF_055579945.1 Kitasatospora sp. NPDC032150 | reverse complement strand
TGCCGACTCAACAGACCGGGACCTGTCCCGGCGCAGCGCGAAGAAGCAGGAACCCACCGAGACGGTCAGACGACCGTGGTAGGAATCCCCCGGCTTTAGCCGGGGGAGCGGAAGTCAACGGAAGGTGTACCCGGGCCCGGACTGCTCGCGGATGGCCCGGCGCAGCAACTCGGCGAGATGGATCGCCCGGCGGCCGTCCGCGAGTTGGGCGATCTGGGTGCGACAGCTGAAACCGTCGGCGAGCAGGACGGTGTCGGGGGCGGCAGCCCGGACGGCCGGTAGCAGGACGCGCTCGGCGGCCGCGACGGAGACCTCGTAGTGGCCGCGTTCGAAGCCGAAGTTGCCGGCCAGGCCGCAGCAGCCGGAGTCGGGGACCTGGTTGGCCAGGCCGATCCGGGCCTCGATCCGGCGGTCGGCGGCCGCCCCGAGGACCGCGTGCTGATGACAGTGCACCTGGGTCAGTCCCCGCAACTGCGGCCGCAGGACGGGCAGTTCGACACCGCTCTGGTCGATGAACTCGGCGAAGGTGCGGACCCGGCCGGGGACGTCGCCGGCCGCCGGGCCGATCAGTCTGGGCAGTTCCTCGCGGAGTGCGGCCGTGCAGCTGGGTTCGAGGCCGATCACGGGCAGGCCCGGCGGCAGGACGCGCAGGCTGCGCCGCATGACCCGGCGGGCGACGCCGAGCTGGCCGGTGGAGACCCAGGTGAGCCCGCAGCAGACCGGGCCCTGTGGGAGGCGGACCGCGAAGCCCAGGTGTTCGAGGACCTCGACGGCGGCCTTGGCGGGTTCGGGGTCCAGCAGGTTGCTGAAGGTGTCCGGCCAGAGCAGCACCGGTGCGGCGCCGCGCCGGGCGCGGCGCACCCGGTGGCGGAACCAGTGCTCGAAGGTTTCGCCCGGCAGGTCGGGCAGCCGGCGCCGGGAGTCGATGCCGCCGAGGCGCTTGAGTACGGCCGAGGCGTGCGGCGAGCCGAGCAGGCGGCCCGCGAGGTCCGGGGCGAGCGCGGCGGCGCGCAGGGTGAGCGGCAGCCAGCCCATCGAGTAGTGCGAGGCGGGTCGTGCCCGGCGGCGGTAGTGCTGGTACAGGAACTCGCTCTTGTAGGTCGCCATGTCGACATGGACCGGGCAGTCGGCGGCGCAGCCCTTGCAGCTCAGGCAGAGGTCGAGCGCCTCCCGGACCTCCTCCGAGCGCCAGCCGTCCGTCACCGCGCCGTCCGACCCGGGCACGGCGCCGCGCAGCATCTCGGCGAGCAGCCGCGCCCGGCCTCGGGTGGAGTGCCGCTCCTCCTCGGTGACCATGTAACTCGGGCACATCACACCGCTCTTGGTGTCCACGCACCTGGCCACCCCGACGCAGCGGTGCACCGCCTTCAGCAGACTGCCGCCGTCCTGCGGGTAGGGGAGGGCGAGCGGCAGGTCACGGCCGGTGAAGCGCAGATCGGCGTCGAGCGGGCGCGGGTCGACCAGGACGCCGGGGTTCAGCAGGTTCGCCGGGTCCCAGATCCGCTTGAACCGCCCGAACAGGTCGATGACTTCGGCCGGATACATCCTGGGCAGCAGCTCCGAGCGGGCCTGCCCGTCACCGTGCTCACCGGAGAGCGAACCGCCGTACGCCACCACCAGATCGGCCGCCTGCACCATGAACTCCCGGAACTCCGGCAGCCGCCCGGGCCCGGTGAGCGGGAAGTCCAGCCGCATGTGGATGCAGCCCTCGCCGAAGTGCCCGTACGGGACGCCGCGCAGCCCGTGGCGCCCCAGCAGCGCGCGCAGATCGCGCAGGTACCCGCCGAGCCGCTCCACCGGCACCGCCGAGTCCTCCCACCCCGGCCAGGCCTCCTTGCCCCCGGGTAGCCTGGTCACGATCCCGGCCCCCGCCTCCCGGACGGCCCACAGCTGGCGCTGCTCGCCGGGATCGAGCACCACACTGACGGCCGCGGCCCGCTCGCGACGCACCACCTGGGCCAACTCCCTTGCGGCGCCCAGGGCTTCGGGCTCGCTGACACCGCCGACCTCCAGGAACAGCCAGCACTCGCCGGCCGGCAGCCGGTCCAGCGCGGGCGGGCGGGCACCGGCGGCCAGCAGCGCGGCGATCAGGTCGGCGGCCATTCCCTCGACGGTGAGCGGGCGCAGCGGCAGCAGGGCGGGCACGGCATCGGCGGCCGCCGTCTCGTCCGGGTACCCGGCGATGACCAGTGCCCGGGCGGCGGGCGCCTCGACCAGCCGCGCGGTGGCCCCGAGCAGCAGTGCCAGGCTGCCCTCGCTGCCGGTGAAGGCACGGGCGAGGTCGTAACCGCGCTCGGGCAGCAGCGCGTCCAGGGCGTAGCCGGAGGTGCGCCGGGGGAGATCCGGCATGTCCCGGCGCAGCGTGCCGAGGTTGGCGGCGGCGAGGTCCTGGAGGGCCCGGTGCAGTTCGCCCTCTCGGTCCGGACGTTCGCGCAGCCGGGCCCGCTCGGCGGGGGAGAGCGGCCCGGTGACGGTGAGTTCGGTGCCGTCCGCGAGCAGCAGGTCGAGCGAGTGAACGTTGTCCGAGGTACGTCCCCAGGCCACCGAGTGGGCGCCGCAGGAGTCGTTGCCGATCATGCCACCCAGCGTGCAGCGGCTGTGCGTGGACGGATCGGGCCCGAACCGCAGCCCGTACGGGCGGGCCGCCACCTGCAGATCGTCCAGCACGGCGCCGGGCTCGACCCGGGCGGTCCGGGTGTCCGGATCCACGGCGAGCACCCGGTTGACATGCCGCCGGAAGTCCAGCACCACCGCCCCCGGCCCGATCGCCTGCCCACCGACACTGGTACCCGCCCCACGCGGCACCAGCGGCACCCCGAACTCCCGGCAGAGCGCGAGCGTCGCCCGGACGTCATCGGCATCGGCCGGCTTGACCACTCCGAGCGGCAGGTGGCGGTAGTTGGACGCGTCGTGGCTGTAGACCGTGCGCTCGGCCGCGCCGAAGCGCACCTCGCCGCGGACGGCCCTGCAGAGCTCTTCCCGCAGCGCCCGGGCGAGACTGTCGGAAGCAGGAGTGATCGCCATAGTGGGATCATCGCAGCGGCCGCCCGGAAGGGGAGGGGGCGCGCCACGGCGAGCGGCTGACTTGTCGTAACCCGGCAGCCTCGCGCCACGCCGCCGCGCGTTCCCGCGCGATCGATGCTTGGAAATCGACGCTTGGGAACGGAGCGCCGCCGACCAGGGCCGACACCGGGAGCTGGTCGGCGGCCTCGTACGGGCATGGTTATGGGTGGAAGCTGATCTCAGGGCTGTTCGGGGTCGGCCCGTCGAGGATCGGCTGGTCGATCCCCTTCAGCTGCAGGTCGAAGAAGGCCGCCACGTACTCCCGGGTGAGCTGCACCCCGCGCTCGGCACCGATCGTGGTACCGGGAGGCTCGGGGAGGCCGAGCTTCTCGAAGAACAGCGGGTTGTCGGCTCCAATCCGGCGATCCATACCGGGCAGAGTACCGGGGGCCGTCAGGTGGATCACGGTTGTGACCAGGTGGCAGAATCCGCGGCATGAACGAGCAGCACACCGAGGCCGTGCCGTGGCGTCCCTACGAGGTGGAAGTGCTTCGCTCCGCGGATGTGAGTCCCGAGGTGGCGCGGGCGCTGGTGGATCCGGGGCTTCCGGTCAACTGCACCGGCATGTTCGTGCGTGACGCCGCGCTGGAGCTCCGTGTTCGTGATCTGCCCTGCGGGCAGGCCGTCTGCCTCGGCGTCTTCGAGGACGGAGTCAACTCCTACTGGCTGCTGATCGACTCGGGCGAAGTGTGGATGGCCTACGGCTACGAAGGCGGTCCGCAACGGTTCGCCCTGGTCAACTCCTCGGTGGACGGGCTCCGACGGCTGCTCCGGCTGTGGGAGTCCTTCGTCCGGTCCGGCCGCAGTGAGGACGACGAAGACTACGAGGATTACGTCGCCGAGCTGTTGGACCAGGCCCGGCAGGAAGATCCGGCCGCGTTCGGTGATGAGGAAGCCTGGTGGTCGAGGGTATTCGAAGAGGTCGAGCTGGGCGTGCTGGGCCCCGAGTGACGGGGGCAAACCTCGTGCCCCGCCTTGCGCAGCGCACGGCAGGTGCCACGGGGAAGGGTCAGCCGCCCGCGCGGACCTCGGCCAGCAGTGCCGTCACCCCGTGGCGGGGACGGTAGCCGAGTACGGCGCCCGCCCGCGCCGACACGTACACCCGGTCGATCGACGTCGGAAGCGCCCATCCGTTCCGGCTGAACCCGGCCGCCGCCTCAGGGACTCGCCTGGTGATGAGTTCGGCCGGATCGTGCCGCAGCCGCCTTCGGTCCTCCGTCCGCCACGGATACGGGCCGGCGATGTTCAGTACCCCGGCCGCCTGCTGGGGGCCACGGACGGCGAGCAGGTGGGCCTCCGTCACGTCACGTACGTCCACACCCCGGTAGAGCCGGTGCCGGGCCCGGACCGCCGACGACCGGGCAGCCCGCGGCCCGGAGGCGGCGCACGATCGCCGAACCGACGAATCCGGCGCTACCCGTCACCACGACATGCCTCGGCTGCTCTGTCACGGACACTCTCCCCCGGCTCGACTGGATGGCTTGACCCACCGCCCTGAGCCTAGGACCCTCCGGCGGGCCTGGGTGCCCGTTCAGTCCACGACGGTGGCGGCCGCACCGGTCTTCGAGGCCGGTGTGACCGGTTCAGCGACCGGTGCCCAAGAACCAGACGCCGACGGTCACGAAGGGGATGACGACGGCGAAGAACCGGACTTGCACCGGCTTCGGGACGAAGTGCTTCGGTACTCTCTGCCCGGTCTCCTTCTCGTACTCGGCCGCCTTCCGGATCCAGCGGCGGCAGGAGAGCGAGGCGAGTGAAATGCCCAGGCAGAAGAACACGTAGCAGGGCAGTGCCCAGGCCTGGTTGTGGCCCTCGAGCTCCGCACGGACCATCAGAGCGCCGGCGAGGCCCAGAGGCAGGAGACAGATTCCGATGCGCCGGCTCCCGACCGCCGTGGTCGGCAGCAGGACCCAGTAGAAGGCGATCGTCGCCATGAGGGACAGGGTCCACCAGGCTGAGACGGGTATGTGAGGTGCTGAAGGCATGGTCGTCCCACCGATTCCACAGCCCGGTTGTCGGGCCGTCACGCACAACCTACTCCGATCTCGAACCCGCTCCGGCAAGCCCCCTGGCACCGGCCACGCCGCACCGGCCGCGCCCCGACGACACCGCCGCCCGGCCCGGAAGTCCGTCCGGGCGGGGGTGTCGCGGACTGGTCCGTCGCATCCGCTCCGGGGACTCGATGCCGAGGAGGTCGAGGCCGAGGGCCAGGGCGCGGGCGGTGAGGTCGCAGAGGGCGAGACGGCTTTCGCGGACGGTGCCTTCCGAGCGGAGGACCGGGCAGTTCTCGAAGAAGCCGGTGAAGGCGCTGGCCAGACCGAAGAGGTAGGCGGCCAGGCGGTGGAACTCCAGGCTCCTGCCCACTTCGGCGATCACGCCGCCGAAACCGAGGAGTTCCAACGCCAGGGTGCGTTCGGCCGGTTCGGTGATGACCAGCCGGTCGACTTTTCGGCCGGGAAGGCCGAGGTCGGGTGGTCCGGCCGCCCGATGCCCCCGGACGGGGCGGCCGGACCGGAGGTCATGAGCGGGCGACGGCGTTGCGGGCGATCTGGGAGAGCTTGGCCACCTCGAAGGCGGCGTAGGCGCCACTGGCCAGCAGCGAGAACTTGATGCCCTCGCGGCCGTCCGGGCGGTGGTAGTTCTCGGGCAGGTACGAGCGGTAGTACTCGTTGGCGCGGTGGAAGAACTGCGGGCGCTCGGCGCGCGGGACGCAGCCGCCGAGGTCGAAGACGAACAGGAAGTTGCGGATCATCCGGGTGAACAGGAACGGCCGGGCCGCGGCCAACTCCTGGTGCTCGTCGAGGAGTTCGAAGCTGCGGCGGTACTGGTCGAAGATGTCGAAGTGACTGCTGCCGGGAGAACCGGTCGGGTGCAGGGTGTGCCGGCGGCGGATCCGTACGCAGTCCTGCTCCAGCACCGCGACCCGGCTCGCGGCGAGCAGCGACTGATGGACCACCGGGATCTCGTCGTAGTGGCCGTCGGGGAAGCTCGGCAGTCCGGCCTCCCGGCGCAGCAGGCGGTCCCAGATCAGCGGCGGCGCGCCGAAGACCTGGGGACGGTCCTGCGGCACGAAGACCTCGGACCCGAGCGAGGCCAGGGTCTTCGCCGCACCGCCCGGCCAGACCCGCTCCCGGTACTCGCGCGAGTGCCCGAACAGCAGGACGTCCACCTCGCCGGTCTCGTCCAGCCGGTCGGCCAGCGCCTGCATTGCCTCGGGTTGCACCACGTGGTCGCTGTCCAGGAAGAGCAGGTACTCGCCCTTGGCGTGCGCCGCCCCCGCGTTGCGGCTGCGCCCGACGCCGACGGCGGCGTCAAGGCGCAGCACGCTCACCCGGGGATCGCGCATCTCGTACGCCTCGCTGAGGCGCTCGGGGGCGTCCGGGGACTTGTCCACGACCAGTACGACCTCGAAGTCGCGGAAGGACTGGGACAGGAGCGAGTCCAGGCAGTCCTTCAGCTGTTGGTGTTGGTCGTAGGCCGGGAGTACGACGGAGATCAGTGGGGAGGGCATGGGCGGGAGGCTAAAGGCGTGTACACGTCCGAGCAAGGGTCAAAATGGCCCTTAAGTCACCCAATACCGGTCAAAACACAGCTGGTGTGCGCGATATCTTCACCAGGCTGCCACCGGGTCCTGCGAACCTGAGAGGCAGTCAGCGACGTCCGCGCGCCCGCGCGCGGAGCGTCCCGTGCGTCCCGCAGGGCTCAGTACGCGTGGTGGACCTGCCAGAACGACCAGGCGTCGCAGGGGCTGCCGTAGACCTCGTTCATGTAGTTCAGGCCCCACTTGATCTGGGTCGCCGGGTTGGTGCGCCAGTCAGCGCCGGCCGAGGCCATCTTTCCGGCGGGCAGTGCCTGCACCAGGCCGTACGCACCCGAACTCGGGTTGGTGGCGGTGACGATCCAGCTGCTCTCGTGGGCCACGATGCTGTCGAAGCACTGGAGCTGGCTCGCCGGGACGATCTGCGCGGCGATCTGCTGCGGGGTCCCGGAGTAGGTCGTGTTCAGGCTGCCGCGCTGCTCGGAGCGGGACGCGGTGGCGGCCTTGGCCTGGGCGTCCGCCCGCGCCTGGGCCTCGGCCTGCGCGTCGGCCTGGGCCTTGGCGTCGGCGGCGGCCTTGGCCTGGGCGGCGGCCTTGGCCTGGGCATCGGCCTGCGCCTTCGCCTGGGCGTCGGCCTGGGTCTGGGCGTCGGCGGCGGCCTTGGCCTGGGCGTCGGCGGGCTGCTGGGTTCCGGCGGCTCCACTGGCGGCGGTGGCGTTCGGTGCGGGCGCCGAGGTGGGGGTGCTGTCCTGCGGCAGAGCCAGTGCGAGGGTGGCGGAGCCCGCGACGGCGAGGGTGGCGACGCCGGTGACGATGGCGTTGCGGCGGTTCTTGCTCAGCTGCGAGAGCTGCGGGAGCTTCGGGAGCTGCATGGAGGAACTGACCTCTTCCGTCGGTGGGGCCGTGCGTGGGCACACCGTGCGCGGACACACGGGTATCGCGAAGCGTGCTCGGGGAGAACAGCCCGCGTACCGTGCCGGACGGCCTCGCACCTGGCAGGGGAGCGAGCTGGCGGGCGGCGCGACGGATCGGCCTTCGGCACGGTCCGACGACATTGCGTTGCGACCGGGACATTCTTTGCAGAGGCTTTCGACCGTTTCAACGGCCGCTGCTACTACCGGCGATCGTAGAACGGCGGAGCACCCGGCGGACGCGCGGGGTGTCGGGCCCGGAAGCCGCGCGGCTGGAACCAGGATGTGGTGGCAGCCCGTAATCATGGCCCTGACCAGCGACGTTCTCGACGGTCGGGCGGCGAGCCGGCACCCCGGCAGGTGGGGCGGCCCGGCCGTCGCCGGCCCGGCCACTATCGAGGGCAGTAGTCGGAGGTGCGGGTGTGGGCGGCCTCACAGTGAGCACACGGCAGTGCTTGCGCAGTGTGATCGACCGATCGCGGGTCGAAGGGCCCGTTCGGCTGCCGATCGCGCGTGGAGCGCGCGGCGAACAGGGGCGGTGGCCGAGACCCGAACAGGTCCGGGAAAGCCGCGTCCACGGAGGAGTGTGCGCACCAGAATTGCCGAGGTGGCGCGGTCGGCCGCTGCTTCGATTTCGAGCTGTTCGGCGCTTCGACATCCTCGCCGCGATTCGCGATCACTCGCGGGCGCTGATCTCACGTCAGCCCGAATTACATTCAGCTCGTGGGTAATTGTGCGCTCCGGAGCGCAACTTGAACATCGGTCAATCCAGTTGACGGCAGCAGGGGCGTCGGCGGTTTTCGATACCCGGCCGGTGCGCGGCACGACCGGCCTCGGCCGGCCCGGGCGTCCGTGCAGCCGGCGAGTGGCACGGGGGAGCGGGAGCGGCACTGGGCCGTACCGCCGCTGCTCAGCCTCTGCGTGCTGGTCGGCGGACGGGCGTAGGGCCGCCGTGTCGGACGGCCGGCTCACCTCCAATGCGCCACCCTGCGTAGCGACGCGGTCCCGCGCGTCGGGGGCCGTGAGCCGGGCGTGGGAGTCGCGTACGCCGGCGGGAGTGGACAGGCGCAGGCTGGAAGGGGAGAACGAGCGGATCGGAGGTCGGGCCGTGTACTTCACCGATCGACGGGACGCCGGCCGGCAGCTGGCCGCCCGGCTGACGCAGCTGCGCGGCCAGGACGTGGTGGTGGTCGGCCTGCCGCGCGGCGGCGTGCCGGTGGCGGCCGAGGTCGCCGAGGCGCTGCGCGTACCGCTGGACATCTGTGTGATCAGGAAGCTGGGTGCGCCGTTCCAGCCCGAGCTCGGGCTGGGCGCGATCGGCGAGGGCGGCGTACGGGTGCTCAACCGGGAGGTGATGCGGCTCGCCGGGGTCACGGAGAAGCAGCTCGCGCCGGTCGAGGAGCGCGAGCGGGCCGAACTCGCCCGACGGGTGGCCCGCTATCGGGAGGACCGTCCCTCGATCCCGCTCTCGGGGCGGACCGTGGTGGTGGTCGACGACGGCGTGGCCACCGGCTCCACCGCGCGTGCCGCCTGCCAGATCGTCCGGCGCCTGGGTGCCGCGCGGGTGGTGCTCGCGGTGCCGGTGGCGCCGGCGGACTGGGTGGCCCGGCTGGGTGAGGACGCCGACGAGCTGGTGTGCGTCCGCACTCCGGTGGCCTTCTACGCGATAGGGCAGTTCTACGAGGACTTCGAGCAGACCTCGGACCGGGAGGTCGCGGACTGCCTGGACCGCGCGGCCCGGTGGGAGGCGGTGTCCGCGGGAGGTAAGGACGAGGCAGGAGGCGAGGACGAGGGCGGGAAGGCGCACCACGGTCGCTCCGGACGGGGTCCGGCTGGCCATTTCGGAGGTCCGGAGAGCGAGGCCGACGATCCTCCGGCCACCCGTCACGGCCACTTCAGGCTGGGAACGCACCAGAGCTCACACGGGCACTCGAACGGTGGCGGTGACCCGGGCGGAAGCGACGACCCGCCTGCCACGACTGGCTCCACCGGGCCCCGGGAGGTCGAGCTTCCGCTGGGCGGTGGCCGGTCAGGCGGCACTCTGACGCTTCCGGCCGACTCCGGGGCGGGCGTGGTGCTGTTCGCGCACGGCAGCGGCAGCAGCCGGCACAGCCCGCGCAACCGCTTCGTCGCCGAACGCCTCCAGCGTGTCGGACTGGCGACCCTGCTCTTCGACCTGCTCACCGAGAGTGAGGCCGCCGACCGAGCCAAGGTCTTCGACATCCCGTTGCTGGCCGAGCGCCTGACCGAGGCCACCCGCTGGCTGCGGGCGCAGCCCGCGGCAGAGGGGCGGCCGATCGGGTACTTCGGGGCGAGCACGGGCGCGGCCGCCGCGCTGGTCGCCGCCGCCGAGTCCGGGACGTCGGTCGGTGCCGTGGTCTCCCGGGGCGGCCGCCCCGATCTGGCCGGCGGGCGGCTGCCCGAGGTGACGGCTCCCACGCTGCTCATCGTCGGCGGTGACGACCAGCTGGTACTGGAGCTGAACCGCGAGGCGCAGCTCCAGCTGCGCTGCGAGAACCGGCTTACCGTGGTACCCGGCGCCACCCATCTCTTCGAGGAACCGGGCACTCTGGCCGCCGCCGCCGACCTGGCCGCGGAGTGGTTCGCGGAGCACTTGCCGGCCGCGGCGGGTCCGGCGGACGCCGAGGGCTGACGGCTGCCGAGCGCTGACGGTCG
The DNA here is from genome assembly GCF_055579945.1 of Kitasatospora sp. NPDC032150. NCBI lineage: Bacteria > Bacillati > Actinomycetota > Actinomycetes > Kitasatosporales > Streptomycetaceae > Kitasatospora > Kitasatospora sp. NPDC032150. The sequence goes on along the minus strand of NZ_JBVIMH010000024.1, from coordinate 115,807 downwards.
CCGATCGGCGGGCCCGTCCGCCGGGGCCCGAACAACCACCATCCGCCGGAAGCCGTAGAACCACTGACCGGACGGAGTCGTACGCACGGTAACCTCACGGCGCCGTACGAGCACCGTCCCCGGATCCCGTACGGCCGGCGGCCGCGAAACGATCACGACGGGCGTTCGAGCGCCGGGCGATCGTTCAGACCGTTAGGCTGTGCCCCGCTGATGGTGAAGTCCTCTGGAGGCGGGTCGATTTGTCGGATCGTCAGAGTGAGCAGCAGGGCCAGCAGGACCTGATCGCGGTCGGGCGCGGATTCGACAACTGGGAGGCGCCGGAGATCGACACCACCGAGGCCCACTCGGCGCGGATCTACGACTTCTGGCTCGGCGGCACGACCCACTTCGCGCCGGACCGCGCGATGGGCGAGGCGATCGAGAAGGCCATTCCCAACATCAAGGCCATGGCGAAGGCCAACCGCGCCTTCCTCGGCCGGGCCGTGCGCTACCTGGTGCGCGAGGCCGGGATCAGGCAGTTCCTGGACATCGGCACCGGTATCCCGACCGGCGGCAACACCCACGAGGTGGCGCAGGTCGAGGCGCCCGGCAGCCGGGTGGTGTACGTGGACAACGACCCGATCGTGCTCGCCCACGCCCGCGCCCTGATGGTCAGCGGCGACCAGGGCGAGACCGCCTACATCCACGCAGACCTGCGCCACCCGGAGGCGCTGCTCGCCCACCCCGCACTGACCGGGACCCTGGACCTCACCGAGCCGGTCGGCCTGATGCTGGTCGCCATCCTGATGCTGCTGCACGACGAGGACGACCCGAAGGGCAAGGTCGCCGCACTACTGGACGCGCTGCCCTCCGGCAGCCACGTGGTGATCACCCACCCGACCGGCGACTTCGACCCCGAGGTCGTGAAGGCCGTCGCGGGCATGGCCGAGGAAGGCCATGTGACGCTGGTCCCGCGCACCCGGGCAGAGATCGAGGAGTTCTTCGCCGGCTGGGAGCTGGTGGAGCCGGGCATGGCCCCGGTGCTGGCCTGGCGCCCGGACGGCGAGCCGCCCGCCGACCCGCAGGCCGCGTACTACTGGGCGGGTGTGGCCCGCAAGCCGTGACCCGCTGACCGGCGGGCCGTCGGTGTGCTGGACTGGTCCCGTGACCGAGTCGCCGACGCCGGTGGTCTCGCTGCGCTTCGCCCCCGAGCTGTGGCTGTTCCTGCGCAGCGGCAACCGCTGCGACCCGGTCCGGGTGGCGCACGACGGTACCGCCTCGCTCGGGCACCTGGTGGAGTCGCTCGGGGTCCCGCTGACCGAGGTCGGTTCGCTGGAGGCGGCGGGCCGGCCGGTGCCTCCGGGGTACCGGCCGAGCGGTGGCGAGGTGATCCGGGTGGCGGCGGTCGGCAGACCGCAACCGGTGCCGGGTGGGCCGGCCGGCTTCCTGCTGGACGTCCATCTCGGCGCGCTCGCCCGGCGCCTGCGCCTGCTCGGGGTGGACACCGCCTACCGCAACGACCTGGACGACGACGAGCTGGTCCGCCGGGCGAACGCGGAACGGCGGATTCTGCTCACCCAGGACCGGGGACTGCTTCGCCGCCGGGCGCTCTGGTTCGGCGGCTACGTCCGGGGCGCCGGGGTGGAGGCCCAGCTGGTGGACGTCCTGGACCGGTTCGCGCCGCGGGCCGCGCCGTGGACCCGCTGCACCGCCTGCAACGGGCTGCTGGAACCGGCGGCCAAGGCCGAGGTGGCGGCGGCGCTGCGTCCGGGTACCAGGCGGACGTACGACAGCTTCGCCCGCTGCCGGGACTGCGGCCACGTCTACTGGCACGGTGCTCATCACCGGCGACTCGAGTCGATCGTGGCCGCCGCACTCGGCGGCGGGCGAAGCCGTGGGGGGTGAGGGGATCAGGCCTGGGCCGGCGCCTCCACGGCGGCGGCCTTGCGGCGGCGGCCGACCACGAACGAGGCGGCGAGCACCACGGCGGCGGCGACCAGCGAGAGGATCATCTGGGTGAGGCCGTCGGGGTCGGTGCACATGTAGACCATGACGAAGGTGATCATCCCGATGGTGGCCCAGGTCAGGTACGGGAAGAGCCACATCCGCACGGTCAGCTTCTCGGGCTCCTCGCGCTCCAGGATCCGGCGCATCCGCAGCTGGGAGACGGCGATCGCCAGCCAGACGAAGAGCGCCACCGCACCGGAGGAGTTCAGCAGGAACTGGAAGACGGTGGCCGGCCACATGTAGTTGAAGAACACCGCGAGGAAGCCGAAGACGGTCGAGACCAGGATCGCGGTGCGCGGCACGCCGCGGTCGGTGACCTTGGCGAAGGCACGCGGGGCGTCACCGCGCTGGCTGAGCGAGAAGGCCATCCGCGAGGCGGTGTACACGCCCGAGTTGAGGCAGGAGAGCACGGCGGTCAGGACGATGACGTCCATCGCCCGGCCGGCGCCCGGGATGCCGACGTGGTCGAGGACGGCGACGTAGGGGCTGCCCTTGACGGCGGCGGAGTTCCACGGGAGCAGGGTCACCACGATGGCGATCGAGCCCAGGTAGAAGACGCCGATGCGCCAGATCACGCTGTTGGTGGCCTTGCGGACGGCGGTCTTCGGGTCGGCGGTCTCGCCCGCGGCGAGGGTGACGATCTCGCTGCCCATGAAGGCGAAGACGACGGTGAGCATGCCGGTGAAGACGGCGCCGATGCCGTGGGGCAGGAAGCCTCCGTCACCGGTCAGGTTGGTCATGCCCGGGGAGTGCGTCCCCGGCAGCACGCCCAGGATCGCCAGGGCGCCGATCACGATGAAGGCCATGATCGCGACCACCTTGATGCCCGCGAACCAGAACTCGAACTCGCCGTAGGAGGAGACCGAGAAGAGGTTGGTCGCGGTGAGCACGGTCATCACTATCAGTGCGAACGCCCATTGGGGCACCCCCGGCATCCAGCCGTTGAGGATCTTGGCACCCGCGGTGGCCTCCACGGCCAGCACCACGACCCAGAAGAACCAGTACAGCCAGCCGATCGAGAACCCGGCCCACCGGCCGAGCGCCCGGTCCGCGTAGGCGGAGAACGAGCCGCTCTGCGGGTCAGCGGCGGACATCTCGCCGAGCATCCGCATGACCATCACGACCAGGGCGCCGGCCAGCGTGTACGAGAGGAGGATGCCGGGGCCGGTGGACGCGATACCGGCGCCTGAGCCGACGAAGAGCCCGGCGCCGATCACACCGCCGATCGCGATCATCGAGAGGTGCCGGTTCTTCAGGCCTGCCTGAAGGTGACCGTGGCCTCCGCCGTGGCCGCCCGGGGTCGCCGGGCCCTGGCCTGGTTCGCCTGTCTGCTGAGGCACCTTGGTGGTTTCCATGCTCATCAGGTGTGACTGCCTTCCCAACGCGCGGGCTCTCGGTCTGCGATGACGGAGGGGGGACAGGTTCCACGCGTTGGGTCGAAACGTAGCTACTAAAACGGACCAAAGGAAGCTTTACGCACAAATTGTTGCCCTGGTAACTACAGAAGCTTTACGTAATTGAGCGTGACAAGAGGTTACCGACGGGTTATGGGTGCCCCGTGCGTCTGTGGCGTACGTGAAGGCCGCTCGGGTGGCGTGCAGAAGACGCAGTCGCCGCACAGGCCGCCGTTCGGCACGCGGTAGTACAGGCAGCAGGTAGAGCGGCGGAACGAGGCCCGGTGCAGGGTGCCGGTGCCGGCCAGTGGGCCGTGGCCGAGCAGCTCACCCGCGAGTGTCCAGGCGGTACGGCCCGCGTCCGGGCGCTGTGCGGCGAGCTGACGTACCGCGCCGACCAGGGCCGATGCGGCATTGCCCCACAGCAGGCGTTCCGAGACGGGGGTCGGGGTCGCCGCGCGGACGGCGGCGGCGAGCGGGGTGAGGGCCCCGGCGACGATGCCGTCCCGGAGGGCGCCGGCGAGGTCCGCCGTGCGGACGGGGGCGGGTAGGCGGAGTTCGAGCATGCCGTGCGGCGGGTGGTGCCAGTAAGTACGGTCGGGGTCCAGGTCCGGCACCGCGCCGGTGAGCACCGCCGCACCGAGAGTGACTGACCAGAGCCGGGCGGCGAGGCCGAGCTGGGTGATCGAGGCGGCGACCCGGGGCTCCGCGGTGCCCAGCCGTGCGGCGACGGTCGCGATCCGCTCGGCCAGAAAGCCCTCCGGGCCGCCGTCGTACAATTCGCCGAGCGGCCTGAAACCGGTTGGCAGGCCGGGCCCGACTGCGGCCTCGACCGCGAAGTACGGCCCTACGGCGGTGACTTCGCGGAACACCTCGGTGGCGGAAGGCTCTTCGGGCACGTTCGACACCTTACCGTGCGCGCTCGGGTGATCCCGTGGACGGAGGCGGTTCGGAGCGCCGCGGGCTGGGGCGACCTCCGAGCGCTCGCCGGGCCTCTGCGGGGTCCGACCGCCGCGGACGGGGCTTCTTGAGCCTTCAGACCGACGGCAATGGGGCCCGCGGCGTCGCTCCACGCTCCCTGTTGCCGTCGGCCTCAGCCAGCAGTCCGATGGTTCCGGCCGGGTTTGAACCGGCCGAACGGACGCCAGGATTCGGAGATGACGGAATCTTCGCTGCCTGCGGTCCGGGTCTCCGACGAGGTGCGGGAGGCCCTTGAGCGCCGCGCGCCCGTGGTCGCGCTGGAGTCCACGATCATCGCCCACGGTCTGCCCAGGCCCCGTAACCTGCACGTCGCAATCGAGCTGGAGCAGTCCGTCCGGGCGGCCGGTGCGGTGCCCGCGACCGTCGCGGTGCTGGACGGGGTGCCGCGGATCGGGCTGGCGAAGGACGGCCTGGAACGGGTCGCCAGCGACCGGTCGCTGCGCAAACTGGGCTTCCGCGACCTCGCCCCGGCGCTCGCGTGCGGAGCGAGCGGGGCCACCACGGTCTCGGCGACGGCGTTCCTGGCCGCCCGCGCGGGGATCCGGGTCTTCGCCACCGGCGGGCTCGGCGGTGTGCACCGCCGGTGGACCGTCACCCAGGACGAGTCCGCCGACCTCGCCCTGCTGGCCCGCACCCGGATCACCGTGGTCTGCGCCGGCGTGAAGTCCGTGCTGGACGTACCCGCCACCCTGGAACGGCTGGAGACGCTCGGGATCTCGGTACTCGGCTACCGCACGGCCGAGTTCCCCGGCTTCTACCTGACCAGTTCGGGTCGGCCGGTGGACTGGACGGTGAGCGAGCCCGCCGAGGTGGCGGCCGTGATGTCGGCCCAGGACGCGCTGGGCGGGCTCGACTCGGCGGTGATCGTGGCCAATCCGGTGCCGGCCGCGGAGCAGCTCGACCCGGTCCTGCACGACCGGGTCCTGGCAGAGGGGCTGGCTGCGGCCGACCGGGCGGGGATCAGTGGCCAGGCCATCACACCGTTCCTGCTCTCCCATCTGGTCGAGCACACCGGCGGCGCCTCGCTGGCGGCCAACGTCGCGGCGGTGCGCGGCAACGTCCGGCTCGGCGCGGAGATCGCCGTCCACTGGGCCGGGCAGGGGGTCGGACGATGAGCGGGCAGGCCTTGGGCGGTGCCCTGCTGGTGATCGGGGACGTGGTCACCGACATCGTCGCGCTGCATGCGAACGCACTCGCCCCGGACACCGACACCGCCGCCCGGATCGCCTTCCGGCCGGGTGGCTCCGGCGCCAACGCGGCAGCCTGGGCGGCCAGTTCGGGTGCCGAGGTGCGGCTGCTGGCCCGGGTCGGCGCCAACTCGGCCGACTGGCACCGGGACGAGCTGCGCGCCGCCGGGGTGGGCGCGCACCTGGTGGTGGACCGCGAGGCCGCGACGGCGGTGGTGATCTCACTGGTGGACGCCGCCGCCGAACGCACCCTGGTCACCGACAGCGGTGCCGCCGTCCGGCTCGGCCGCTGCGACTGGGATGCCGCGCTGCTGGACGGTGCCGCCCGCGTCCATCTCTCCGGCTATCTCTACTTCACCGAACGCGGGCGGCAGTTGGCGGCCACCGTCCGTGCAGCCGCCCGTGAGGCGGGCATACCGGTGAGTGTCGACCCGGCGTCCACAGGGTTCATCGAACGGCTCGGCCTGTTCCTCTTCCTGGCCGCCGTCGACGGTGTCGGACTGATCCTGCCCAACCTCGCGGAGGCCCGGCTGCTCGCCGGGACGCCGGACCAGGTGGCCGCCGCCGAGCGGCTCAGCGCCCACCACGGCGAGGCGGTGGTGACGCTCGGCGCCGCCGGCGCGCTGGTCGCACGCAAGGGCACCGTGTTGGCCCGGGTGCCCGGCGTCGCCGCCCGAGCGGTGGACAGCACCGGCGCGGGCGACGCCTTCACCGGTGGCTTCCTCGCCGCCCGCCTCGCGGGCGCCGACCTGGTCGAGGCCACGGAGGCGGGCTGCCGCACCGGCGCCGCCGCCGTCGAGCTCCTCGGCGGCCGCCCGCCGCTGCCCTGCTGACCGGGTGTCCAGCGCAGCGTTCGGCCCGCCACTGCCCGGCTGGCCGGCCGGTCGAGGCGGTGCGCAGGCGCGTGGGCGTACCCGGGGGAGCGAGGCGGTGACCGTACGGGCGTCGGGCCAAGTGCCGGACCCCATCGGCGGGTTGCCTGTCGGGCGGCGGGAGGGTCGTGGGTGCGGCTGTGCCGGGCGGCCGGTCAGTCGACCGGGTGGGCGTCGGCGAGGCTGTTCCAGAACATCTGCTCGTACGCCTGGAGTTGGCGTCCGTAGCGACGGCCGCCGTCGATCCGCTCGGTGTCCAGGCCGGCCGCGGCGAGGACCTCGACGGTGAGTTCCTCCAGCTCGGGCGCGGGCTCGGCGAAGAAGTCGAAGAACGCGCAGGCCTCGTCCGGGAAGTCGTAGTGGCCGCGCAGTGCCTGCGCGACGGTGGCGCAGTAGCCGCTCCAGGCGGCGAAGTTGGCGGCGAGCGCGAGTACGGTGCCGGCCGGCTCGCCGTTGAGGGCGAGCCAGGCGAGGAAGGCGGGATAGGCCTGGCAGCCGGGGAGCGGCTCGCGGGCGGCCGTGCCGTTGGGCGTCAGGCCGCAGCGCCTGGAGAACGGGCCGAGCGCCCGCAGCGCCTGGCTCTCACCTGCGGCGACCTCGGCGAACCAGCTACCCAGCGGGCCGTCGGCGCAGCGTGCGGCCAGCACCAGCAGGCTGCGGCGGTCACTCGTGATGATCCGGTGCTGCTGCGCGGCGAGTTCGGCCAGGACGGCGACCGGGGCCCGTCCTTCGGCGATCAGCGGGAGCAGCCGGTTCTGCCGCTCGTCCGGCGCGAGCTCCCGGCGGACGGATTGCAAGACTTCGCGTGCCTTCGCGCTGGTGCCCATCGGTTGCTCTCCTCGGCGGTGACGCGGCGGTGACGGTAGGTCAGGTCGCCACGGACCAGGGTAGGCAGAGACGGACGCGTAGTCCGGCAGGCGGCGCCCGGTGAGAGCGCGCCCGTACCGCCCGCGCGCCGTCCACCGCGTACTCCTGCGCGGCGACCGGGGTCAGCGCGGCGACCGGTGCGGCGCCGCTGATCGTCCGGTCGGTGAACCGGGTGTACTCGACAAGCCGGGCCACCCGCGCGCGCTCGGCCGCCGGGAGGCCGGCCGGCCGCGCCGGTCCGCTCGCCCGGCCGCCCGGCCGTGCGGCTCACCACGGGAAACGGCTCGGCGCCGGGTGGGCGACCAGGTCGGGCATCGGCAGGTCCCGGCCATCGAGCTCCAGGACGCAGGCCGTCTCGCGCGCGCCCCGTTTCGGGCGTTCCAGCCGGACGGTGAACGGCCGGGCGGGGAAACCGGGCAGTTCACCGGAGAGCAACCGGGGAAGCCGGCCGGTGCCGCGCTCGCGCAGGAATCCGACCTCCTTGCCGTCCACGAGCAGTTCGGTCTCGGTGAGCCGCCCGGAGCGGACGTTCACGGTCACCGAGTGCCCGTACTCGTCCCGGTGGTAACTGTGACGGCGACGCATGGCGTACTCCTAGCAGGCCTCGGCACCCCCTCGTCCAGTCTAGGAGCGGTGTCGCCGACGGGCCGTGCCACGGCCGGGTGGTCCGGCTCATCCCGGGGGCCGCCGGCCGAGGGCGCCGGGCGGGGCTCGCGCAGGGCGGCGGCTTCGGCCAGTGCCTCCCGGGACAGCGGGCGGGCGCCGGTCTCCCGCTGGCAGGGCGGGATGTCGGGGTGGGAGGTACGGCCCGTGCGGGCGGGGCGCTCCAGCACGATGGCCCTTCCGCTGCCGGTCAGGGTCAGCCCCGCTCCCTGGGGCGCGAGCGGGTGGCGGGCGATGACCGCTCCGCCCCCGGTGGTGATCGACAGGAACGGTTCGTCAAGGCGGCGGCAGACCTGCACCACGGCGCCCGACAGGTCGGCGGGGACGGGATACCAGTTGCCCCGGAAGGAGACCCGTCCCTGAGAAGTGACGGTTCTGCGGGTGCGGAGCCGAGCGGGGAAGGGGGTGTCCGGCAGATCCAGCAGTTCCCGGGCATCGGGTGGCGCGCCCGCCTCGTCGACCGGTCTGCGGCGGGGATCCATCCGGCGGGCCAGCCGGTCGAGACCGTCCTGCGCGTCCCAGAGGCCGGTCGCGTCCGGTACTCCGCGCCACCAGCGCCGGACGGCCTGGTGATGGGGGCTCCCCGTCCCGTCCGCCCGGTCCGCCCGGTCCGCCCGGTCGGCCCGGCCGGGCGGTGGGAACTCGACCGTGACGCCGTAGTATCTGGCCACCTCCGCGAACGCCTGCGTCGGGCGGCCGGTGGTCGGGCAGCACACGGTCGGCGTCCGGTCGAACCGCCAGCGTCCCGCGGTGCCGCCCAGACGTCTCATCACCTGGTCCATGGCCTCGACCAGTTCGGGGAGGTCCGTGCTCTCCGCCAGCACCCCGCGCCAGCGGCCCTGGCGGGTCAGCGAGCCCGTCAGCAGCAACGCGTGGCCTCCGCAGTCCCAGCCCGCGGGCGGGTCGGGCAGCCTGAGCCACTCGAAGCGGATTTCCTCGTCCGCAGGCGGGGAGGAGCCGTCGCCCTGCTGCCGGTCGCGGCGGCAGAGCCCGCACGGCGGCCGGACCTCGCGCTTTCGCAGCGCGCGGGTGAAGGTGGAGTAGCCGCCCGGGTAGCCGAGCGCGACCACCTCGCCGAACAGGACGGCCGCCGGCAGGTGCGGATCGTCCGTCAGGCGCTGCCGGGAGTACGGCAGGAACCGGGAGAACTCGTCCTGGACAGGGCTGCGGACCCCCGCGATCCGGTCCCCGTCGAGGTAGGCCCTCACCGTCTTGCGGTCGCGCCCCAAGTGTCTGGCGATCGCCGAGATGGACCACCCCTGACGACGCAGGTCCTGTGCATCCGAGTATTCCTCCCTGGTGAGCATCGGCTCCCCTCACGCCCCAGACACAGTTCACGTGCGGGTGCGCAAATGGTCACGAACCCCACGCGGCGGCAAATGCTACACGATGCCGGAAAGATCAAATAAGGGAAAGCGGTAGTCCGTCCATGGTGCACCTCTGGGGAATTTCAGCGAGCAGCGCCACTGTGGCGCGGCTTGCGCCACCCCCCGCGCCACTGGGGAAAATTGCAGAGCATAGCGAGAAAATAGTATGGATCGGACGGGGGTCGAGCGGGGGCCGGATGGGTGGTTTCCTTGATCCGGCAGGGCGGCCGATCGGCTCGGAGGGGTGGTTCCCGCACTCCGGTCAGGTGCCGGGCCTGCCGACCCCGTGTCCTGGGAGCTCTAGTGGAGTGCCGAATTCCGCCGGCCTCGCCGCTTCGGGTAATTTCGCCGAGCATCGGGAATGCTGAATATGGAAGGACGCCCGTCTGTCGCACATGCGCGGCGGGTCGACGTTCGTTGACGGGGGCATGAGTTCAATGCGCCGGCCAATGGCCGTACCACTCCCGCAACACGATCCGGTGACCAGTCTCGGAAAGTGGCTCTTCGTCCCCGACCGGAGGAATTTCGCGGGCGACGTACGGACCGGCTACCTGTCGTGCAACGGCGAGCGGGTCGTCCTGCAGCACTGCTCCCGCCTGCTGGCCGACTTCGTCCGGACGATCCGCCGGATCGAGGAGGACTTCGCCGCACGCTGCGGCGCCGACACCGGCATGGCCCGCCGTCATGTATGACCCGATGGGCGAGTTCTTCCCGTCCTACGGGGCCACCGTGTACTGCGGCCCGGAGGGCCACCCGGTGGCTGACGCGTACGAGCAGGGCGGCTGGTACGGCGGGGTCGCCGCCGGTGGTGCGGGGGCTCCGTACCCGACCGTCGAGGCGATGGGCAGCTGGGACCCCGAGGGCCTGTTCGTCCCCCATCCCCGGGTCCCCGCCGACGAGTTCGGGACGGTCGTCGCCGAGTCCGCCGTCGCACCGGTGCCGCGGCACCGCCGTCGGGACCACCCGCCCGCGGCGACCTGGTCGCAGATCCTGAGCTCGCTGTTCGGGGTGCTCACCGCCGTGACGGTCACCGCCATGTGCCTGCTGGGTTGGGCGCTCTCCTACCACCCGTTGCAGGACCTGGCGGAGTCCCGGGTGCCGCACGGGCTGTCCCAGCTGTGGCCGCTCATCGTCTACGGCCCGTGGATCGTGGGCTGCCTGTCGGTCCTGCGCGCCGCCCTGGACGGGCGCCGGCCGGTGCACTCCTGGGTCGTGGTGGTGGTGTTCTCCACCGTGGCGACCGGGCTGTGCGTCGCCGACGTCTCGCCGACGCTGCCCGACGTGATCGTCGCGGGACTGCCCCCGATCACCGCGTTGGTCTCCCTGCACCAGCTGGTTCGCCAGCTCACCTCGGGCAAGGGCGCGCACCGGCCCACCTACCGCCGGCTCGCGCACAAGCCGACCCGCTGAGGGCTGCCGGGGCAGCAGCCCGGCGGCGTCGTTGCCCGGGCCGCCGTACCCGCCGCACCCGCCGTACCCGCCGTACCCGCCGGACCTGCCGTGTCGCCCATCGGCCGCGCCGCCGCCGGTCCGGGAGTGCGGAGCCCGGACCGGCGGTGGGCGCGTGTCCTCGCTGATCGGGTCAGGCGTTCGGCTTGGTGAGCAGCAGTTCGGTGTTGTGGTCGACCGGGTCGCCGAGCTTCGCGGTGGGGTGCCCGTAGGGGTCGTTGAACGAGAGCTCGCGGTAGAGGGCGGCGAGGCCCGCGTCCGAGGTGTCGTTGAAGTCGGTCGCGTACGGGGCGGCGGACTCGATCAGCGTGGTGAAGAGCGAGATGGTGCCGTCGCGGTTGTCGGCGATCTCTATGATGCGGGCGTGCTGGGGGAAGTCGACGTGCGAGGCGGTGTTGATCTCCCAGAAGGCGCGCTCGGGGACCGCGTGGCCGTGCGGCGTGATCCGGTTCTCGTGGGTGTGGCCGTTCACCCAGGCGACCACGTTCGGGTAGCGCTGGAGCAGCGCGACCAGCTCGTTGCCGTCGTGGCGCTTCTCGAAGATGTTGCGCGGGTCCAGGACCAGGTTGCCCATGCTGGTGCTGGTGTGGTGGCTGAAGATGACGATCAGGTCGTTGCCATGGCCGCCGCGCACGGTGTGCCCGTCGGCGTCGTACCAGTGGCCGCTGTGCGCCTGCAGGGTCTGCTCCAGCCAGCGCAGTTGGGCGGTGCCGATCGAACCGTCCGCGAAACCGGCCTGGTTGGTGGTGTCCAGGCTGATGCCCAGCACGCCGTCGGCGATGCGGAAGGTGTAGTAGAGCTTGCCGCTGGCGACCGCGTCCGCCGTGAAGCCGTGGCCGTGCGGGCCGGGGCCGGTGACGGCGGGGTCCAGGTGGGCCTTGGCGAACTCCTTGAGGTTGAACGGCCGGCGGCGCTCGTCCGGGGTGATCTCACGGACGAAGTTGCCGTCGGCGAACAGGCGGCCGAGCAGCACGGCCGCACCGGCCGGGTCGCGCCGCAGCGCCTCCATGATCTTCGCCGCGTCCGCGTCGTCGCAGCCCTCGAGCTTGTGCTTGCCGGTGTACAGCGCGTCGAGCAGGCCGAGGTCGGGCAGGGTGCCTTCGAGGCTGTCGTCGTGGTTGCCGACCGTGCTGTACCACGGGACGTTGAGCCCCGGCGCGTCGAACGGACGCCCGGCGGCGCCGAGGAAGCCCGGGACCTGCGGGAAGCCCTTGGCCTTGTAGTCGTCGAGGAAGGAGATCTCGGGGTTCCAGTACGCGGAGCTGCCCGAGTTCTGCACGCCCTCGTAGCGCGTCGGGTCGCCGGAGTTGGGGGTGATCCGGCCGCCGCTCAGGACCTTCAGGTACCAGTCGAGCTCGATCTGCTCGTGGTTGTCGGTGTTGTCACCGGTGGTCATCACCAGGTCGAGCGGCTTGCCCGTGTACGGGCCGGCGGACAGCGAGTTGACCCGCTCGACCAGCGAGGAGGCACCGCGGACGGTCAGCGTCTCCTGCGGGCGGTAGGCGCTGCCGTTCCACCGGGCCAGGTACTCGAACCGGAACGGCGACTCGGTGTCCATCAGGTGCAGGTCGGTGAACTGGGCGAACCCGGCGAGTGCGGTGCGCCGGTCGTCGCGCCCGGCCTGGGGGCCGGCGAGCTCGCCGCGGACCACCAGCGGCCAGCCCGGGCCCGCGGCCAGGCGCTGGTAGCCGGAGCCCCCGGTGGGGGCGGCGGCCTGTTCGAGCGTCGTGCCCTCGACCCGGACGGCGCGGGCCGCCGTCGCCGCCAGCGCGCGGTCGCGCGCGGCCGCCGAGGCGAACGTCCCACCGGCCAGGGACAGTGCGGCCCCGGCGGCGGTGGCGGAGACCCCACCGACGAAGGCCCGTCTGGTCATTGCAGGCATCGAAACCCCTCCTGACGGCCCGGCAGTACCAGGAGGCACACCCGGGTCAACTCGAACGAATGGCCGATCAGGGTCGGCCCGGGCGGATATTACCGACAGGTAGCAGGCTGATGAAGTCCCGCGGCGAAACGTGGCAGAAACGTTCTGCGAAGACAGTGGGCAGGAGTTGTGATCGTCGGACGGCAAGTCAGGAGGCCGCTACAGCCGGGAGTCGGAGCGGATGACGGGAAGTCACTCAAGCCGATGGATGGCGGCCGCTGTGCCCGGCTATGGGGAGTCGGCGGGATGCTGCATCAGGATGAGCTCCTTCCGCTGTGCCCGGGTGCCCGCGCCGAAGCGGTGCCAGGGGCGCGTCCGCTCGGACTTCGAAGCGGCGGCGCTCCGGGTGCGCGGCGCGGTGGAGCGGCGCCTTTGGCTGCCTCGCGTCCGCCTCGACGGACTGCCCGGCGGGGCGAACGGCCTTATGCGCCGGGAGAGTTCAGCCCCTGTACCACGGCGGCGGCGCGGTCGGGGGTGACGCCTGCCGCGATCAGGGTGGCGGTGGCGGCCCTGGTCCCGTCGTCCTGCCACTCGCCGAGGTTGACGCTCTCCAGTAGCGAGAAGGTCAGGCCCTGAAGGGCGTTGGAGAGGACCGGTGCGGGCAGCTGGCGGTGGAAGGCCCCGCTCTCCTGACCCTGCGCCAGGACGGCGGTGCAGTACGCGGAGGCGGGGGCGAGTAGTTCGGCGACGCGCTCCTCGCCCAGGTCGCGGCGGGCGAGCGAGAGCAGCATCCGGTAGCGGTCGCCGATCGGCCAGAGCGCCAGCAGGAACCGGGCGAACGCCTCCTCGGGGCCCGGTGCGGGACCTCCGGCGGCGGCCAGCACCTCCCGCAGGGCTGTCGCCGCCTCCTCGGCGAGCGCGTCGAGCAGTGCGGCGCGGCCGGGGAAGTGGCCGTAGACGGTGCGGCGGACCACCCCTGCCGCGCGGGCGATCTCGTCCAGCGTGGCATCGGGCCGGGCGCCGAGTTCGCGCCGCGCGACTTCGAGGATGCGGGCCCGGTTGGAGCGGGCGTGGCTCCGCTGGGGAGTGCCGTCGACGGGATCCGGCATGCCAGGGACCTCTCAGGAAGCGCGGTGGGATGGGGCGGGGTCAGCCTATGCGATCGCGGGCCGGAGGTCGGAGCAGTATTTGCACACCAATGTGCAAGTAGCTAATCTGCACATGAGTGAGCAAGTAACTCGGATCGGGGCCTGCCACGGCAGGTGCCCGCCCCGACCCGTCCTCGGCCCCACCCGTGCTCGGCCCGTCCGGCGCCGCCCCTCTGCCAGTGCCCTTTCCGTCCGTGCCCTCGCCACCAGTGCTCGCGCTCTCCCGAAGGAGCGACCCATGCCCGTCCTCGCCACCACACCCGTCGACCGGATGAACGGCCTCTATCCACGCCGCTGGTGGGCCCTGCTGGTGCTCTGCCTCAGCCTGCTGATCGTGGTGATGGCCAACACCTCACTGATCGTCGCCGCCCCCGACATGACCCGTGACCTGGGCCTGGACAGCAGTCAGCTGCAGTGGGTGATCGACGGCTACACGGTCCCGTACGCCGCGCTGATGCTGCTGCTCGGCGCGGTCGGCGACCGGTACGGCCGACGGGGCGGGCTGCTGGCCGGTCTGGCCGTGTTTGCCGGGGGCGCGGTGCTGGGTGCCGCGGCGCACAGCGCGGGCGCGGTGATCGCCGCCCGCGCGGTCATGGGCGTCGGCGCTGCCACCATCATGCCCGCCACCCTTTCGCTGCTGGTCGCGACCTTCCCGCGGGCCGAGCGGGCCCGTGCGATCACGGCCTGGACCGCCACCTCGGGACTCGCGGTCGCGGTCGGCCCGCTGGTGGCCGGCTGGTTGCTGGAGGACCACGCCTGGGGCGCCACCTTCCTGATCAACATCCCGATCGCGGCCGTCGCCCTGGTCGCCGCGCTCTTCCTGGTGCCGCCGTCCCGTGCCGAGCGGCAGGGCCGGCTCGACCTGGTCGGCGGACTGCTGTCGATCGCCACCGTCGGCTCGCTGGTCTACGCGATCATCGAAGGGCCGCACTTCGGCTGGGGCACCGGACCGGTCACCGCGGCCGTGGTGGCCGGGACCGGTCTGGTGGCATTCGTCCTCTGGGAGCTGCGGCACCCGCAGCCGCTGGTGAACGTGCGGATGTTCCGCCTCCGCTCGTTCAGCGGCTCGATGCTCGCCGTGCTGATGTTCTTCCTCGGCACTTTCGGCGCCCTCTACTACGCCACCCAGCACCTGCAGTTCGTGCTCGGCTACGCCCCGCTCGCCACCGGGGTGCGGCTGCTGCCGCTGGCCGGCGCGGTCTTCGCCGGCGCCGCGCTGACCGGTGTGGCCACGCCCCGGCTCGGGATGAAGCCGATGGTGGTGGCGGGCATGGCGATCGGCACGGCCGGCGTGCTGCTGCTCACCCGGGTCGACGCCGGTTCGACCTACACCGACTTCCTGGCCCCGTTCCTGCTGCTCGGCTTCGCCATCGGCCTCAGCGTCGCTCCCTGCACCGACACCATCATGGGCCTGTTCCCGGAGAGTGAACTCGGTGTCGGCGGCGGCCTCAACGACACCGCCCTCGAACTCGGCGGCTCGCTCGGCATCGCCGTGCTCGGCTCGGTCCTCGCCACGTCCTACCGCCACAACCTCACTGCCGCGGCCGGCGACCACCTGCCGCCCGCCGCCCTGCACCTCGCCCAGGACTCGGTCGGCGGCGCCCTCGCAGTCGCCCAGCGGGTCGCCGCCGACCCGGCCGGCGGACCGCAGGCGGCCGCGCAACTGGTCGCCGCCGCCCACCGCTCCTTCGCGGATGCCGTCGCCCACACCAGCCTGATCGGCGGGATCGTGATGGCGGCCGGTGCGGTGCTGGTGCTGCTGATCCTGCCCGGGCGGGGCGCGGGCCGGCAGCCGGAGCCGGCGGTGGGAACCCTGACGGAGGGGCGGGCCGCGGCGAAGGCGCCGGCCGGGTCCGCCTGACCGTCCACGTCGTGCGGCGGGCGGCGTGTGCACGGGGACGCGCCGCCCGCCCGCCGGTCAGCCCGTGCCGGTGAAGTCGGCCCGGTCGAGGAAGAGCAACCTGGCGCGCTTGTACGGTAGTTGGATCTCCGGCCCGAGGGTGAAGCCGGTCCGGATCAGCCGTGCGATCGCCCGGTCGTTCCGGGCGTCGGGTTCGGCGACCAGGCGCAGCCTGGCCGGGTCCGCCAGCACGTGGCCGAGGAAGACGGAGAGCAGGGTGCCGGTCCAGCCCGGCACCGGGTCGCCGAGCACAGGGCCGATCATCAGGTGGATGCCGAAGTCGCCGGGCCGGACCTGGTAGCACTCGCCGACCGGGTCGTGCTCCGGCTGGTAGGTCTGGAACAGCGCGGCGGGCCGGTCCTCGTGGTGGATCAGGTACGCGTGGTGGGTGCTCAGCGAGTCCACGTACTCGTAGATCTCCCGGACGCGTGCCCGGTCGGCGTCGAGCATGCCCCAGAACCGGGCCCGCTCCTGGGTGACCCAGCCGTGGACCACCCCGGCGTCGGTCGCGGGGTCGAGCGGGAGGACGCGGACGGTGCCGAAGCCTTCGACGGTCCGCTCGTGGACCGCCGTGCGGCGGTGGGCCAGGGGGTCAGTCAAGTTCGTTCCTCGGTCAGCAGGGTGAAGTCGGTGATCACGGGGGCGAGGTCGCCGCGCAGCCAGAGCGGCAACTGGTCGTGGTGGTGGGCGCTTCGGGGTCTGCCGCTGGCGCCGAGCGGTACCACCCAGAGGCTGTCCTCGCGGCGGGCCAGGTCCCACACGTAGCGGGCGGCGGGCCCTCGGGCACTGAGGTCGGTGACACCGGGGACGCTCGACGTGGAGAGCACGCAGTCGTGGTCGCCGGCCAGGGCGGGCCAGGCGCCCCCGGGTGGACCGCCGGGCAGCGCCTGCCAGGGCGCGAGCCGGTGGAGCATGCCCCAGGGGGTGTCCGGCTCCCCGGCGGCGGCCACCTCTTCGACGGCCGCGCGGACGAGCTCGGCCCGTTCGGACTCGGGCAGCAGGTCGCTGCCCAGCAGCGTCTCCAGGCCGTACGCCACGCGCGGGACGAGGGCCAGCCAGGGTAGGAAGACCTCCGGGTACGGCACCGGGCCGGCCAGTGCGGACAGCGCGGGATGGGCGGCCAGCCTGCGGACCACCGCGCCGCGCAGGCGTGCGTACGACGTGGCGTCGGTGCTGTCCGCCGCCATCCGCCGGTCCCAGGCGAGGAGACGGTCCCGCAGGCGGGAGGCGTCCGGACTCGGGCCGGTGAGTGCGGCCAGCAGGTCGAGCAGCGGGCGGGCCGAGCCGAGGTGGGTGTCGGTGTGGACGGCCGCCATGTCCGGACCCGTCCAGGCGGTGTGCCGGCCGAGCAACTCGCTGATCCGATCGGCCCGGTGCGACGGGGCGAACTCGACGCCCAGCGGCTCGGCGATGCCACGCTGGTTCGCCATCACCGCGACGCCCGTCACCACCTCGCGCGGCATCGGCCCGTACCAGCCACGCCATT
This sequence comes from Kitasatospora sp. NPDC032150, assembly GCF_055579945.1. Lineage (NCBI taxonomy): Bacteria > Bacillati > Actinomycetota > Actinomycetes > Kitasatosporales > Streptomycetaceae > Kitasatospora > Kitasatospora sp. NPDC032150. Next base: position 98,646 of record NZ_JBVIMH010000024.1, on the reverse strand, counting down.
CGTGGCCGGGCCGCCAGGCGTCCACCACGCGAAGGCGGTTGTCCGGGTGCCGCAGCGGTACCGCGCCCGCGACCCGGTGCAGCATGCCGCCCTCGGTGTCGGCCGCCTGGACCACGTTGACGGGCTCCGCCCAGTGGTCGAAGGCCCGGTCGACGTCGGCCACGGTGGTGGCCCGCAGCAGTGCGGGCAGTGCGGCGAAGCCCAGGTCCGCGCGGACCCTGGGCGGGTACCGCAGGCTGATCGCCTCGCCGTCCTCGGTGTCCGCGCCGGCGACGACGGGGCCGCGTTCGGTCTCGACGATCCGCACCGTGACCGGGTCGGCGCCGGCCACTTCGATGGTCTCGGTGCGGGTCGCCGCGGGCCGCCAGCCGTCCGGTCCGAGGGCCTCGATCCGGTCGCCGGTGCGCCGGAGCCGTTCGCGGTAGAGGTCCTGGTAGTCGGCCATCGCGTTGGTGATCGCCCAGGCGACCTTGCCGGTGTGGCCGAAGTGCGCGATGCCGGGCACGCCCGGCACGGCCAGTCCGACCACGTCGAACTCGGGGCAGGCCAGGTGGATCTGCTGGTAGATGCCCGGTGCCTCGATGAAGCGGTGCGGGTCGCCCGCGATCAGGGCCGCGCCGGTCGCGGTCCGGTCACCGGGCACCAGCCAGCCGTTGCTGCCGGAGGTCGCCGGTCCGTCGGTGGCGAACAGGCCGATCGCGTGGTCGCCGAGCCGGCGGGCGACCAGGTCGCGCCAGAGTTTGGCCGGGAAACCGGCGAAGAGGATGTGGTGGGAGAGCCAGACCGCCAGCGGGGTCCAGGGCTGCCAGGTGCCCGGTTCGACCGCGGCTTCGGCGAACTCCGGTGCTTGATCGGCCTGTTGGGGGAGGGCGTCGTTCACGCCGTCGACATAGGCCCGTACCCAGGCGGCGGTGTCGACGTCGAGGGCGTCGAAGCAGCGGCGGGCGGTGTCCGCCAGGCGGGCCTGGCGGGCGAAGCGGTCCCACGGGACGGCCTCCGGGCCGAGGAACGCGGCGCTGGTGCCCTGTGCGCGGTGGCGCTCCACCTCGAGCTGCCAGGCGCGGTCGGTGGCGGCGTTCCGCCCCTGGGCGCGGGCGAGTTCGAGTGGGCTGCCGGCGCGCAGGTGGGGAATGCCCCAGGGGTCGCGGTAGACCTCGATGCTCAAAGGTTCTCCTGACGATGCGTCAAATTGGCTTCCTGGACGGGAATTAGGCGCCACTAGGCCGAAGCGGGCGCGCCCGTCCGCGCTGTCCGCGCTGTCCGCGCTGTCCGCGCCGTCCGGGCCGCCGGGACGACCAGCGGTGTGCCCGTCTCGGGGTCGGCGATGATGAGGCAGGGGAGGCGGAAGACCTCCTCGACCAGCTCGGCGGTGACGATGTCCTCCGGGGCCCCGGACGCGATGATGCGCCCGGCGCGCATGGCGATCAGATGGGTGGCGTACCGCGCCGCGTGGTTGAGGTCGTGCAGCACGGCGACGAGCGTGCGGCCCTGTTCCTCGTGCAGGCGGGCGCACAGGTCGAGGATCTCGATCTGGTGGGCGATGTCCAGGTAGGTGGTCGGTTCGTCCAGGAGCAGCAGCGGGGTCTGCTGGGCGAGCGCCATCGCGATCCAGACGCGCTGGCGCTGCCCGCCGGAGAGCTCGTCCACCGTGCGGTCGGCGAGTTCGGCGACGCCGGTCGCGGCCATCGACTCCACGACGACGCGCTCGTCCTCCCTGGACCACTGGCGCAGCAGGCCCTGGTGCGGGTAGCGGCCGCGGGCGACCAGTTCGGACACCGCGATGCCCTCGGGCGCCACGGAGGACTGGGGGAGCAGGCCGAGGGTGCGGGCGACCTGCTTGGCCGGCCGGGTGTGGATGTCCTGCCCGTCCAGCAGGACGGTGCCGGCGGCGGGCTTGAGAGTGCGGGAGAGCGCGCGCAGCAGGGTGGACTTGCCGCAGGCGTTGGGGCCGACGATGACGGTGAAGGACCGGTCGGGGATGGTGACGGTGAGGTTCTCGGCGATGACCCGCTGCTCGTAGGAGAGGGTCAGCTCCCGGCCGGTCAGCCGGGCCGGGTCCGGCGCCTGGTCGTGCTCCAAGACAGGTGCTCCGTTTCGGTGCGTAGGTGTGTCGCTCATGGCCGGTGGGTGCGGCGGCGCCTGTCCCGGTTCCGCCCCGTGTCGCTCATATCCGGCCCGCCCTGCGCTGGGTGGCGAGCAGCCAGATCAGGTAGCCGCCGCCGAGTACGCCGGTCACCACGCCGACCGGCAGCTGGCGTCCGGTGAACAGCTGCTGGGCGGCCAGGTCGGCGCTGATCAGCAGGGCCGCGCCGACGCACATCGAGGCGAGCGGGCCTGGCCCGGGGTGGCGGGTGAGCCGGCGGGCGACCTGGGGTGCGGTGAGCGCGACGAAGGAGACCGGGCCGGCGGCGGCCGCGGCGAGGGAGGCGAGGACGACGGCGGCTGCCAGCAGGACCAGGCGCAGCCGTTCGACCGGGACGCCGACTCCGGCGGCCGCGTCGTCGCCCATCTCGATCATCCGCAGAGCGCGTCCGCAGCCGAGCAGCACCACGGGGGCCAGCACCGCGAGTGCGGCCAGCACGGGCAGTGCGTCGTCCCAGCCGCGGCCGTCGAGGCTGCCGGTGAGCCAGAGGACTCCCCGTGCGGCGTCCATGAGTTGGGCGCGGGTGAGCAGGTAGCCGTTGACGCCGGTGAGGATGGCTGCGCTGCCGATGCCGACCAGGACGAGCCGGCTGCCGTGCACGCCGCCGCGCCAGGCGAGGGCGTAGATCACGGCGCCGGTGACGAGGCCGCCGGCCACCGCTCCGGTGGCCAGTGCCAGGCTGCTGCCGCCGGTGACCACCACGACGAGGGCGCCGGTGGAGGCGCCCTGGGTGAAGCCGAGGATGTCGGGGCTGCCCAGCGGGTTGCGGACCAGGGACTGGAACAGCGCTCCGGCCAGTGCCAGCGCCGCGCCGACGGCGAGGGCGGTGACCTGGCGGGGCAGCCGCAGTTCGTTGACGATGAAGTCCTGGGCGGGCGAGCCGCCACCGGTGAGGGTGGCGAGCACCTCGGCCGGGCTCATCGGGTAGTCGCCGCTGCCGAGGGCGACCACGCCCACCGCGAGTGCCAGCAGCGCGCACAGCGTCCCGGCCACCAGTGCCCGGGGCCGGTAGCGCAGGGAGAGGGTGTCGCCGATCCGAAGCACGCTCATCCGGCCCTCCCGGCCGGATCCGTCGAGTGCGAGGTCAACGCGCTTTTTCTGATGGAGAGTTCGCGTCCGCTCATGCTCGCGCCACCTTTCCGCGTCGGGCGAAGTAGAGGAAGAACGGGCCGCCGAGGACGGCGGTGACGATGCCGACCTGGAGTTCGCCCGGCCGGCCGAGCAGGCGGCCGAGCACGTCGGCGCCGAGCAGCAGGACGGGGGCGAGCAGCGCGCAGTAGGGGAGCAGCCAACGCAGGTCCGGGCCGGTGAGAGCGCGTACCAGGTGCGGGACCATCAGGCCGACGAAGACGATCGGGCCGCAGGCGGCGGTGGCCGCTCCGCACAGCAGGGTGACGGCCAGGATCGCGGCGGCCCGGACCAGCGCGGGCCGGGCGCCGAGGGCGCGGGCCGAGTCGTCGCCGAGGGCCATGGCGTTGAGCGGCCGGGCCAGGGCGAGGGCGAGCAGCACTCCGGCGGCGACGAAGGGCAGCAGCCTTGCGATGGTGGCCGGCTGGGCGCTGGCGAGCGAGCCGACCGTCCAGAACCGCATCTGCTCCAGTGAGGCGGTGTCGAGCAGCATCGCGGCGCTGACGAACGAGTAGAGCACCGCGTTGAGCGCGGAGCCGGCGAGGGCCAGCCGGGCGGGGGTGGCGCCGCGTCCGCCGCCGACCGCGTAGACCAGGACCGAGACCAGGGCGGCCCCGGCCAGTGCGAACCACACGTAGCCGGTGAAGCCGGTGACGCCGAGGATGGTGGTCGCGGCGGCGACGGCGGCCGAGGCGCCGGCGTTGATGCCCAGCAGCCCGGGGTCGGCGAGCGGGTTGCGGGTCAGCGCCTGCATGATGCCGCCGGCCAGCCCGAGGGCGGTGCCGGCCAGCAGTCCGAGCAGGGTGCGCGGCAGGCGCATCCGGTGGACGGCGGTGTACCCGGGCGAGTCGCTGTCGAAGAGCCCGTGCCAGACCTCGCCGGGTGAGAGCTGCCTGGCGCCGAAGGCGACGCTGAGCAGCAGGACCAGGAGCAGGGCGAGCAGGCAGCCGAGCAGTCCGGCGGCCCGCACCGTGTTGCGCCGACCCGGCGGGCGCCCGCGAGGTGACTGCGGGGTCTCCGGGTCCCGGCGGACCTGATGTGACGTGGTGGCAGACACAGGAGGGCTCCGGAGCGGACGGGGAGGTGACGGGCACTCCCGCTGGACAGGGACTTAGGTTAGGTTAACCTAATCCTGCCGTCTGGTTCTGACCGTATTTCAATCACACGAGCGAGAGTCCGTCATGCCGCGTTCCACCACCTCCGCCCGCCTCTCCCGTCGCGGCCTGCTGGCCGCCGGCGGTGCTGCCACTGTCGGCGCCCTGCTCACCGCCTGCGGCGGGAAGGGGAGTTCGAGCTCGGAAGGGAAGGACTCGCCCGATGCGAAGGGCGGATCCCTCGGCCCGTGGTCCTTCACCGACGACCGGAAGAAGGAGGTCACCGCCAAGAGCACCCCCAGCCGTATCGTGGCCTTCACCGGTACGGCGGCCGCCCTGGTCGACTTCGGTCTGGACCGGCAGATCGTCGGCGTCTTCGGCGAGACCAAGCTGGCGGACGGCAAGCCCGATCCGCAGGCCGGCGACCTCGACGTCGACGAGGTGGCGGTCCTCGGCAACGTCTGGGGCGAGTTCAGCATCGAGAAGTACGCGAGCCTGCGGCCCGAGTTGCTGGTGACCCACATGTACAACCCGGGCGCGCTCTGGTACGTCCCGGACGAGAGCAAGGACAAGATCCTCCAGCTCGCCCCCAGCGTGGCCATCGCCACCGCCCGGGTGCCGATGACCGAGCCGATCAAGCGCTACGCCGAGCTCGCCGCCTCGCTCGGCGCGGACCTGGGCGCAAGGAAGGTCACCGACGCCAAGGTGAGGTTCGAGGCGGCGGCGGAGCGCGTGCGCAAGGCGGCCAAGGCGAACGGCGGCCTCAGGGTGCTCGCCGCGTCCGGCAGTTCGGACGTCTTCTACGCCTCCAACCCGAAGATCAGCACCGATCTGATGTACTTCGCCGAACTCGGCGTGGACCTGCTCGTCCCGGACAAGCTGGACGAGGGCGGCTACTTCGAGAGCCTCAGCTGGGAGAACGCCGGCAAGTACCCGGCGGACCTGATCCTGCTGGACGACCGCAACACCGCGCTGCAGCCGTCCGACCTCGTGTCCAAGCCCGCCTGGTCCCAGCTGCCCGCCGTCCGGGCGGGGCAGATCACCCCGTGGAACTCGGTGCCACGGTTCTCCTACGCGGGTGCCGCGCCGCTGCTGGAGAGCCTGGCCAAGGCCATCGAGAGTGCCAAGAAGGTGAGTTGACCGATGACGACCGAACTCGCCCCGGTGACCTCGCAGTTCCGGCTCTTCGCCGCCGAGGTGGTGCGCACCCGCCGCCTCGGACCGACGATGACACGGATCACCTTCGGCGGTGAGCAGTTGAAGGACTTCGCCTCGGGCGGCCGGGACCAGAGCTTCTCGCTCTTCCTGCCGCGCCCCGGGCAGCGCGAGCCGGTGGTGCCGGCGCGGTTCGGCGAGAGCTGGTACGCCGACTGGCGGGCCATCGACCCGGAGCGGCGGGCGGTGATGCGCTCGTACACGATCCGCGCGCAGCGGCCCGAACTCGCCGAGTTGGACGTGGACTTCGCGCTGCACGGCGCCGAGGGGCCGGCGGCCGGTGCGGCGGAGGGGCCGGCGGCCCGCTGGGCCGCGCGGGCGTCGGCGGGCGACCGGGTCTGCCTGCTGGGCCCGGCGGTGGCGGAGAACCGCAGTGTCGGGTTCCGTCCGCCGTCCGGTACGGACTGGGTGCTGCTCGTCGCCGACGAGACCGGCCTGCCCGCTGTCGGCGGGATCCTGGAATGGCTGCCGGCCGGGGCCAGGGCCAGGGTGTGGATCGAGGTCCCCAGTCCCGAGGACATCCAGGACCTGCCGAGCGCGGGCGAGGTGGAGGTCACCTGGCTGATCCGCAACGGCCGGAGCGCACTGCCGGACGCGGTCCGGGCGGCCGAACTCCCTGACGGTTCGCCGTACGCGTGGATCGCCGGAGAGTCCGGCCTGGTGAAGGCGGTGCGGCGGTACCTGGTGGGCGAGCTGGGGATCGACCGGCGGCTGGTCAACTTCTCCGGCTACTGGCGCAAGGGCGCGTCCGAGGAGGATCTCCGGACCGAGGCACGAGCCTAGCTTGGCCTTGAAGCCCACCGAGATCGTTTCTCTGAGGGGTTCAAGGCCAAGCTTGGTTCTCTTCCGAGGGGCGCCGTGTGGGCAACCCTGCTGCGGTGGCGGCGGGTTGCCCGCGCGGCGCCCCTCGCGCATGTCTGACGCCGAGTCGGTCAATCGTGACGATCCATCACGGACGTGGTCGAACTCTTGGTAAAAATTAGGATAGGCTTACCTAAGTAATGGCAGCAGCGACTGTTGAGGACCACTCATGAGTTTCCAGGGACACCCCGTCGAGGCCCGGCCGGCAGGCGCCAGGGAGCACCTGTTCAACGGCCGTACGGTGGAGGGATACCGGCACTCGCTCACTGCCGGGATCGACCGGGTGGCCGCCCGGATCGCCCGCACCGAACGCCCCTTCAGTGGAACCACCCCCGACCGGCTCGCACCCGAGATATCGGCCGTCGACCTGGAACAGCCGCTGCACGACCCCGCCGCCGCCCTCGCCGAGCTGGAGGACGTCTACCTGCGGGATGCCGTGTACTTCCACCACCCGCGCTACCTGGCACACCTCAACTGCCCGGTGGTCATCCCGGCCCTGCTCGGCGAGGCCGTCCTCAGCGCCGTCAACTCCTCGCTCGACACCTGGGACCAGAGCGCCGGCGGCACCCTGATCGAGCGCCGGCTGATCGACTGGACCGCGGAGCGGATCGGCCTCGGCCAGGACGCCGACGGCGTGTTCACCAGCGGCGGCAGCCAGTCCAACCTGCACGCCCTGCTGCTCGCCCGCGAGGAGGCCTGCGCCCGGGCCGCCGCCGGCTCGGACACATCGCCGACCAGGGCCGAGCTCCTCCCGGAGCTGCGCATCCTCGCCTCCGCGGCCGGCCACTTCAGCGTCCAGAAGTCCGCGAAGCTCCTCGGCCTCGGTCCGGACGCGGTCATCCCGGTCGCCACCGACCAGGACCGCCGGATGCGCCCCGCCGTCCTCGCCCGCGAACTCGACCGCTGCCGCCGCGAGGGCCTGACGGTGATGGCCGTGGTCGCCACCGCCGGCACCACCGACTTCGGCTCCATCGACCCGCTGCCGCAGATCGCCGACCTGTGCGCCGCCGCGGGCGCCTGGCTGCACGTGGACGCCGCGTACGGCTGCGGACTGCTCGCCTCCCGCACCAGGCGGCACCTGCTGGACGGGATCGAGCGGGCCGACTCGGTGACCGTCGACTACCACAAGTCCTTCTTCCAGCCGGTCAGTTCGAGTGCCCTGCTGGTCCGCGACGCCGCCGTGCTGCGTCACGCCACTTACCACGCCGACTACCTCAACCCGGCCCGGATGGCCGAGCAGAAGATCCCCAACCAGGTCGACAAGAGCCTGCAGACCACCCGCCGGTTCGACGCCCTCAAACTCTGGCTCACCCTGCGCATCATGGGCGCCGACGCGATCGGCGAACTCTTCGACGAGGTCGTCGACCGCGCCGCGCAGGCCTGGGAACTGCTCACCGAGGACCCGCGCTTCGAGGTGGTCACCAGGTCCCAGCTGAGCACCGTGGTCTTCCGCTACCTGCCCGAAGCCGGGCCGGCACGCGAACTCGCCGACGACGCCAACCTGTTCGCCCGCGAGGCGCTGGCCACCTCAGGCGCGGCGGTGGTCGCCGGAACCAAGGTGGACGGCCGGCACTACCTGAAGTTCACCCTGCTCAACCCCGAGACCACGCTCGCGGACATCGCCCAGGTCCTCGACCTGCTGGCCGGCCACGCCGAGGACTACCTGAGTCGGAAGGCCGTCCCCGAGCTCTGCCGCCAGGCCGGCTGACCCCCGCCCACCCTCGACACCCACCCCGGAGTTCGCGCATGACCACCTACGACTTCATCGGGATCGGGCTCGGCCCGTACAACCTGGGCCTGGCCTGCCTGGCCGAGCCGCTCGACGAGCTGAACGGCCTGTTCCTGGAGAGCAAGCCGGACTTCGACTGGCACCCCGGCATGCTGCTGGAGTCCGCCACCCTGCAGACCCCCTTCATGGCCGACCTGGTCACCCTGGCCGACCCGACCTCGCCGTACTCCTTCCTCAACTACCTCAAGGAGACCGGCCGGCTGTACCCCTTCTACATCCGCGAGATGTTCTACCCGGTGCGCAGCGAGTACAACGAGTACTGCCGCTGGGCCGCCGCCAAGCTGCGCGGAATCCGCTTCGGCCAGGAGGTGACCTCGGTCGAGTACGACCCGCGCGGGAGCGTGTACCTCGTCCACGCGGTGCGGCCCGGCACCGCCGAGACCACCACGTACCGCGCCAGGCACCTCGTCCTGGGCACCGGCACCCCGCCGTACGTTCCCGAAGCCTGCCAGGGCCTCGGCGGCGACGCCGTGCACAACTCCGGTTACCTGGAGGCCAAGGCGGCGCTGCAGGCGAAGGAGAGCATCACCGTCGTCGGCAGCGGCCAGAGCGCCGCCGAGATCTACTACGACCTGCTGTCCGAGATGGACGCCCACGGCTACCGGCTCAACTGGGTGACCAGGTCACCGCGGTTCTTCCCGCTGGAGTACACCAAGCTCACCCTGGAGATGACCTCGCCCGAGTACGTGGACTACTTCCACGCCCTCCCCGAGGACACCCGCCACCGGCTGGAGTCCGAACAGAAGGGCCTGTTCAAGGGCATCGACGCAGACCTGATCAACGGCATCTTCGACCTGCTCTACCAGAAGAGCGTCAAGGGCCCGGTGCCCACCCGGCTGATGACCAACACCGCGCTGCACAGCGCCGTCCACGACCCCGGGGCCGGCCTCTACACCCTCGGACTGCGCCACGAGGAGCAGGACCGGGACTTCCGCCTCGCCACCCACGGACTCGTCCTGGCCACCGGCTACCGCTACCGGACCCCTGCCTTCCTCGCGCCGCTGCACGAGCGGATCCGCTGGGACGGGCACGGCCGCTTCGACGTCGCCCGCAACTACAGCATCGACACCACGGGCCGCGAGATCTTCCTGCAGAACGCCGGCACCCACACCCACAGCATCACCTCACCCGACCTGGGCATGGGCCCGTACCGCAACTCCTGGATCATCCGCGAGCTGCTGGGCCGCGAGGTCTACCCGATCGAGAAGTCGATCGCCTTCCAGGAGTTCGGCGCGCCGGAGGGGCTGGTCGCATGAGTGGCATCCTCTTCTCCCGCACCGACGCGCGACTCGGCACCATGGCGGTGCGCCCGCTCGACCCCGACGCCGACGCCGAGCTGCTGCACGGCTGGGTGACCCACCCCAAGGCGGCGTTCTGGATGATGCAGGACGCCGAGGTGTCCGAGGTCCGCAGCGAGTACCGCAAGATAGCCGAACACCCGTACCACGACGCCTACATCGGCCTGGTCGACGGCGAGGCGGCCTTCCTCGTCGAACGCTACGACCCGGCCCGGCTGGAACTCGTCGGCCTGTACGACGCCCAGCCGGGAGACGTCGGCATGCACTTCCTCTGCGCGCCCACCGACCACCCGGTGCACGGCTTCACCCGGGCCGTGATCACCACCGTGATGGCGTTCGTCCTCACCGATCCGGCCGCCCGCCGCGTGGTGGTCGAACCGGACGTCCGCAACACGGCGGTCCACGCGCTGAACGCCGCCGTCGGCTTCGAGGTGGTCGGCCCGGTCACCAAGCCCGAGAAGGAGGCGCTGCTCAGCGTCTGCACCCGCGAGCAGTTCCTCGCCGCCGCCCAGGGAGAGACCCCGTGCTGAACCTTCCGGGGACAGACCCCCGCACCCCGGGCCCGATCGACGCCGTCGCCCATCTGACGCCGGAGCTCTGGGCCCTGGCCAACCGGATGCTGGTCCGCAAGGCGCTCGCCGAGTTCGCCCACGAGCGGCTGCTCACCCCGCGGCAGCAGGCCGACGGCCGGTACGGCGTCCGCAGCGACGACGGCACCGTCGAGTACCGCTTCACCGCCCGGCTGCTCTCCCTCGACCACTGGCAGATCGATGCCGGCAGCATCACCCGGCACCGCGAAGGTGCCGAACTCCCGCTCGACGCAACCGACTTCATCATCGAGCTGCAAGAGACCCTCGGCCTCGCCCCGCAGATCCTGCCGGTCTACCTGGAGGAGATCGCCTCCACCCTCGCCGGCAGCGCCTACAAGCTCGGCAAGCCGGAGACCAGCGCCGCCGAACTCGCCAAGGCCGGCTTCCAGGCGATCGAAACCGGGATGACCGAGGGCCACCCGGGCTTCGTCGCCAACAACGGCCGGATCGGCTTCGGCATCCACGAGTACCACGCCTACGCGCCCGAGGCCGCCCGCCCGGTCCGGCTGATCTGGCTCGCCACCCACCGCGACCACTCCACCTTCACCTCCTGCGCCGACCTCGACTACGACACCCTCATCGGGCAGGAGCTGGGTGAGGAAACACTCGGCCGCTTCGCCGGCACCATGGCCTCCCTCGGCCTCGACCCCGCCGACTACCACCTGCTGCCCGTCCACCCCTGGCAGTGGTGGAACAAGCTCTCGGTGACCTTCGCCGCCGAGGTCGCCCAGCGGCGGATCGTCTGCCTCGGCCCCGGCGACGACGAGTACCTGGCCCAGCAGTCCATCCGCACCTTCTTCAACACCACCGACCCTTCGAAGCACTATGTGAAGACCGCCCTCTCGGTCCTCAACATGGGCTTCATGCGCGGACTCTCGGCCGCCTACATGGAGGCCACCCCCGCCATCAACGACTGGCTCGCCGAACTGATCGCCGGCGACGGGATCCTGCGCGCCACCGGGCTGACGGTGATCCGCGAACGGGCCGCCATCGGCTACCGCCACCCCCAGTACGAGGCCGCCACCGACCGGTACTCCCCGTACCGCAAGATGCTCGCCGCGCTCTGGCGGGAGAGTCCCGTCCCCAGCCTGCGGCCCGGGCAGCGGCTGGCCACCATGGCCAGCCTGCTGCACACCGACCGCGAGGGCCGCTCGTTGGCCGCCGCGCTCATCGAGCAGTCCGGACTCGCCCCCGAGGTGTGGCTGCGCCGCTACCTGGACGCCTACCTCACGCCGCTGCTGCACAGCTTCTACGCCCACGACCTGGCCTTCATGCCACACGGCGAGAATGTCATCCTGGTCCTCGAAGCCGACGGCACGGTAGAGCGCGCGATCTTCAAGGACATCGCCGAGGAGATCGTGGTGATGAACCCGGACGCCGACCTGCCCCCGCAGGTCGCGCGGATCAGGGCCGACGTCCCGGAGCACATGAAGCTGCTCTCCGTCTTCACCGACGTCTTCGACTGCTTCTTCCGCTACCTCAACGCCATCCTGGCGGGCGAGGGCACCCTGGACGAGGACACCTTCTGGCGCACCGTCGCCGAGTGCGCCGCCGACTACCGGGCCTCGGTCCCGAAGCTCGCCGACCGCCTCGCCAGGTACGACCTGTTCGCCGAGGAGTTCCCGCTCTCCTGCCTCAACCGGCTGCAACTGCGCAACAACCAGCAGATGGTGGACCTCGCGGACCCGTCCGGCGCCCTCCAGCTGGTCGGCACCCTGCGCAATCCCATCGCCCGGTTCGCCCCGACGCCGTGACGCTCACCACTGGCACCACCGACACCACCGGCGGGCCGGGGACCGGACAGACCCGGTCCCCGGCCCGGTGGGCGATCCTCGCCGTCATCTGCCTCGCCCAGTTCGCTGCGGTACTCGACAACACCGTCCTGAACGTGGCGATCCCCTCGCAAGTACCGTCTCGAACAACGCCCGCGCGTGCTGGCCGACTTCGAGCCCACCTGCTGGTGGCAGCGCACCTCCCCGAAGTCGCACTTCAGCCGCTCCCTGGTCTGCTCCCGCCTCACCGAGCGCGGCCGGATCACGCTCTCCGGTCGCACCCTGGTCACCACCGTCGCGGAGGAGCGCCACGAGGAGGAGCTTTCCGAGGCCGCGCTGCTCGCCGCCCACCGGGACCACTTCGGCCTGGAACTGGACCGGATCCCGACGCTCCCCGGACAGTGACCGCCGCCCCGCCCCGGACGGTTCCGCCCCGGACGGCGTGCGGCGCCGCACGCTACTTCTCCGGCTGCGAGATGAGGCAGAAGGCGGCACCGACGTCGTCCCGGACGACGGCCACCCGGCCGTAGGGGGTGTCGAACGGCTCGACCTCGACCCGGCCGCCGAGCTCGACCACCCGTGAGCAGCTCCCGTCGGTGTCGGCTACCGAGAAGTAGGTGTTCCAGAACGACGGCGCGCCCGCCGGGACACCCGACGGCTGATCACCGATGCCGCCGACCGGGTTCCCGGCCACCTTGGCGACGGTGTAGTCCATGTCCGGTATGGCCTCGTACTCGTAGCCGAAGACCCGCTGGTAGAAGGTCCGGGCGGTGGCCGGGTCGGTGGACAGGTTCTCGTTCCAGGTGAAGGTGCCCGGCTCGTTGGCGAGTCCGGAGCCGCCGTGCGACTTGCCCTGCCAGAGGCCGAAAGCCGCGCCCGCCGGGTCGGCGGCCATCGCCATCCGGCCCTGGTCCATCACGTCCGTCGGCTCCATCAGCACGGTGCCGCCCGCCTCCCGGATCCTGGTGGCGACCTGGTCGACGTCGTCGGCCGCGAGGTAGGCCGTCCACCTGGGCGGGGCCTGGTCCCCGGGCTGCCGGGGACCGATGCCGGCGACGCGCAGGCCGTGCAGAGTGGCCAGTTGATAACCGCCGCCCGCCTCGCCGGTGTCCTCGTACTTCCAGCCGAACAGCTCGCCGTAGTACTGCTTGCCGGCGGTGACGTCCGGCGTCGTGAGGTCGGTCCAGCACGGGACGCCCTCGCGGTAAGTGGTGATCCTGGACATGGTCTGCGTCCTTAACGCCGAGGTTCCCGGGACGCGTCTTCGCGCCCCTCAGCCAGCGTCGGCCCGGCCGCGGGCCCACTGCAACCGCTGGGCGGCACCGCTGCGCCGGGCCGAGGGGTCAGTCGCCGACCTCCGGCCACTCCAGGGTGCCCTGCTCGATCTCCTCTGGTGCCGGGTCGGGGCAGGGGCGGGGAGCGGCCGCCGGCCCGGGCTCAGGTGGAGGCGGCGGCGACGTTGGTGGCGGTGAGCGCGGGACGGACCGCCTTGGCCAGTGCGACGGCGTCGCCCACTGCCCAGACATGGGTGAAGAAGAGGCGCGGTTCGTCCGTCAGGCCGTGGTTGTGGAGTTCGATGATCTCGATCCCGCCGTGCCGCAGCGCCGAGAGCACCCGCTGGACCTCGCCGGCGACCATGACGAGGTCTCCGTTGAGGGCGGCCCGACCCCCGCCCAGCGGCTGGAAGTTGAAGGCCGAGGTCGCACCGAGACCGGGCGGAAGCACGCGGCCGTCGTTGACGATGGTCTCGCGGCGGACGAACACGGTGGTGTACACCTCGCCGCTGTTGGTGCCCTTGGCGCCCATCGCAGCGTCGATTCCGGCGGTGTCCAGGTCGAGCGGCTTGGGCGGAGCGGCGGCCGCGACGTGCGCCGGCGTGGCGGTGTGGTTGAGCGCGGCGCGCAGGCCGCGCGCCAGGTCCCCGGCGTCGTGGCCGTGGGCGCAGACGTGGGTCCACCAGACCTCGGGGGTGTGCGACAGCAGGTGCTTGTGGATGGCGGTCTGCGCGATGCCCTGGGCCTGCAGGGCATCGGTCATCCCCTGCAGCTCGCCCTCGGTCACCACCAGGTCGCCCATCAGCATCACCACGCCGTCGTCGTACCGGACGAAGGACGCGTGCGAGCCCAGTGCCAGCCCCGTGCTGACGGGGACGCCACGGGAGACGAGATGCAGGTCGCCGCGCGGGAACGGCGTGTGATGGTACGTCCCGCGGATGAGGTTCCCCGGCCGGCCGAGTGCCTTGACGACGTCCTTCCAGTGCTCCTCGCTGGTGGGTACCGGCCTGAGCTGCCGCCCCTTGCCCATGTCGTGGTGGTCGGTCGATGCGGAGCAGGCGGCCAGTCCCAGGCCACCCATGGTCAGCCCGGCCGTGGCGAGCAGCCGGCGTCGCGGTACACCGGTCCGGGTGGGCTTCTCGCGGTAGTCGTCTCCGGTTGTCACAGGCACACCTCCAGGGGCCGATGCAAACACAGGAACGACCTCCCGCGTCGTAGCCACGGCGGTGGGGGTGCAGGTGACCCTCCGGAGCGACCAGCGCAATGTGATGGATCGTCAGATGCGCGCGGTGGCAAGGCCCGGGGGAGCGGGATGCCCGGTCGAGGGGCATCCCGCTCCCCCAGGAGCGGCGTTCCGCTGCCTGCGGTGCGCCAGGGCTCAGTCCTCCGGGGCGGTCCAACTGCCCAGGGACATCTCGGCGGTGATGCCCGGGCCGAAGCCGGCCAGCAGCCCGTGGTGGCCGTCGAGGGCCGACTGCTCGTCGAACATCCGGGCCAGGGCGTCGAGCACGACCGCACTGGCGATGTTGCCGTACTCGGTCAGGGTGGCCCGGCTGAAGCGGAACGCCTCGGACGGCACCTCCAGGAAGTGGCTCAGGTCGTCCAGGATGCGGGGACCGCCCGCGTGGATGATGTAGAAGTCGAGCTTGCCGACGTTCCACTGGTGCTGCTCGGCCAGTGCGCGCAGCGCAGGGCTGAGGGGCTCCATCGTCCCCGGCACCCGCTTGTCCAGCTGGAAGTGGAAGCCGGTCGAGCGGACCGCGTAGGAGATCCAGTCCTCGGTGTTGGGGATGAGGTACGAGGCGTTGCGTTCCAGGCGCATCCCGGTGCCGCCCTCGCCCCGGACCACCGCGGCGGCGATTCCGTCGCCGAACAGGCCGTTGGACAGCAGCGATCCCACGCCCAGGTCGGTGGGCTGGTAGCAGAGCGAGCAGAACTCGCAGGCCACGATCAGTACATTGGCGTCGGGGTACGCCGCGCAGAAGTCATGCGCCCGGTTCACGGCCGCACCGCCGGCAGCACAGCCGAGCTGGGCGATCGGCAGCTGCCGGGTGTCCGACCGGAAACCCATCTTGTTGATCAGCCAGGCCGTGAGCGACGGCATCATGAAGCCGGTGCAGGACACGTACACGATCAAGTCGATCTGTTGCGGTTCCAGTTCGGCCTGGTCGAGGGCTCTGGACACCACGGCCGGGACGCGGGCCTTGGACTCCGCCTCGAAAACGAGGCTCCGCTCGTCCAGGCCCGGGTGTTCCAGCACCACCTCGATCGGCTGGATCAGATGGCGTTTCCGCACTCCGGTGTTCTTGATCAGACGTAGCGCCAGCTCCAGTTGCGGATGGTCGCCATGGAGCCTCCGGGCCAGGTCGAGGGTCTCCTCATTGGTGATGACATGGTCGGGGACAGCAATCGCCGGTTTGCACAGAACTGCCATGGGGATTTCCTCCTGACGGGCGGTGCTCCCGTGCGACCCAGGGGGATCGGGGGGATTCACCAGTCGGCGGCAGCCGCTGCGGACCGGACGCGCGGAGGTGGCGCGGCGGTGGGACTCACCAGAGGAAGGCAGGCGGGCCGACAGTTGAGGATCGGATGCTCGCTGTGCGGGCGGTCTCGCCGGCCACGAGTCGGCTCGGGCCAGGTCAACCCAGCCTAAGCGGACCGCGGCGAACGCGCATGTCGGCCCGCACACCCACCGGGTGTGCGGGCCGACACGTGCTGCCGCCGGAGCCTCGCCGACCGTGTTCCCCAGCCGTGGCGGCCTCCGTCACCAGGTCACCGGCAGCTCCAGGGGATAGCGCCAGATCGACGTGGTGTTCCACTGGATCTCCTCGGCGGGCTTCGCCAGGGCGATCCGGGGGAAGCGCTCCAGCAGCGTGCCGAAGGCGACCTCGAGCTCGGTGATGGCGAGCGGAGCGCCGAGGCAGTGGTGCGCGCCCCAGCCGAACGTCATGTGCGGCGGACTGGTCCGGTCCAGGTCCAGCTCGTCGGGCCGGTCGAACTTGCTGCCGTCCCGGTTGGCGGTCAGGTAGGAGACGTGCACGATGTCGCCCGCCCGGATCGTCACCCCGCTCAGCTCGACGTCCTCCAGGGCAACCCGCGGGATGCCGACGCCCTTGCGGAACGGGATGAAGCGAAGCATCTCCTGGAGCGCCTGCGGGAGCATCCCGGGCCGCTCGCGCAGCACGGACAGCACGTCGGGCCGGGTGAGCAGGGTGTAGGAGAGGTTGCCGAGCTCGTACGTCGTGGTGTCCTGGCCGGTGATCAGCAGGACCATGGCCATCACGGTGAGTTCCTGGTCGTCGAGGAGCTCGTCCCCGTCACGGGCCGTGGCCAGCGCGCTGATCAGGTCCTCGCCGGGGTTCCTGCGCCGCTGCGCCGTCAGGTCGGCGAAGTACGCCCGCAGGTCGGCCTTGGCCCGGACCGCGTCGGGCTTGTTCTCCAGGCTGACGTTCATCATGGTCCGGGCGTGGGCACGCAGCTGTGCGCTGTCGGGCTCGGGGATCTCCAGGACCTCACAGATGGTGATCAGCGGCAGCGGGTGGGCCATGTGCTCCATGAGGTCGGCCGGGGTGCCGTGCTCCGTCATGGCGTCCAGCAGGCCGTTCACCACGTGCTGGGTGCGGACCCGCATGCGTTCGATGTTGGCGGGCGTGAAACCCTTGGACACCAGGCTGCGCAGGCGGCTGCTGGCCGGCGGGTCCATGACGTTGATCGCCTCGGCCTGGACGATCGGCTCGGGGGTCATCCGCGGGAAGTCCCGGCCGATGACGGCGTGGCGGCTGAACCGACGGTCGGTGGTCACCGTACGCACGTCCTCGTAGCCGGTGACCAGCCACGCCTCGCCGTCGCCGTAGGGCAGGCGGATGCGGGAGACTGGTGCGTCGTTCATGAGCTCCCTGAGCGTCGGGTCGAACTCGAGGGCCTCGGCGAAGTCGAATGGGCAGTTCCGTGCGCTGGCTCCGGTGGACATGAGGATCTCCGGTCTGGGCTGTGCGGGCTGGATCGGGAGACGGACGGGATGGACCTGGCACCGGTACCCGATCGGTCGGCCGGGCACACCGGAGGGGGCCCGGTACCCCCGGTAATTCATCCGTGCTGATCAGTGCCCGACCGCGGCTGCGTCCCTATCGGTGCCGGCGGAGCGGACGGACGTGCACCCGGGAGGCCCCGCCACCCGAACGGCGGGGCCTCCCGGGACGGACCCGCCGATGATCTCTCCGCGGAGCGGTCGCATGACCCCCAGCTGACTCTCCACGATCCACAACTGCCGTGCGCAGTACGGTTGTTCACGAATGCCGGACGGGATCCGGCCGGTGTGTCGGCGCCCCGCTCCCGGCGACGGACGGAACGTCCGTACCGCCACGGCTGGTTGAGGGGAATCACCCGTTCGAGCGTGGGGTGGTGCGGGGGAATCCGGGGTGCGGCCGGTAGTTTCGGGCTTCGCATACGGATCCTCATGAGGGGTGTGACTGTGCGGGGTTCTGTACGCGGGTGCGGGCGCGCCCCGGGCCGTCAGCGCGTCCTCGGTCCGGGAGATCGGCAGCACGCCGGCCCCGACGGTGGCCCCGTCCTCGCACACCCTCGCCCCCGTCCCGGCCCAGCGCCGTCCGTTCCCGTCGCAGCGCCGCCGGGCCGCCCCGGCTCGTGGCAGGCACGAACCGGTCACGGGGCCCCGCGGATATGCCGGCCAGGCCGCCGAAGGCACCCGGGCCACGATCCACACCACCACCAGAACAGGGCACCCGATGACCAGTAAAGAGGCCAGGAAGCCGGCCAAGAAGACCAGCAGGAAGAAGAGCGGCCCGTCCGCGTCGGCGGCCGCGCCCCAGGGCGGCGCGGCGAAGGCCCTGTACCAGGCCATGATCGGCGGCACGGGCCCGGCGGCGACCGGGTGGACAGGTCCGCTGGAGATCGCCCCGCCGCCGAGACCGGGGGAGAAGGTCCTGATCCTCGGCGCCGGCGTCGCGGGTCTGACCGCCGCCTACGAGCTGAGCCTGCTCGGCTTCGACTGCACCGTCCTGGAGGCCCAGAACCGGGTCGGCGGGCGGAACCGCACCGCCCGCAAGGGCGACAAGCTCTACGAGATCGACGACGAGACCGGCGAGATCGTCCACACCCACACCTGCCGCTTCGACGACGGGCTGTACCTCAACCTCGGCCCCGGCCGCATCCCGTACCACCACCGCCGGGTGCTGAAGTACTGCCGGGACTTCAAGGTGGCGCTCGAACCGTACGTGATGGAGACCACGGCCAACCTCGTCCGGCCCGCGGGGCTCGGCGTGACCTGGCCCAACCGCCGGGTGGCCAACGACACCCGCGGGTACGTCGCGGCGAAGCTGGCCGAGACGCTGGTGAGCAAGGACCGGTTCACCGGTGAACTGCGCGACCTGCTGCGGGCGTTCGGCAAGCTCGACACCAACGGCAAGTACGAGGGCTCCACCCGCTCCGGGTACCTGTACGACCCGGAGATCGAGGAGCCGTTCCCGGAGCCGGCCCCGCCGCTGGACTTCGAGGACCTGGTGGAGTCGGGCTTCTGGCGGGCCCGGTTCTACCAGCCGGTGGACTACCTGTGGCAGGCCACGATGTTCCAGCCCGTGGGCGGCATGGACAAGATCGTCGACGCGCTGGCCCGCGAGGCCAGGCTGGCCGGTGCGGAGATCCTGCTGGAGGCCGAGGTCACCGACATCGAGATCGACCCGGACGGGCCCGGGGTCACCGTGACCTACTGGAAGGACGGCGAGGCGTACGAGACCGAGGCCCGCTACTGCGTGAGCAACATCCCGATCCCGGTGCTCAAGCAGATCGGCCGGGACGGCTTCTCGGACGAGTTCGAGGCCGCGATCGACGTCGTCGAGTTCGACAAGACCTGCAAGGTGGGCTGGCAGGCCAACAAGCGCTTCTGGGAAGGCGGTTTCGAGGGCGACAACGACCTCGAGGGCATCTACGGCGGCATCAGCTGGACGTCCCACAACATCACCCAGCTGTGGTACCCCTCCAACGACTACTTCACCGAGAAGGGCACCCTGACCGGCGCCTACAACTTCGGCGACGAGGCGAAGGAGCTCGGCGACCTGCCGGTCAACGAGCGGCTGGCGCGGGCCCGCGACGGCGCCATCGAGCTGCACCCCGAGTTCGAGAACGACGACCTGGTGCCGGTGAGCAAGGGCGTCACCATCGCCTGGCACAAGGTCCCCTACCAGCTGGGCGGTTGGGCCCACTGGGAGCCGGGCAACTCGGACCACGAAGAGGCCTACCGGCAGCTTCTCCAGCCCGAGGGCGGTGACGTCTTCTACGTCACCGGCGACCAGGTCTCCCCGCTGCCGGGCTGGCAGGAGGGCGCCATGATGTCGGCCCACTTCGTCACCCAGCAGATGCTCGGCTTCATTCCGCTCACCGTCCCCGAGGTGGTCGCCGTGCCGGACAGCGTGGCGCTCACCCAGGGCACGTTCTGACCCGCTCCGGCGGGCACGTTCCGGAAAAGCCGTGGCCCCGGCCGCCGCTCGCGGTCCTCGGACCGGAGGGCGGCCGGGGCCACCGGCCGTCAGGAGCTGCCGAAGGGAGCTGCTGCGGAGGGGGCGGAGGAGGCGCCGCCGCCGTCCGCGGGCTTGGTGGGCTTCATGCAGAGCACGTAGTTGCTGCCGGTCTCCATGTGGACGAAGGTGTTCTCGGCGTCCGGGTACGCCTCGCAGGCGGTGTGGTCGTCGGTGGTGCCGTTGACCCGAGACTCCACCTTGAACTCGGCGGTCGGGTCGGAGCAGTCGACCACCTTCATCTTGGGGGTGAAGCTGGTCCCGTCGTTGTGCAGGCAGTCGCCGTTCTGCGGGTTGAACCCGGACGCGGAACCGGAGCTGGAGCCGCTGCCGCCGTAGGGGTAGTCCGTGGTGGTGTGCTTGTCCGCGAGCGCGCCGATCAGCAGCAGGGCGAAGACCAGGACGAACGACAGGACCGGGAACAGCAGCATCAGCATCGCCGGACGCTTGGTCAGCGGAACGCCCGGGTTGAGCTGCGGCCCGAGCGGACCGGGCGCGGCCGGCGGCAGTGCCTTGATCTTGTTGTAGGCGCCCAGGTTGCGCAGCAGCGTGATGATGTTGATGATGCCCGAGCAGTAGCTCCACCAGCCCTGCACCAGCGAGCGGGCCGACATGTCACGCACCATCGCGATACCGCAGGTGTGGCAGTACGGACCGGGCTGCCGGAGGAACCGCATGATCACGATGATGCCCTGGTGGCCCCGGACGGTGACGTCCACGGCAGGGAAGCCGCCGCAGAAGCGGCAGGTGAGGCCGCCGGGCGGCGGCGGGGCGAAGCCGGGCGCACCGTACGGTGCCGGCTGCTGGGGCGGGGCGCCGTACGGGCCGGGCTGCGGCGGGGCGGCCGGGTAGCCGTAGCCACCGGCCGGCGGGGGCGCGGCGGGGTAGCCGTAGCCGCCGGGGGGCGGCGGGGGCGGCGCGTAGCCCGGAGCCGGCTGCGGGGGCGCGGAGTTGTAGGGGTTGGACGGCGGGTAGGGCGAGCTCACGTTTGTGATCCTGTTGGCTGGTGACGGTGCGGAAGCTGGTGCTGCGGGCCGGGCGCGCTCAGTGGAAGTACTGCGGCTTGGTCACCGACGGGGTCGGGTCGCCGGGCCGGTGGGGACCGAGGCACAGGACGTAGTGCCTGCTGATGCCGAACACGCGGCTGGTGCCCTTGTAGGACTTGCTGGCGGCGCTGCTGAGCACACAGGAGAGGGTCGAGGTGCCGCTGTAGTGCTTGGTCACGACGAACTCCGCATTGGCGGAGGAACAGTTGACCTTGGCGAACACACCCCTGCCGGGATTGGTCACGCACTCGCCGACGCGCGCCTTCTCGGGTTTGTTGTCGAAGATCGCAACGATGGCCACGAGGACCACCAGGCCGACGGCACCCCACAGCACCCAGAGCCCGCACCCCGTACGCGGCTTCTCCTGGGCGGCCGGCGCGGGCGGCGGGTACGTGCCGGGCGGCGGCGGGAAGCCCGGTGCCCCGGGGCCCGGCTGCGGCGGCTGTCCGAACGGCGCGGCCGGCGGGGTGGCGGCGTACGGGTTGGGAGGGCCGCCGGGTGGCGGGCCTCCGAACGGATTGGGTGGTGGCGGAGTAGCCACGGTGTTTCCCCCGATGTGGTGACTGGTAGACACGAGTGCTGACGTACCTTAGCGACTCGACGGCGGGTCAGTCAGAACGGGCACCCTCGCGGCCCGGACCACGGGCCTTACTCCGAACGGGGGAATTCCGGCCGCAGGCGTGTCACCAGCCGCGACGGCGGCCTCCCGGCGCCAAGGTGGTGGTCGCCCACCCGCCTTGTGGAGGTCCTGTGCGTAGCCATCCGGTACGGCGGCTGTGCGTGCCGCTCGCCGCCGTTCTCGCCGCCCTGCTGCTCACCGGCTCGGGGCCGCTGGCCGAGGGCAGGTCCCGCACCGCGGCACCGGAAGCGCTCTCCGCCGACCTGGACCGGCTGTTCGAGGACGAGCGGCTGACCGGTGCTCAGGCCTCCGCTCTGGTCACCGACACCGCTACCGGCCAGGTGCTCTACCGGCGCTCGCCCGGCGCGCTGCTGCTGCCCGCCTCCACCCTCAAGACCGTCACGGCGGCCGCCGCCCTCGAACTGCTGGGCCCCGGCCACCGCTTCGGCACCGACGTGCTCGCGGCGGGCCGCCACGCCGGCAGCAGGCTGGAGGGCGACCTGGTCCTGCGCGGCGGGGGAGACCCCAGCCTGCTGCCCGCCGACCTGGACACGCTCGCCCGCGGGGTGGCCGACTCCGGTATCACCACCGTCTCCGGTGCCCTGCTGGCCGACGCCTCCCGCTACGACGGCGTGCCGCTCGGCCCCAACTGGGCCTGGGACGACCAGGCCGCCTACTACAGCCCGCAGATCTCCGCACTCACGCTGGCGACCGACACCGACTACGACCCGGGCACCGTCCGGCTCACCCTGACGCCCGGCGGGCAGGCCGGCCTGCCCGCCGCGGTGCGGCTCACCCCCCAGGAGGCCCCGGTGCGGCTGAGCGGCCGGATCGACACCGGCTCGGCGGGCAGCGAGCGCAGCGTGGACGTCGGCAGGCAGCCCGGGACCAACGACCTCGTCCTCACCGGCAGCGTTCCCTCCGACGGCGGCACCAGTGAGGAGTGGGTCGCCGTGGAGAACCCGGCACAGGTTTCCGCCACCGTCTTCGCCGCCGCCCTCACCCGCCACGGAGTGACCGTACGGGGCCAGGTACGGGCGGGCCGCGCCCCGGCGGACGCCGCGGTCCTCGCACACCATGACTCGGCGCCGCTGTCCGCGCTGCTGGTGCCCTTCCTCAAGCTCAGCAACAACGGCATCGCCGAGCACCTGGTCAAGGAGATCGGCCGGGTGCGGGCGGGATCGGGCAGCTGGTCCGCCGGGCTCGACCAGATCACCTCCTTCGTCCACCGCAACGGACTGGACGTCACCCCCGCCCGCCAGGCCGACGGCTCGGGTCTGTCCCGGCACAACCTGATGACCGCCCAACGGCTGTGCCGGCTACTGGAGTTCGCCCGCAGCCGACCCTGGTTCAACACCTGGTACGACGCACTGCCGGTGGCCGGCGACCCTCGCCGGATGGTCGGCGGCACCCTCGCCGGCCGGCTGCGCGGCACCGCGGCCCAGGGTCGGCTCCACGCCAAGACCGGCTCGATGACCGGGGTCGACGCGCTGGCCGGCTACCTGGACCGCCCGGACGGGCACCGGCTGGTCTTCACCGTCCTGCTGAACAACTTCGCCGGCGCCGGCCCCCGCCCGGTCATCGACGCCTTCGTCCTGCGCCTGCTCGGCGACCGCACCCGGGCGGCCGCCGGCGAGCACCGCGGCCGCGCTCCCCACGACTGGGACTGACCCGGTCGCCCTGTCGGGGAGTCGCACGGTCGGCGGGTGGGAAGTGTCTACCGAAGTGCCCGGTCGTTCGCACACCCGTCCACCCCGCGGCTGTTCTCACCCGGAACGGATTCCCATGACGACGATGCCGCACCACCGATCCGTCCGCACCGCAGCTCTGCTGGCGGCACTGGTCCTGCTCGCGGTGCCGGCGTGCACCCGCGCCGGGGAGGGTGACGACAGCCCGGTCCCGCAGGTGCCCGGCGGCGCGTTCTCGGTCGGCCTCACCGAACCAGACCACCTCACTCCCGGCCGGACCACCAGCAGCTACGCACTCCAGGTCCTCCAGGGCCTGTTCGACACCCCGGTCGCCCTCGACCCGGGCGACGGGCACGCCATCCCGCAGGCCGCGACCTCGGTGCAGTCTCCCGACCAGCGGGTCTGGACCCTCAGGTTCCGCGCCGGGGCCACCTTCCACAACGGCGAACCGGTCACCGCACAGAGCTTCGCCGACGCCTGGGACGCCGCTGCCTACGGGCCCAACGGTTGGACGACCAACTCCTATTTCGCCCAGATCGACGGCTACGCCGCCCTCAACCGCGCCGACGGACGGCGGCCCGCCACCGACCACCTCTCCGGCCTGCGCGTACTGGATCCGACCACCCTCCAGGTCACCCTCGCCGCCCCGTTCAGCCAGTTCCCGATGCTGCTGGCCTTCCCCGCCTTCGCACCGCTGCCCAGGGCCGCGTTCACCGACCCGGACGGCTACGACCGGCACCCGGTCGGCAACGGCCCCTTCGCGATGGACGGCGACTGGCAGCACAACCAGCGGATCGACCTGGTGCGCGCCGCCTCCTACACCGGCACCCGCCCGGCGACGGCCGACGCCGTGCACTTCAGGATCTTCACCAGCAAGGACACCGCCTTCACCGAACTGCGCGCCGGACACCTCGACTTCATGAGCACCGTCCCGGCCGCCCGGGCCTACGAGGCCAAGCGCACCTTCGGCAAGCGCTACTCGGTCCGGCCCAGTGGCACCATGGACTACCTCGGCCTGCCACTGTGGGACCACCGCTACGCCAACCCCGATGTACGCCGCGCCATTTCGATGGCCATCGACCGCAGGGGCATCACCCGGGCCATCTACAACGAGGTGCACACCCCGGCCGACTCGGTGGTCGCCGCGATGATCCCGGGCCACCGGGCGGGCGCCTGCGGCGAGACCTGCGGCTACCAGCCGGCGAAGGCCAGGGAACTCCTCGACCGCGCCGGGGGATTCAGCGGACCGATGGAGCTCTACTTCGCCAACTCCGACCCCACGTACGAACAGTGGATGACCGCGGTCGCCAACGAACTCCGCCAGAACCTCGGCATCCGGGACATCACCTTCCGCAAGATGGCCGCCGCCGACCTCGGCCCGATCCTCAACAGCCGGAAGACCACCGGCCCCTACCGGCAGAACTGGGTCATCGACTACCCCAGCATGCAGAACTACCTGGCCGGCCTCTACGACCACGACAACCGCATGGGCTGGCGGAACCCGCGCTTCGACGAGCTGCTCGCGAAGGGGGACGCCGCCCCGACCCGGCAGCAGAGCATCGCCTACTACCAGCAGGCCGAGGACATCGCCCTCGCCGAACTGCCGCTGATCCCGCTGTGGAACTGGCAGGACCAGTCCGTCTGGAGCAGCCGGGTCGGCAACATCGTGACCGATCCGTACGTCGCCGGGTTGCACCTGGACAGGGTGACCGTACGCCACTGACGCCGCGGCCCCCCGAGGGAGCCGGAACGAGAAGCGAGACACCAGAAACGGAGGTCCGATGGGACGGTTCGTCGCCCGCCGGCTGCTGTACGCCGTACCCGTACTGCTGGCCACCACCTTCCTGATCCACGCGCTCGTCTTCGTCCTGCCCGGCGACCCGATCCAGGGCCTGGCCGGCGACCGCCAGGTCCCGCCCGCCGTCCTCGCCGAACTGCACCGCCGCTACCACCTGGACGACCCGCTGGCCGTCCAGTACGCCAAGTACCTCGGCGGGCTGCTCACCGGGGACCTCGGCCGGACCTTCACCGGCGAACCGGTCGCCGACGTCCTCGCCGGACGCTGGCAGGTGACCGTACGGCTAGGGCTCACCGCCTGGTTCCTGGAGACCGTGCTCGGCATCGCGCTCGGCGTGCTGGCCGGACTGCGCCGCGGCGGATGGGCGGACCGGATCGTCCTCGCCGGAACCACACTGGCCATCGCCGTACCCGTCTACATCGTCGGCTACCTGGCCCAGCTGATCCTCGGCGTCCGGCTCGGCTGGTTCCCGGTCTCCGGAGACCAGGACGGCTGGCCCGCCGCGTACGTCCTGCCCGGGCTGGTGCTGGCCTCGTTCGGGGTCGGCTACGTCGCCCGGCTCACCCGCTCCTCGCTGCTGGAGAACCTCCGCGCCGACTACGTCCGCACCGCCGAGGCCAAGGGCCTCAGCCGGCGCCGGGTGGTGGTCCTGCACACCCTTCGCAACTCGCTCGTTCCGGTGGTGACGTTCCTCGGCGTCGAACTGGGCTCGCTGATGGCCGGGGCCGTCGTCACCGAGTACATCTTCAACCTGCCCGGCATCGGCCAGCAGGTGTTCCAGTCCATCCAGCTTCGGGAAGGGCCCACGGTGGTGGGCATCACCACCGTGCTGGTCCTGGTCTTCTGCCTGGCCAACCTGGTGGTGGACGTCCTGTACGGCGTACTCGACCCAAGGATCCGCCATGACTGACCTGGACGACGGCCCGGGCACCCCCCGCGTCGACGGCCTGCTGCCACCGCCCGCCGGCCCACCCGAGCCGCGCGAGCGGAAGGCCTCCGGCTCGCTGTCCTCGGACGCCTGGCGCGAACTGCGCTCCCGTCCGCTGGTCGCGCTCTGCGCGGGCGTGGTGCTCCTGATCGTCCTGATGGCTGCCCTACCCCGGCCGTTCATCGCCCTGCTGACCCACGACAGCGGACGCTGCGAACTCACCGACTCCCGGGTCGGCCCCAGCCTCGACCACCCCTTCGGGTTCGACCTGCAGGGCTGCGACTACCTCGCCCAGGTGGTGCGGGGCAGCCGCCCGTCGCTACTCATCGGACTGGCGGTGACCTGCGGCGCGCTGCTGCTGTCCGTGCTGCTCGGGCTGCTCGCGGGCTTCTACGGCGGCTGGGTCGACTCCCTGCTGTCCCGGGTCACCGACGTGTTCTTCGGCCTGCCGTTCGTCCTCGGCGCCACCGTCATCCTGGTCGCCTTCCCCTCACACGGACTGGGCGCCATGACACTCGTCCTGGTCGGCCTCGGCTGGACCACCATGACCCGGGTGATGCGCGCCCAGGTGATCGCGCTGAAGGACGCCGAGTACGTGCACGCCGCCCGCTCCACCGGGGCGGGACCGCTGCGGCTGATGGTCCGCCACATCCTGCCCAACGCCGTGACGCCGGTCGTGGTGGTGGCCATGCTCAACATCGGGAACGTCATCTCCGGGGAGGCGACCCTGGACTTCCTCGGCGTCGGACTGCAGTACCCCGCGCTCTCCTGGGGGCTGCAACTCAACGCCGCGCAGAGCTACTTCCTCGACTTCCCGCACCTGCTGCTCTTCCCGGCGCTGTTCCTGTCCGCGACCGTGCTGAGCTTCATCCTGCTCGGCGACGCGGTCCGCGACGCCTACGACCCGAAGCTGCGCTGACCCCTGCCGCGCCCGGCTCTCCACCGCACCCGAAAGAAGCACGTCGATGACCATCACCCCGCCCTCCTCGGTCCTCGGAGACATCTCGTTCCCGGACGACGCACACGCCGGCGCCGACGTGGTCCGGATCTGCCAGGACCTGCTGCGGATCGACACCACCAACCCCGGCGACGACAGCGGGCCGGGTGAGCGGGCCGCCGCCGAGTACGTGGCGGCCCGGCTCGCCGAGGCCGGGATCGAAGCGCTGATCACCGAGTCGGCGCCGCGCCGGGCCAGTGTGCTGGCACGCGTCACGGGCACCGACTCGGGCCGCCCGGCGCTGCTCGTCCACGGGCACCTGGACACCGTGCCGTTCGACGCCGCCGAGTGGTCCCGGCACCCGCTCTCCGGCGAGCTGCACGACGGCTGCCTGTGGGGCCGGGGAGCGGTGGACATGAAGGGCGCCGTCGCCACCACTCTCGCCCTGGTGCGCTCCTGGGCCAGAACCGGCCGCCGCCCGCGCCGGGACCTGGTGCTCGCCTTCCTCGCCGACGAGGAGACCACCGGCGAGCTCGGCTCGCGCTTCGTCGCCGCGCAGCACCGGGACCACTTCGCGGACTGCGCCGAGGCCATCGGGGAGTCCGGGGGCTTCTCGGTGCCGGTCCGGCCGCAGCCCGGCGCGGACGGCGCCGAACTGAGGCTCTACCCCATCGCGCTGGGCGAGCGCGGCACCGCCTGGATGCAGCTCACCGCCGCCGGCCCCGCCGGGCACGGCTCCAGGGCCGCCGCCGACAACGCCGTCGCCACCCTGGTCCACGCCCTGTCCCGGCTGGCTGCCCACCCCTGGCCCACCCGGCTGATCCCGCCGGTCGAGGCCCTGCTCGGCGAGCTCGAACGGATCCTGGGCACCACCATCGACCGCGACCGGCTGGAAGCCGAGGCCGCCCGCCTCGGCCGGGCCGGCGACCTCTTCGCCCCCACCGTCCGCAACTCCGCCAACCCCACCGTCCTGCAGGCCGGCCACAAGATCAACGTGATGCCGGGTACCGCCCGGGCGCTGGTGGACGGCCGCTTCCTGCCAGACACCCGGGAGGAGTACCTGGCCACCGTGACGGAACTCCTCGGACCCCGGGTGACGACGGAGTTCATCAACCTGGAGGACGCCGCCACCGGCGACCACACCGGCCCGGCCTTCGCCGCGATGGCCGCCGCACTGCGGGCCGAGGACCCCGCCGGGCACCCCGTCCCGTACCTGATGTCCGGCGGGACCGACGCCAAGACCTTCTCCCAACTGGGCATCGACTGCTACGGCTTCGCGCCGCTGCGTCTCGACGCCGCCCTGCACTACCAGCGGATGTTCCACGGCGTCGACGAACGGGTCCCGGTGGCGGGCCTCGGCTTCGGGCTCCGCGTCCTGGACCGCTTCCTCGGGACGTACTGACCCCCCGGGCGGGCGGCCGATCGCGGGGGCGAGGCCGATCGCGCGGTCGGCGACCGCCCCCGCAGCGTTGCGTCCGGAGGTCAGGCCCCGTCCGTACGCTGCGTGATCAGGACGCCGAGGCCGTCGAGGATCCGGTCCAGGCCGAAGTCCAGGGCCTGGTCCTGCCCGCCGACCTCGGCGACGGAGGCGAGCGCGGCCGTCAGCGCGGGATAGTTCGCGCCGTGGGTCCGCATCAACTCGGCGAGCGGGGCGAGGAACTGCACCTCCGGGCCGCTCGCCGCGCCTGCCGCGCGGCTCTGCAGGACGATGCCGCGCACATGGCCGACGAGCAGTGCCACGGAGTCCAGCCGCTCGGCGCCGGTGAGGCCGGTGCCGTCCAGTGCCGCGAGTGCCCGTTCCATCCAGGCGAGTTCCCTCGGCCCCGGGACGCGCGGGCCGACGGTGGCGTCCAGCAGCCAGGGGTGTCGGAAGAAGACCTCGGCCAACCGGCTGGACCAGTCGGCCAGTTGCTCCCGCCACCCGCCGTCCGCCGTACCGGCCGCCGGAGGCTCGCCGATCGCGGTCTCCACCATCAGCGCGACCAGTTCGGCCTTGCCCGGCACGTACCGGTACAGCGACATCTTGGTGAAGGCGAGCAGCCCGGCGACCCGTTGCATGGAGACTGCGCCCAGCCCCTCCGCGTCGGCGATCTCGACGCCGGCCTCCGCGATGCGTTCCAGGCTGAGGGCGGGCTTGGGGCCGCGCGAAGGCTTCGGGTGCGGACCCCAGAGCAGTCGGACCCCCGCGCTCGGTTGGTCACTCATCAGCAGTCCCCCGCCCTCGCTCGTTGCCGGCCTTGCGCAGCCGCCGTAACTGCGTCTACCGTACACACAAATCAATAGTGTCCAACGGACACAGTTTTTGGGGAGGGGTATCAGATGGTCTTCACCAACCGGAACGTGCTGATCTCGGGCGCCAGCATCGCCGGCCCGGCGCTGGCCTGCTGGCTGGGGCGCTACGGCTTCCGGCCGACCGTGGTCGAGGTGGCCCCGGCGCTGCGGGAGGGTGGGCAGGCGGTCGACTTCCGCGGCGAGACCCACCGCACGGTGCTGGATCGGATGGGGATCACGGACGAGCTGCGCACCCTGCAGACCGGCGGCAGCCCGGTCCGCTTCGTGGACGAGCGCGGGCGGAAGCTGCTGCAGTTGCCCGGCGAGTTCAACGGTGGCGACATCGAGGTGCTGCGCGGGGACCTGTCCCGGGTGCTGTACGAGCGGAGCCTGCCGTACACCGAGTACGTCTTCGGCGACTCCGTCACCGGCCTCACCGAGATCGCCACCGGGGTGCGGGTCGAGTTCCGGCACGGCGCGGCGCGCGAGTTCGACCTGGTGATCGGCGCGGACGGGCTGCACTCCAACGTCCGGCGGCTGGCCTTCGGCCCGGAGGAGAAGCACGTCCGCCACCTCGGCTACTACGCCGCGACCTGGCAGCTGCCCAACTATCTCGGCATCCGGCAGGGTTCGATCGGCTGCAACGTGCCGGGGCGGCTCGCCTCCGTCGGCGCCGGCCGCCGGGACCCGCGGCGGGCTGGTGCTTTCTTCGTCTGGGCCTCGCCCCGGCTCGACTACGACCGGCACGATGCCGGGCAGCAGAAGGCGCTGCTGGCCCGGGCCTTCGCCGGAGTGGGCTGGGAGGTGCCCAGGCTGCTCGAATCCCTGGAGGAGGCAACGGAGTTGTACTTCGACTCGATCAGCCGGGCGGACGTGGAGAGCTGGTCGAAGGGTCGGATCGCGCTGCTCGGGGACGCCGCGTGCGGCGCGACGATAGGCGGTATGGGCACCGGGACCGCGATCGTGGCGGCCTATGTGCTGGCCGGTGAACTCGCCCGCTCCGGCGGTGACCACCGCGCCGCGTTCACCAGGTACGAGCGGCTGCTGCGCGACTACGCCCAGGGCTGCCAGAAGGGCGGCGACCGGACCGGGAAGTTCCTCGCCCCCGGTGCGGCCGGCCTGCGGATCCGCAACGGGCTGCTGAACCGGAGGTTCTTGCTGGAGTTGATGCTCAAGGCGGGCAGGCAGGTCAGCACCGTGGCGCTGCCCGACTACCAGGTGGAGTCCGAGGGGGCTCGCCGGTGAAGCCTGATTGTCAGAAGGGTCTGCCCCTGCCATGCTCGTTGTACATGATCCTCAATCGCCGCACACTGATCACGGCGCTGGCAACGGCACCGGTTCTGAGCACGGCATCCGGTGTCGTGGGAAGCTCTCCGGCCAGGGCTGCAGGGGATATCTACGCCTCCAACACCGCCCTCTACGCGGACATAGCACTGAAGGAGGGCGTGGACTACGGCCGGCGCTACCGTCGACATCCGATCGACGACACCGGCTCGTCCGGGCGTTCGGCCCTCGTACGGACCACCGTGATCGCCCCGCACGGCGGCGGTATCGAGGGCGGCACCTCCGAACTCTGCCTGGCGATAGCGGGATACCACCCGGCGGAGCCGTCCTCCACCACCACGGCCGCCGGCCCGGTGCATGACTACTGGATGTTCGAGGGTCTGCGCGCCACCGGGAACAGCACACTGCACGTCACCTCGACACACTGCGACGACACCGTCGCCCGATCGCTCTGCGCGGGGAGCCTCAACGTGGTCTCGCTGCACGGCTGTACGCCCGCCCGGGCGGGCCTGCCGGCCGGGGCCGCGGTGGTGCTGGTGGGCGGGCTCAACGCCACCCTGCGGCAGCACCTGATGGACGGGTTCACCGCGGCCGGCATCCGGGCGGTGACGGCCTCGGGGGACGAGGAGATCGCCGGCCTCTCCCCGGAGAACATCTGCAACCGCACCCTGCTCGGCATGGGTGCCCAACTGGAGATCACCACCGAGTTGCGCGCCGCGATGTTCGCGGAAGGGAAGAACAGCCTGGCCGGACGGGCCGCCAACACCCTGCCGCTGTTCTGGTCCTTCGTGCAGGCGGTGCGTACTGCCGTCGAGCGGGTCGAGGCCGGGCAGCGAGTGCTCTGACCGGGGGCACACCGTGTTGCCGCCCACCCTCACACGGTCCGCGGTCGTCCGCGGTACCACACCGTCCACGCCAGCAGCACCGCGACGCTCAGTTCCACCCCGGTGGACAGCCCGCCCACCACCGTCACCGGCAGGATCCAGAGCAGCGCCGGCCGGATCGCGGCCTCGGCGGTCAGCGCGGCGCCCCACACCGCGGTCTGCAGCCGCACCGCGCGGCGCACCCGTGGCGTCTGCGGCCCGCGGCCCGGGTGCATGCGCCGCGCGAGGTAGCCGAGCGCGGGCGTACGGGTAGCGCAACCGGCGAGGAACACCAGCCCGGCCACTCCCCCGGGCACGGCGCGCGGGCGGCCGCAGGGATCCGGGTCCCGTGCGGCCGCCGCGGCGTGCTGGGCGGGTTACTGGGGTTGGAAGGAGCGGATCTGGTAGTTGCCCATGAGGTTGCCGCCGCTTCCGGCGGGCGTGGAGCCCACGCGCGCGTGGTAGTTGGTCTGGGTGTAGTACTGCACCCGGTGTCCGGTGCCGTTCCACACCGAGCGGACCGGCCAGCCGCTCCGGATGAACGAGCAGTCGTTCGCGGTGTTCGGGTTCCTGCTCTCCGTCCACTGGCACCGGACACCACCGCCCGACCAGTCGCTGTAGATGCAGAAGTGCCCGGGATCGCAGCTGAACGAGGTGAGACTCAGCGGCGTGGCGGCGGCCGGTTCGGGGACGGCGGCGGCCGCGGTGGGCCCGGCGCTCAGGGCGGCGACCACGGCGGTCAGGGTGACGGCGATCTTGGCGGTACGGCGCACGGTGGAAATCCCTTCCGATGGACGGCCGAGGGAGGGCCCCGGCGGCGCAGTCGAGTCTGCCCGGCGGCCGCGGCCACCGGAAGGGCGTGCACAAACGGCGCACGGAGCAGGATGCCGGAGGCTTATGCCTCAATCCGACCGCTGGGTGTGCGCAACGCCCGCGCGGGTGCACGGGCGCCCGCTTGACCAGCCCCGCGCGACCGCACGTCCGCGCGAACGGGTGCCCACAGGTGACACGGTGTTCGTTCTAACGTCCGTCTATCGCGATTGACGGCGTGCCGGCTCATTCCTCGATCGCCCCGCCCACGGACCGAAGGTGGTCGCGGAAGGTCAGTGACGGGTTGTCCCGGCGTGCGGAGAGGTACTCGTCGAACCCGACCTGGCTGCGCAGCGATGTGCCCGCGTGGATCCGTTCGGCCTGGCGGCGCTCGGTGTCGCGGATCGACTCCGCGAGGGCGAGGAGTTCCTCGGCACGGGCGGCCGGTACGAAGAGCACACCGTCGTCATCGCCGAGGACCAGGTCGTCACAACTCACCGTCCACTCACCGACGGTGGCGGATTCCAGCGCGTCATCTGGCCGCTCGTCGAGGCGCTGCGGCCCGGTCGGGATCGCGCCGAGGCTGAAGACCGGCAGCCCGAGGGTGCGGATGTCGGCGGTGTCGCGGTGCAGCCCCCAGATCACGATCCCGTCCAGCCCGGCGGTCCGGGCCTCCAGGACCACGAGATCGCCGACGCACGCCTCGTCGAGCCGGCCGCCGTTGTCGACGACCAGCACGTCACCGGGCGCTGCCCCCTCGAAGGCCTCCAGGAACACGTCGACGCTGCCGACATGCCGCGCCGGACACGCCCGCCCGAAGACCCGGCCGCCGGGCACCGCGGCGTGCAACCCCGCGGGTGCGCAGCGGACGGGAATCCGGGCGCGGATGCAGGCGTCCGCCACATGGGCGGTCGTCAGTGCCCCGAACCGCTGCCGGAGTTCCTGGTGGTCCATGCCGAGTGTCCTCTCGCCGTCCCGTCGTGCCGCTCGGGCCCCATTGTGCTGGGCGGCCCGGCCGCGCGGAATCGCCTTTCCCGGAACGGTGTTCTCCGCGGGGCACGGCGTGTCGACCCCGCCCCGTCATTGCGCCCCGCGGGCCCGCCCGAGCGGCACAATCGGAGCCTCGCACCGTCGGACGGCGGTGCCCAAGCACCGAGTACGGAGACCCGGATGACCAGTGCGACGGACCTGCTGGCCGATGCGTTCAACCGAGTGAACGAGACCGTCCACGAGGCGGTCAAGGGCCTCACCGCCGCCCAGCTGACCGTGCGCCCGGACGAGCGGTCCAACACGATCGCCTGGCTGGTCTGGCATCTGGCGAGGATCCAGGACGACCACGTCGCCGACGCCGCCGGAACCGATCAGCTGTGGACCGCCGACGGCTGGTACGACCGGTTCGGGCTGCCCTTCCCCGCATCGGCGACCGGCTACGGCCAGAGCGCCGACGAGGTGGCCGCCGTCCGCGTCAACTCCCGCAAGCTGCTGACCGACTACCACGACGCCGTGCACCAACGCACCATCGCCTTCGTCAACGGGCTGCGCGACGCGGACCTGCGCCGGGTGGTGGACGAGAGCTGGACCCCGCCGGTCACCCTGGCCGTGCGGCTGGTGAGCGTGATCTCCGACGGTCTGCAGCACGCCGGCCAGGCGGCGTACCTGCGCGGCCTGGTGCGCCGGCAGTAGCCGTCGAGTGGGGACCGGCGACAGCGGGGGCACCGGGGTGGGATGGTCCTCGCCGGAGACACGTGGGACTCGCAAGCGGTCGCGGATCGGAGTGGGCATGCTGTCTGTCGTCGTAGGGCCGTGGCGCGGGGCGCCGGTCGTACTGCGGAACGCCGAGGTGCCGCACGACGCGGCGAGCACCATGAAGATGGCCGTGCTCGCGGCGGTGTACCGGAGCGGTCTCGACCTGGACGCCGCCGTACCGGTGGTCAACGAGTTCACCTCGGCGGTGGGTGGCAGCTACGCCGACGACCAGGCGTACGACAGCGACCCCGAGCCCTGGCGGCTGCTGGAGAGCGGCACGGCGGAACCGCCCACCGCCACGCTGCGCTGGCTCGCCGAGCGGATGATCACGCACTCCTCGAACCTGGCCACCAACCTCTGCCTGGCACAGGTGGGTCGGGATGCAGTGGCCGAGGTGTGGCGGCGGGCGAACGCCACCCGGAGTGCGAGCCCGCGCGGGATCGAGGACTACGCCGCCCGCGAGGCGGGGGTGCAGAACCGGGTCACCGCGCTCGACCTGGTACGGCTGCTGGAGTCGCTGGAGCCGGAGCTGCTGGAACTGCTGGAGCGGAATGCCTGGCGGGTGGACCTGGCGGCCGGGCTGCCGCCGGGCACCCGGATCGCCTTCAAGAACGGCTGGTTCCAGGGCGTGCGACACAGCGCGGCCGTCGTCCACCCCGAGGACGCCCCGCCGTACGCGCTCGCGGTCTGCTACACCGGTCCGCTGGCCTCGGGGGACGACGAACTCGACCCGGCCGCCGGGCTGCTGGCGCGGATCTCGGCCCGGGCCTGGGAACGGCGGCACCAACTGGCCTCGTGACTGATCAGGGCCGACGAGAGGCCGGCCGTCACGGCCTGGCTAGGGCGCCGACTACCGGGCCACCCTGCTCGCGGCCAGCCCGCCCGGCGCCCGCCGCGACATCTACCGCACCGACGCCGACCCCGGCACCGTACGTCCCGACCGCGCCGCCGGTGCCGCCGGCCTACCCGGACGCCGTGAGGGCCGAGCCCGCTGCCCTCGCGGTGAGCGGCGCCGTTCGGGGGCGGGGCCTACGGTGGAGGTCCACCCGTTCGGGCGGGCGTTCGGGGCCGGCTGGGTACTCGGGCGGGTGCGGACGGCCGCCGACGCACGGGGGCGGTTGTGGTGGAGGGGCGATCACGAGATATCTTGATATCAAGACGTTGTAGCCGTGAAGCGGAGCACCGATGACTGACTCGACCATCATCTACACGCACACTGACGAGGCCCCTGCCCTGGCCACGTATTCGTTCCTGCCGGTGGTCCAGGCGTACGCCGCGACGGCGGGCGTCAAGGTGGAGACTCGCGACATCTCCCTGGCCGGGCGCATCATCGCGAGCTTCCCGGAGCGGCTGGAGGAGGGCCAGCGCATCGGCGACGCCCTCGCCGAGCTCGGTGAGCTGGCCAAGACCCCCGAGGCCAACATCATCAAGCTGCCGAACATCTCGGCCTCCATCCCGCAGCTCAAGGCCGCGATCGCCGAGCTGCAGGCGCAGGGCTACGCCCTGCCGGACTACCCGGACGACCCGAAGACCGACGAGGAGCGGGAGATCCGCGCCCGTTACGACAAGGTCAAGGGCAGCGCCGTCAACCCGGTGCTGCGCGAGGGCAACTCGGACCGCCGCGCCCCCGGCTCGGTGAAGAACTACGCCAAGAAGCACCCGCACCGGATGGGCGCCTGGAGCGCCGACTCCAAGACCAACGTCGCCACCATGGGCGCCGACGACTTCCGCTCCACCGAGAAGTCCGCCGTCGTCGCCGAGGCCGGCGCCCTGCGCATCGAGCTGGTGGCCGAGGACGGCAGCACCACCGTGCTGCGCCAGTCGGTGCCGGTGCTGGCGGGCGAGGTCGTCGACGCCTCCGTGATGCGCGTCGCCGCGCTGCGTGAGTTCCTGGCCGCGCAGGTGGCCCGGGCCAAGGCCGAGGGCGTGCTGTTCTCGGTCCACCTGAAGGCCACCATGATGAAGGTCTCCGACCCGATCGTCTTCGGCCACGTGGTCCGCGCCTTCTTCCCGAAGACCTTCGCCGCCTACGGCGAGGTCCTCGCCGCGGCCGGCCTGAGCCCGAACGACGGCCTCGGCGCCATCCTGAACGGCCTGGCGGCGCTGCCCCAGGGCGAGGAGATCAAGGCGTCCTTCGACGCCGAGCTGGCCGACGGCCCGGCCCTGGCCATGGTCGACTCCGACCGCGGCATCACCAACCTGCACGTACCGAGCGACGTCATCGTCGACGCCTCGATGCCGGCCATGATCCGCACCTCCGGCCACATGTGGGGCCCGGACGGCCAGGAGGCCGACACCCTCGCCGTCCTCCCGGACAGCAGCTACTCGGGCGTCTACCAGGCCGTCATCGAGGACTGCCGCGCGCACGGCGCCTTCGACCCGGCCGCCATGGGCTCGGTGCCGAACGTCGGCCTGATGGCGCAGAAGGCCGAGGAGTACGGCAGCCACGACAAGACCTTCGAGATCCAGGCCGCCGGTACCGT
The DNA here is from genome assembly GCF_055579945.1 of Kitasatospora sp. NPDC032150. Classification (NCBI taxonomy): domain Bacteria; kingdom Bacillati; phylum Actinomycetota; class Actinomycetes; order Kitasatosporales; family Streptomycetaceae; genus Kitasatospora; species Kitasatospora sp. NPDC032150. The sequence continues at coordinate 62,479 of NZ_JBVIMH010000024.1, read as the reverse complement.
CCGGGTCGTCGACGCCGAGGGCAACGTCGTCCTGGAGCAGCCGGTCAACGTCGGCGACATCTTCCGGATGTGCCAGACCAAGGACCTGCCGATCCAGGACTGGGTCAAGCTCGCCGTCACCCGCGCCCGGGCCACCGGCGACCCGGCCGTGTTCTGGCTGGACGAGAACCGCGCGCACGACGCCGCCCTGATCGAGAAGGTCAAGGCGTACCTGCCGCAGCACGACACCGAGGGCCTGCAGATCGAGATCAAGTCGCCGGTCGAGGCCACCGAGTTCTCGCTGGAGCGCATCCGCCGCGGCGAGAACGCCATCTCGGTCACCGGCAACGTGCTGCGTGACTACCTGACCGACCTGTTCCCGATCCTGGAGCTCGGCACCAGCGCCAAGATGCTCTCGGTCGTCCCGCTGATGAACGGCGGTGGTCTGTTCGAGACCGGCGCCGGCGGCTCCGCGCCCAAGCACGTCCAGCAGCTGGTCAAGGAGAACTACCTGCGCTGGGACAGCCTGGGCGAGTTCTTCGCGCTCGCGGCCAGCTTCGAGCACCTGGCGCAGACCACGGGCAACGCGCGCGCCCAGGTCCTCGCCGACACGCTCGACCGCGCCACCGGCACCTTCCTGGACGAGAACAAGTCGCCGAGCCGCCGCCTGGGCGGTATCGACAACCGCGGCAGCCACTTCTACCTGGCCATGTACTGGGCCCAGGAGCTGGCCAAGCAGACCGACGACGTCCAGTTGGCCGAGGCCTTCGCGCCGCTCGCCAAGACCCTGACCGAGCAGGAGCAGGCCATCGTCGCCGAGCTGATCGCCGTCCAGGGCTCGCCGGCCGAGATCGGCGGCTACTACCAGCCCGAGCCGGCCAAGGCCGCTGCCGTGATGCGCCCGTCGCAGATCTTCAACGAGGCCCTCGCGACCCTCGCCTGATCCGCGCCGCAGTACCGACGGGGGAGGCCCCCGGATCCAGCTCGCCGCCCAGTGCGGCCCGCGGACCCGGGGGCCTCCCCCGTGGGCCCCGTGGTCAGGGCCGGGACGGACGGTCGCGGCGCCAGACCACCAGGCGATTGGCCGGGTCGGACCGGACGACCCTCCAGTCGCGCGGTGCCCGGGGCCAGCTCGCGGTGGACGGACCGTGGCGCGGGGTGGGCAGAACGGCAACGTCCGCTTCGGACGGTGGGGCCTGCTGGGCGAAGTCCACGTACCAGACCCGGCCCCGGTCGATCTGGAAGGCCTGCGCGCACTGCACCGCACGGGGGAGGGAGCTGCTGAGCGCCACCAGGTCGTCGGGCCGCAGACCGGCCGCGCGGGGGAACCCGGTGACCGCCCAGTGCGGTTCGAGCCCCGGCTGGGAGACCCGGACGGTGATCACGCAGGTCGCCGTCACCGCCCAGACGGCCAGCACCGCCGTCACGTACGGGACGGCACGCCGGCCCAGCGCGGCGACCGGTCCGACGGCCAGGGCCAGCACGGCGAGCGCCGCAGCGGTGCTGCGCAGCAGGTGGAAGGCGTGCCAGTCGCCCGCGAGGAAGGAGGAGTCCGGCAGGGCCCACAGCAGGAACTGCTCGGTGCGCAGCCGGTGGCCGGCCAGGACCAGCACACCCGAGCCGCACATCCCGACCAGCCCGACGGCCGCGGTGGTGTGGCGCAGCAGGGACGGCCTGGGCAGCCGGTGGAGCGCGGCACTGCCCACCAGGAACAGCGCGGGGGCGAAGAGCGAGAGATAGCGGGCGTAGACGTTGTCGTCGAGCCGGTGGTCCTCCGGCAGGGCGGTGGCCGCACCACCCGCGACGAGCACCGGTGTGATCAGTGTCACGGCAGCCATCACCCGCTCCGCCAGGGAGGTCTGACGTTGCATCAGTAGCGCGGCGCACACTGTGAACCCGATCCCGCCGATGCCCCAGGTCGAGACGGTGAGGTACCAGAGCTGGCCCAGCACCCGGCCACAAGTGCGGTCGAGCAGGGCGGTGTTCAGCATCCCGGTCAGCGCCTGCGAGCCGACCGAGGACGGCGGAGCGTCGGAGAACCGGTCCTGAAGATACCGGGCCAGCAGCACGGCGGCCGTTGCCGAGACGCCCAGTGCCGTACCGGCGAGCAGTGTCGCCGCCCGCGGAGTCCAGCCGCGCACCAGGGCGAGGAGCAGCACGCCCGCCGTCACCACGGCGAGCACCACGCCCCGGTCGTGCACCGAGATCGCGTAGCCCGCCAGCAGACCGAGGCCCGCTCCGCCGGCCGTCCTTCGCCGCAGCGGGCCGTCGCGGAGCAGGGAGTGCAGACAGAGCAGCCAGCCGAGCAGCAGGGCGGGCAGGATCGCGTCGGTCAGCGCGAACTGCGAGTAGAACACCGCCGGCGGCAGCAGGGACGCGGTGCCCGCGACTGCGAGGGCCGGTGGGCCCGCAACTCCCATCCGCCGCAGCGAGAGCAGGCCCAGCGGCAGCACCGAGGCGGCGACCAGCGCGTTCACCGCCAGCACCAGCCGGTACGCCGTCGCCGGATCGTGCGCGAGGGCCAGGGCCGGCGCCACCAGCAGCGAGTAGCCGCCGGGCACGACCACCCCGGCCGGGCTGGCCGTGGCCCGGCCGCCGGCGAGCACCCGGGCGAGTACCAGGTAGGCGTCCTCGTCCGGGTGGACCCTGGGCACCACCCGGTGTCTGATCAGGAACAGCCGGAAGACCACCTCGGTGAGATACAGCGTCAGAACGGTGGACCACCGGGCCGCCGGGCGCGCGGCCCGCCGCCGCTCGGTCCGGGACCCGGTGCTCCGCGATCGGTCGGTGGTCTCGGCGGCGGCAACCGGCACGGCGAACCTCGGCAGTCGGACGGGAGGGCTGCGGGCAGCACTGCGCGCCCGTCCCGCCCCCAGCCGGACCGCATCGGCTCACCGCCCGTTCGTCACCGGATACCAACGCCCCGGCCCGGCGAGCGGATGCGGACCGGCGGCCCCGGTCAGCCTTACGGGTGATGCCGGTCCCGGCGCAGTGCTGGGGGGACCGCCCGGAGGGACAGGGCGGTTGCCGCCCGGAGGTCGACCGGATGGCGGAGGTAGGTTGGCCCCGTGATCGAACCTCGACGTTTTCCACCGCATCCGGTCCGAGGCGTGCGGATCTACAAGGTGTCGTGGGGATGCGGTCCGTTCATCGACGTCACCCTTGACTTCGAACCGGCCGACGAGGGCTTCGAGTTCGAGGTCCAGGACGGGATCCTCGCGGACTGGGAGTGGCCCGAGGCGCTGCCGACGTTCTTCTCGGCGCTGGCCCGGGGCGTCAGGGAGGAGCTCGGCCACGAGGCGTACCGGATGGCCGTCGCCGTGCGGGTGGTGCTGCGGGCGGCGCGCGCCCACCCGATCGACTCCGGCGAGTTCTCCTTCTTCGTCGGCGGCGAGCGGGCGGCCCGGGAGGCGGTCGCCCGTGCCTTCGGTGAACCGCCGAGGACCGAGGAGTGGACGGACTGACGCGCACGCACCGGCCGTTGCCGCGAGGCGCCGGGACCGAGGGCTGCGCGGCCGGTCGTCCCCCGGCTCGAAGCGCGCAGCGGGTACGCCCCGCCCGGGGGCGCCGTGCCTCCGGGCGGGGCGGCCGGAACCGCCTACTGCGACTGACCCGGCGTCAGGGCAGGTAGTACATCGGGTTGGGGATCTTGTAGGTCTTCTCGGCGTAGCCGCCCGACAGATCGCTGTACTGGTCGCCGAAGTTGGCGACGATCCGGTAGCCGAGGCTCTCGATGTGCGCGCGGGTGCCGGACTTGTACTGGATCACCGTGCAGGTCTTGCCGCAGGGCAGGTACGACGGCGGGGTGACGGTGTTCTTCAGGAACAGGTGCGCCTCGTCGGCCTTCGGGAACCCGACCGCGGCGAGGTTGGCCGCGGTGGCGGCGCGCTGGGTCTCGGGACGCCCGGTGACGTAGAACACGGTGTAGCCGTGCTGCTCGGCCCAGGTCGCCAGGGTGTTCATGCCGAAGACGGCCGGCATGGTCTTGGTGGCGATGTACTGCGCGTTGCTGACCGGGTTGTAGACGAAGGTGGTCTCCAACTCGTAGTTGTAGGTCGACAGCGAGGTGTCGTCCACGTCGAGCACGATCGCCTTCTTGACGCCGCGCTCGTGCTTGGCCCTGCTCTCCAGGTACTTCTGGGCCTTGTTCTCTATGCCCCGGACCTGGACGGCGTAGTTGCTGTCCGGCGAGGCCCAGTGCTCGCCCTTGGCGTCGACGGTGTCGCCGTAGTACGCCTTGATCTTGCTGACCTCGTTGGTCATGTTGGTGATCTGACGGTCCGTCTTCGGAGCCGAGGAGTCGGCGACCGCGAAGCCGCCGCCGGCCACCGCGCCGCCGACGACCACGCCGACCGCGAGGGTGGCGAGGGTCCGGGAACGGCCGTTGAGGGTCTTTCCTGCCATAGTGGTTGATGCTCCTTCTGCCGCCGGGTCGCGACGGCGTGGTCCGCCTGTCGCTGGTCGTCCGGATACGGCGCCCCAGAACCTACTGTTGGGTAACTCGGCAGGTCAAGGCGCTCTATGCGCGTTGTCCATGCGCGTTGTCCATGCGCGTTGTCCATGTGTGCCGTCTATGCGTGCCGTGCGCGCGGTTCCGTGCCGGCGGCCGCGCTCGGCGAGCATGACGTGCGGCCACGACCGATGGCCGTGTCCGGCGGCACCGACGGCGGGAGCCATCTTGTCCGACTGTCTGCGGCATGCCGCGTTCGGCGTAATGGCCGGGGCGCAATGTCCGGCCGCGTCAGGCTGTGAGCCTTGATCACGGTCGGTTCGGGAGCCCGTGTGTACAGGTTGCGTGAGTGGATCTTCTGCCTGGATCTGCGGGAGCCCCACCCGCTTTCGTCGCGGCCCCGGAGTCGGTGGTGAGGCGCCGGGCCGCCCGCCGATCGGCGGCGAGGCTCAGCGCCACCGGCCTCGAGGTGCCGGCTCCGCCGGCCTGGATGCGTTGGCTGCCGGCCGCCTACGTCGCGGGCGTCCTGATCCTGGAGCCCCTGACCCCGGTCCAGTGGCCGGTGAGTTTCCTGCTGGTCGCCCTGCCGGTGGTCGCCGCCTTCACCTGGGGCCCGGCCGGCGTCGCCGGTGCCACGGTCTTCGCGGTCGGGTTCGAAGCCGTCCTGGCCGGTACCCCCTGCTGTGCCGGCCGCGTCTCGCACGACCTGTGGGAGAGCCACTACGTCGGGTCCTACGTCTCCACCGCACTGGTCGGCCTGCTCGGTACCTTCCTGGCCGCCCATCGCAAACGCCAGGAAGCCCACCTGGTCAACGTCAACTCGGTCGCCGAGGCACTGATGCGCACCCTGCTGAGACCGGTGCCGCCCCGGGTCGGCCATCTGCTGGCGGCCGCCCTGTACCGCCCGGCGGTGGTCGGCAGCCTGGTCGGCGGCGACCTCTTCGACATCTGCTCCACCCCGGCGGGCGAACGTGCCATCATCGGGGACGTCCGCGGCAAGGGACTGCGGGCCGTGGGCACCGTCGCCGACATCCTCGGCAGCTTCCGCCAGGTCGTCTACGAGGCCGGTGACCTGCAGCAGGTGGCCGCCGGGATGGAACGCCGGATGACCCGCGAGGTCGAGTCGATCCCCGACTCCGAACTGTTCGTCACCGCGGCCCTGGTCGAGTACGACTCCGGTGCCCAGCAGGTGACGATCATCAACCACGGCCATGTCGAGCCCGTCCTGATCTCCGGCGGCGAGGTCGGCCTGGTCACCGGACCGCCCGCCCTCCCACTCGGCCTGGGCGCCCTGCTCGCCGAGCAGCCCGTCGCGTACACCTGCCGACTGGCCCGTGGCGACGTCCTGCTGCTCTGCACCGACGGGCTGATCGAGGCCCGCGACCCGGCCGGAGTCTTCTACCCGCTCCTCGACCGGCTGCGCCAGCGCTTCGGCGGCCGGCCGGCCCCGAGCCCCGCCGAGGTCATCGACTTCCTGGACACCGACCTGCCCCGCCACGCCGGTGTCCTGCACGACGACGTCGCCGCCCTAGCCATCACCCCGGACGGCGCCGAAGCGCCTGACGTGCCGTCATGACGGTCTTCGGGTCTGGCTGCGACGGCTGGCGCGCGGGTCGGGCGAAGAGGCGGGATCACCGCCTTCATCCCGCGGCGGGGCAACCAGTCAGGGGAAGAGCCGCAGATCCCTCCCGATGCGTGATCGCGTGACGCGCTCCCGGGACCAGCGGATGCCGCTCACCTGACACCGACTCACGCGGCTTCGATCCGGCCGGTTGCCGTCCGGCCCGCACGCGGTTGTTCAGCAGCCATCCAGCGCGCAAGTCCCTTCCGTTATCCCGTACATGGCAGGATGCATCCGACTCGACGGGGCGGCGGCATGCCGTCCCGGCGGCAGCCTTGCCCACCCACCTCCTCGCAACACCCACCCTCCGAGGGAGAAGTAGTGACAGACAGCAGGCCAGGCCCGGTCCCCAGGGGACTGTTCGCCCGTGCTCTGGTGGTCGCCGGATCCGCGCTCGCCCTGGTCGTCGGGGCGGCCGGCGGCGGGGCGGCGGTCGCGGCCACGCCCGCCGCGAGCCCCGCCGCGAACGTGCTCACGGGCGCTCAGCTCAGTGCCTCCTGGACCGGGCCGCTCAGTACCAGGGGACGCTACATCGTGGACGCGAACGGCGAGCGGTTCAAGCTGGAGTCCGGCAACTGGGAAGGTGCCCAGGGAACTTGGACCGGAAGCGGCGACCCCGCCGACCCGGCGAACCACGCGCACGGCGAGCCCGCCCACGACATGCCGCTGGGGCTGGACCGCGCCCCGATGGCGAGGATCCTGGCCGGGTTCCACAGCCTCGGCATCAACAGCATCCGGCTGCCCTTCTCCAATGCGATGGTCCACAACACCACCCCGGTGCCGGACTCGGCCGTCGCGGCCAACCCGCAGCTGCGCGGTGACACTCCGCTGCAGGTGTACGACGCCGTGGTCGCGGCGCTCACCGCGGACGGGTTCGCCGTGATCCTCAACAACCACACCACCACGTCCCGTTGGTGCTGCGGCCTGGACGGCAACGAGCGCTGGAACAGCGGCCAGTCCACCGCGCAGTGGGAGGACGACTGGCTGTTCATGGTGAAGCGCTACCAGGACAACAAGCGCGTCGTCGGCGCCGACCTGCGCAACGAGGTGCGCCGTGACACCTTCGACGACCCCAACTGGGGTCGGGGCGACGGCCACGACGAGAACGCCGCCTTCGAGGAGGCCGGCAACCGGATCCTCCAGGCCGACCCGGACATGCTGGTCATCATGGAGGGCATCAACTGGTACGGCATACCGCTGAACGGACTGCCGCACGGGCGACCGATGCTGACGCCGGTCCAGAACCTCTCCAACACCCTGATCCGCTCGGACAAGTTGGTCTACGCGGCGCACTTCTACGCCTACACCGGCCCGGCCAACAGCGGCGCGGGCAGCGGCCTCGGGGCCACCAGCGACCCTCGCTACGAGGACTTCACTCCCGCCCAGCTCGCCCAGGTGGTGAACCAGGAGGCGCTGTTCGTCACCCAGTCCGGGCAGCACTTCACCGCGCCGGTGTGGGTCAGCGAGTTCGGCGCGGCCGGCCGCGGATCGACCGACGCCAAGGAGCAGGCGTGGCTCCACAGCTTCACCGACGTCCTGGCCGCCAATGACACCGACTTCGCGATCTGGCCGCTGGTCGGCTGGACTGACAACGGCGTTCCGCTGGACAACTGGGCGCTGCTCGACTACGACCAGCACGGCAACCAGCTCAGCATCAACGACCCGGGCGACTGGCGGGCCGCCGACTGGAACCGGCTGGTGAACGCGCCGAGCCTGACCGGCCCGGTCGCGCCCACCGCCCGCTGGAACATGCTCAACCTCGACCACGCCGACTACGACGTCTCCGCCCGGATGCTCGGGCAGCCCGACTGGGACTCCGGCGCGCGCAAGGGCAACTGCCCGGACGGCCAGCGGCTGATCGGCCTCGGCCGCAACGACAGCCGGGGCCTGTGCACGGACTCCGGCGAGCCGGCGCAGTCCGGTGGCGCCTACCTGCCGGTCACCGACGAGCGCTATGTGACGGAGGGCGACTGGGCAGCCGGCTACAACAAGCTGCAGTGCCCGGACAACTCCTTCGCAGTCGGCTACAGCGTGCGCGGCAACGCCATGTCAGCGCTGCTCTGTGCACCGTCGAGCACCCCGCTGCCCACCTCGGGCCGCAACGTCTGGTTCGACCGCGGCGACAACCGTCCCGCCACCGGCGGCTCGGGCGCCAGCGACTGGGCCCCCGGCTACTACAAGGGCCAGTGCGCCGACAACGAGTACGTCGCGGGAGTCGCGTACACCTGGAAGTGGCTGCACGGCGGGGTGCCCGACGCCCTGCTGTGCCGCCCGCTGCGCTGACCCCGCGGCGCCCTGCCGGCCGGGCTCACACCCGGGTGCCGGCCGGCGGGGCGCGCAGCTGCTCGCGAGCGGTCGGCAGGCCGGCCGTCGCCAGCGTGAGCGTCCCATTGCCCGGGAGTGCCTGAAGAGAAGACGCCTGGACATGTACGGGAGACTTCAGGCCATTCTGCGTCTCGCCCGGCCTTCCTAGGGTTGATCACGTCAACCGCGAAGGAACAAGGGAGAGTCCCGTGCGCGCAGTAGTCCAGAACTCGTTCGGCGGCCCCGAGGTGCTCGAGGTCGTGGAGACCGAGCGGCCCCGGCCGGGGGCGGGTGAAGTCCTCGTCCGGGTCCACGCGAGCGCGCTGAACCCGGTGGACATCGCGGTGCGGTCGGGCATGCTGCCGCTGCTCGGGGAACCGCCGTTCGGGCTCGGCTGGGACATCTCCGGGGTGGTCGAAGAGGCCGGGCCCGGGGCCGGGTTCGCGGTCGGTGACGAGGTGTTCGGGATGCCGTTCTTCCCGCGCGCCGCCGCCGGCTACGCCGAGTACGTCACCGCGCCCGCGTCGCAGCTGGCCCGCAAGCCGGCCCCGCTCGACCACGTGCACGCCGCGGCGCTCCCGCTGGCCGCCCTCACCGCCTGGCAGGGTCTGGTGGACGGGGCCCGGGTCAAGGCCGGGGACCGGGTGTTGATCCACCGCGCGGCCGGCGGAGTCGGCCACCTCGCCGTGCAGATCGCCAAGGCGCGCGGCGCCCAGGTGATCGCGCTGGCCGGCGGGGCCAGGCACGAGTTCGTCCGCGGTCTGGGCGCCGACGAGGTGATCGACTACCGGGCGGTGGACTTCACCGAGGCGGTACGGGACGTGGACGTGGTCCTCGACTCGACCGCCCAGGGCGACCGTTCGCTCACCGTGCTGAAGCCCGGCGGTGTGCTGGTCACCATCCTGGAGCACCGGGACGACGCGCTCCGGGCCAGGACCGAGGCGGCCGGCCGGCGGTTCGCCGGGATCTCGGTGGAGCCGGACGGCGCCGCGCTCGCCACGATCGCGGGGCTCGTCGAGGCCGGCCGGATCCGCCCCCACGTCGAGGAGACCTTCCCGCTGGCCGAGGTCGCGAAGGCCCACGCGCGGGTCGAGTCGGGACGTACTCAGGGGAAGATCGTCCTGACGGTCTGAACCTGCCGGGCCCCAGGGGGCTGATCCCGCCGGCGCGAGGGTGCGGGACCTCAGGGGATGGGCGGCCCGCACCGCCCCGCGGTGAGCGAGTGAGAGGGAGCGGAGCATGGACGTCCTGACCGAGGCACTGGCATCGATGCGGACCGGTCACCCGGCGTCGGTCCGCACCGACGGCCGGGCGCCCTGGGGGCTGCGGCTGCCGCCGGTGGCCGGGGCGGGGTTCCACGTGGTGCTGCACGGGACCTGCTGGCTGATCCCGGCCGAGGAGTCCGAGGCCGGCTTCGGGCCGGTCGCCCTGGGGCCCGGCGACGTGGTCTTCCTGCGGGACGGCAGCGGCCACGTGCTCGCCGACGACCCCGCCACACCACCCACCAGGGCCCGGCCGGAGCAGTACCGTCAGGCACCGCCGATCGGATCCCTGTCGATCGGCGGAGACGGTCCGCTCACCAGCCTGCTCTGCGGCAGCTACCACCTGGACCAGACCCGGCCGCACCCGCTGGTCCGCCAGTTGCCCGAGCTGATCCACCTCCCGGCGCGGCACGGCCGGCACCCCGAACTCGCCGCCGCCGTCCAGCTGCTCGGCGCGGAGCTCGACAGTCCGAGGATCGGCTCGGAGGGCATCGTGCCGACCTTGATCGACTCACTGCTGCTGTACATCCTGCGGGCCTGGTTCGAGGAGCAGCCCGCCGCTGCCGCCCGGGGATGGGCCGCCGCGCTCGGCGATCCGGCGGTCGCACCCGCGCTCGCGGCCATCCACGACGACCCGTCGGCTCCGTGGACCGTCGAATCCCTGGCCACCCGGGCCGGACTCTCCCGTGCCGCCTTCGCCCGCCGTTTCGCCACCATGGTGGGGGAACCGCCGCTGGCCTACGTCAAGCGCTGGCGGATGACCACGGCCGCCAGACTCCTCCGCGAGGCCGACGTCCCCCTGAGCACCATCGCGTCCCAGGCCGGCTACGGCTCCGAGTTCGCCTTCGGCAAGGCCTTCAAACGCGAGTACGGCCTGGCCCCCGGCCACTACCGCCGCCGGGCCCAGGCGGCCTGACGCTCCGGACGGACCCGGGGTGGGCCGGAACAGCGGGCGCAGGGATCCACGCCGGGCCCGGCGCCCGCTCACCCGGGCTCAGCCGACCTGGACGACGTCCACGTCCGACGCTTTCACGAAGCCCACCCGGTGACCGATCTGCACGGTGACGTACCCGGTGCCGCCCGGGAAGTAGGTGTGGTCGTAGGGGAGTGAGGAGTCGAAGGTCGGCGCGTAGTAGTACCCGGCGGGCGCCTCGCTACCGCCGGGGTAGGACTGGCCGGCCTTGACGGTGTACGGGAGCGGCGCGCCGGTGCGCGGCTCGGTGAAGTCGGCCGGGTAGTCGGCGGCCTCCGGGTAGGCCGCCCCGTACACCTGGACCTCGCTGCGCCCCGCCTTGGGCCGCACCACGGTTCCGGCGGTCGGGGTGGTGGTGCGGGTGCCGCCGGGGGTCTGGAACCAGGCTTCCTGGCCGTACCACCAGATGGCGGTCCAGCCGGGTCTGCGCTCGGCCACCACCGCCTGTTGGGTCGCACTCACCTTGTCGCCCCAGTCGTCGGCGCAGTCGGTGCCCGCCGCGCCCGGCGGGTGGAGCGCCGGGTCGGCGAACAGCGGTGCGTCGGTGGACGGTTCGGTGTACAGCGGGACTGCGCTACTGGGCTGGAGCGGCAGGTCGGTGTGCTTCTCGCAGTCGCGGAAGGCCTGCAGGTTCTGCGCGAACACCGGGTTGACGGTGACGAGTCGGCTGTCGGGCGGGGCGGTGGGGACGGTGGGCCGTCCGACCAGGGCCATGAAGCGGTTCCAGTCCCAGTACGGTCCCGGGTCCCAGTGCATCGCCTTGGTGCCGGCGGTGGAGGTGGGCGGCACGTCGTCGTGCCCGAGGATGTGCTGCCGGTCGAGCGGTACGCCGTACTCGTCGGCGAGGTGGCGGACCAGCGCGGCCGTCGAACGGTACATCCAAGGCGTGAACCACCCGGCGCCGGCCGTGGCGTAGCCCTCCTGCTCGATGCCGATGGAGTGGGCGTTGACGTAGGAGTTGCCGCTCTGCCAGGCGACGTCCCCGGTCCGTACCATCTGGGTGGTGTGGCCGTCCCGGGAGCGGACCACGAAGTGCGCGGAGGCGGACCGGGCCGGGTCCTGGAAGATCCTCAGGGTGGCCGCGTACCGCTCCTCGGTGTCGTGCAGCACGAGGTACCTGATCCTGTTGGTGTACGGCCGGTCGGAGAGGTCGTAGTTGCCGTAGGCCCGCTTGTCGCCCAGGTCACCGTTCTGCTGGTAGGCCGCCGGGACCCAGTCGCAGTGGAGGAAGCGCGGGCAGTCGGTGCTCTGCCCGGTCGCGCCCGCCGCACCCGGGAACGTCGCCGGGCCGAACGTGGCGAGGCACAGGGCAGCGGCGGCGGTGAGGGCGAGTGCGGTACCGATCCGGTGCTTCGTCGTCATGACAGCCGTCCTGTGGGTGGATTGGGAGGATCACGACTCGCTTCGGATCGGGTTCCGGAACGGATTGTAGGTGCCGGAAGCAATGTCGAGCCCTCTCGCTGCGGTGGCCGCCGGAGCACGCGAGTACCAAATCTGAATGCGCTCGACGAGTGCTTCGGCGATGTGGTCTGTGACGGCGGGTTCCAGGAGACCGACGGAGGCGCGGGCCTGGTACTGGCCTTCACCGACTACCACAGGTTCGCCGAGGCCCGCTCGGAGGCCGCGCAGATCGTGCTGGACATCATCGCCGACCAGGCCCGGCGCGCGGCGGTGTTCGGGCGGCGGGTGATCTGCCTCGTCCACAGCAGTGATCAGGACATCAGCTTCGAGCCCGTCGGCGCCATGCCCGTCCTGTGGAACGACGCCGAACGGATCGACGCCAGTCGGCGCCCCGACTGAGCTTGACTCTGTCGGGGATCTTGGTCGCTGCGGCGTCAGCTGACGGCTCGCCAGGAACGCAGGCGCTGGATACCTTGCTGGTCGAGGTGGTTTTGGAAGGCAGTCGGTGGTCGTGGGGGTGTGCTCTCGCCCGGGGGCTGTCGGCTGAGGCGTTCGATGTTGACGGCGATGGCGGTGAGTACGTGCTGCAGGAGGGATTTTGAGAGCCCCACAGCGACTCCAATCCACTCTGACGCCGTAGCCGACCGATCCGCGCGTTTGGGCCCACCTGAACGCCGTTGGGCGCCCCAGGGCGCCGGACGCGGATCCCCACACCCATGCGCGGGCTCGCCGGCCAGGTCACCGGTTACCCTCACCCGGGTCGACCGGTCCCAGCACGCCGAAGTCCTCCCCGAGGCGGTCCGGTGCGGCCTGCTTCCATGAATCCACAAGAATGTCGTACAGCTCGGCCATGTCTTCAAGGGCGCCGAGCCGCACGCGCACCCAGGCGGAGGACACCTCATGCGGTGGCACCCAGAACTTCTCCGGCTCCGCGGCGATCAACTCCGCCCGATCATGCTTCGGACACCGCACAGCGAAATGACGTCTGATCGTCAGGCACCGTGATGAACATCTTCCCGGCGACCCGAAACGTCGACATGCTCCACGCCTCCTTCTCCACGGTCTCTGGGAGGGGCAACGCGATACGACGAACATCATCGGCATCCACCACGCTCACCACCCTAGACGTACGGCCACCGCCGAAGCCGTGCGATCCGCACAGCTGGCCTTTCCCTATACCACCAACACGACGCATGATGCGGGCAGTTGAGGTATCGTCCGGGGCCGTCGGTTAAGAAGTGATGGTTCGGTAAGAAGATGGAGTGAGATGAAGAGCATTATCCGGTGGCCTCTGCTGATAGCGACCGTGCCAGTTGTGCTGCTCGCGGGTGAGGCCGGGGCGGCTCTGGCCGACGGCGACGCGGATCAGCAGGCGCTGGGGCGGTTGGCCGCGTGGCTGATCGGTGGGCTGGTCTGGATCATTGCCCTTGGGCTGGTGAAGGCGGCGCTGCCGGCGACCATGCTGGCGACGGTGGAGGGCGCGTATCCGTCGGTGGGGACCAGGGTGGGTCGACTTGATCGGCTCGTTCGCCGCCGAAGGACGGTGGCCGAGGATGTGGACGCGCTCCGAAGGGGGCAGCGGATCTTCGCCCGTGCGGTCATGGTAGAGCCGGAGATCGGATCGGGCGCCCTGTTGTTGTCGGTCTCCGAGGACGGCAGCCCGGCGCTGGCGTGGAAGAGGCTCGGCCGACCGGTGACACCGCTCACTGGGCCCTACCGCCTGGACAGCGCGACTCCGCGGAAGAACCCTCTCACGCGCAGCTTTCCCGCTGCCGTGTCACTTCGCAGCGCCGAGGGGACGCATACCTTCCGGTTGAGGGATGCCGACCGGGATCTGCTGAAGCAGACGATTGCGAACTGACAACCATGGAAGGCCCATCCGATCCAAACTCGGGACGGCCTCCTTGCGTTCTGAGTCGATACACCCCACGGCCCCCGACGCGCTCCAGGGGATCGCGTCGGGGGCCGGTGTGCATGGCGGCGGACGCCGCTCAGGGGGATGTCGAGGTCATGTCCCCGGGAGCGGAGCGGTCCGCACGGGCTGAGCGTTGGAGATGCTCCAGTGCTGGGCCGGGACGTTGTAGCAGTCCCAGACCTGGAGCTGCGTCCCGTTTACGGTGCTGGCGTCGGGGTCGTCCAGGCAGCGGCCGGTTGTGGGGTTGTAGAGGCCGCCGGTGCCGGTGGGTAGCCATTGCTGGTTGGAGCCGCCGGTGCAGGTCCACAGCAGGACGTGGGTGCCGTTCGCGGGTGTTCCGTGGTCGGCGTCCAGGCAGTGGCCCTGGTTGGTGATGGTGCCGTTGGCGTTGAGGTTCCAGGACTGGGCGGCGATGCCGGGGTAGCAGTCCCAGACCTGCAGGGGGTTGCCGTCGGCGGTCTGGCCGTTGCTGTTGTCGATGCACTTCGAGACGCCGGTTCCGCTCTGGATGACGGTCGGCGCCGAGGTGGTCACCGGGCTCGCGTAGGGATGAACCGCAACCTCCGATGCGCTGCCGTTGAAGTATGCCGCCGACGCGTTGTTGTTCCTGAATCTGCCCATGACGAGCGGCCCGCCACTCTGGAAGGCGGTGTTGTGCAGTCCGGTCCCGGCGAGTGCGCCGTTGACGAAGAGAAGCAGTTGCTTGGTATCGGCATTGTAGGAGGCCGTCAGCTGCTGCCAGGTGCCGAACTGCACCCGGGCGGCGGCGTTGGTGGAGTCCGTCTGGTCGACGGCCGCGCCGTTGGTGTCGGATGCTGCCATGCCGAACCGCCACTCGGACACGCCGGATCCCCGGTCGGAGGGCCAGAGCTGGAAGGTACTGGCGGTTGTTCCGTCCTGCGAGAGGAGGACACCGCCGGAGCTGTTCGCCTTGGCCCAGAGGGAGATGGTGAACGACTTGGTGGTGTCGAGGGCGAAGGCCCCCGTGGTCAGAACGGAGTCCGTGCCGTTGAAGGCGGCGACATCGGTGCTCCGGCCGCCCACGGTGTCAGCGCGGAATGCCGCACCGCCCTGGACGGTCAGTGGGTGGGCCCCGGTGGTGTCGGCGGCAGTGGTACTGCCGGTCGCCTCGTTGAGCTTCCAGCGGCCGAGCGGCGCGCGAAAGTCGCCTGCGGTGAATGCTCCAGCGAAGTCGTTCACGGGTGTGGCGGCGGTGCCGTCCACGGTGCGACCGGGCCAGACGACCAGCTTGCCGTCGGCGGTCAGCGCCCACAGGTCGGCGATGCCGTCACCGGTGAGGTCGCCGTTGGAACCGACGACGGGGAAGGCTGCCGGGGTGACCCCGCCGGTGGTGGGGATGGTTCCGCTCGTGGGATCGGTGAGCGCGGTGTAGTTGACCGTGCCGTCCGCGTTCTTGGTGATCGGGTATGCGTGGATGGCGCCGTTGATGCGGTCGCGGGCCCACAGGGTGGGCTGGTTGCCGCCGTTGGCGGGTCCGGGGCTGATCAGGTCGTAGTTGTCCCACTTGCCCTTGGATACCTGGGTGTCGGTCGGTTTGAGCAGTCGGGCACTGGTGGTGCCGGGCGGGAAGAGCCAGAGCTGGTGGTTGATGACGGCGAGGAGGGAGGTGCGGGTGAGGATGTGGTTGCCGTTGGCGTCCGTGCCGACGTTCTCGCCTTCGGGTGTGCCGAGGGCGAGGATCTGGGTGGCGTTGGACCAGTCGGTGCCGAAGTCGGCGGGACAGGTGATGGCAGCGCCGGTGATGTCCTGGCAGGTTACCGGGGTGTTGTTGGTGGTGCCGGACTTGTAGAACGAGGTGCGGGAGATGAGGTTGCCGTGGCCGTCGTTGCCGTAGAGGTACAACCGGGGATCGCCGGTCGGGTGGGCGATCAGGTCGTCCACCGGTGCGCCGCCGTACAGTGAGGCGCGATGGGTGACCTGGACACCGTTCCATGTGCCTGTCGGCGAAAACGCGGCTGAGCCGCTGATGTTCCCGGCGGCGGCCGCTCCGTCGAGCGCTGGGCGGATCAGCCGGAGATTGCCGTTCACGTCCGGCAGTACCACATCGGGCTTCCCGTCGCCCGTAAGATCACCGAAGACCGGCATGCTGCCCGGCTTCCACGGGGCGTAGAAGCTGTAGGCGGCGGGCTGGCTGTAGTTCCCGGCGTTGTCCTGGGACTGCACGTAGAGGATGTTGGTTCCCCAAGTGCCCGGAACATAGCTGAAGTTGGTCGTTCCGTCAGCGCCGGCCGTGACTGTGCCGGGATCGCCGCAGTGCCAGCCGGTGACCGGTGCGGGGTTGTTGCTCCAGCGGAAGCAGGCGACCCCGGAGGCGCTGCCGTCGGCCGGGGCAGGGTCGGTACCGCTGATGGTGAAGGTGCCCGCGTCGGTGTTGAACTTGGTGGGGTTGTTGTTGGGCGTGCCTGAGGGTGGGAAGTCGGCGGAGCTGACGCTCACGGTCGGAGGTGTCTTGTCGACCCGGAAGTAGCACGGGTCGGAGGCCGAGGAGGTGAGGATGTCATCGGTGGCGTTGGCCGTCCAGTGGTACTGGTGGCCGTCGCTGAGGGAGTTGATCCCGACGGGGACGGTCGCCGTGTTGAACGAGCCGAGCCAGCCGCTGTCGGCCGACCAGTTGAACTGGCTGTTGTTGTCGTCCCAGAGCCGGAAGCCGGTGTGCAGGTTGAACCCGGCCGGGGACCAGCTGCTGGCCGAGAGGGTGATGTTCTGGTTGGCACCCACCCAGCCGGGGTTGTAGGAGGCGCCGCCGCCGGGAGTCCGGCATCCGTTGTACTGGTTGGTGGCGGCGAAGCCCGGGGTCGGGCTGGTGGCCGGAGCCCAGATGCTCGGGGTGATGTCGTACTCGGTGACGATCTTCGGGTTGTTCGAGAGGTGCTTTCGGTAGGTCTTGTCGTACTCGTCGTCGGGCACGATCGCGATGGTCCAGACGTCCCACTTGTGGGCGATGGCGGTCTGCATCATCGAGGTGACGTCGAAGTCGATCGGCCCGGCACCGGTGATCTTGGTGGAGGGACCGACCTTGTCGCAGCCGCTCATTCCGTTGCCGCACGGCTGGTTGTTCCAGGTGGTGTGGCTGTCGATCTGCGGGGTGTTGTAGAGGCCGAGCGGTACTTCGGTGCTGGGGCTGGAAGCGTCGACCACGTTGGCATAGAGCGTCGAGCCGTAGATGGTCGGCGGCTGGGGCGCGCCGCCGGGTTGCGTGTAGAGAACCGGGTTGACGGCGATCTGGTAGTAGGGGCGGTAACGGCCGTAGCCGGTGCAGTCACTGTACCCGCAGTAGCCGGTACCGAGGTTGGTCACCGAGTTGTAGTTCTCGACGTCCGGATGGTTCTCCTGGACCTGGAGTGAGCCCTGGGTGCTGCCGGACGCGCTGGTGAGCGTCGGGTCGAGGTACCAGGGCCCGGTGCCCTTGCCGAGCGTCTCCGAGTCGGGGGTGAGCTCGATCGCGGTATCAGTGGCCTTGATACCGATCTTCGCGACGGTGGCGCCATCGCCGGGACCTGCCGGGCCTGACCCGCCGACGGGCGTGGTGGGCTCTGCCTTCGGGGCGACACTACGAGGACTCGCCTTGGCTGCCTTGGAGTTGGCGACCGGGACCTTGGGCGTGCTGGAGTCCCACTGGAAGGGCGTGGGAGCGTGCAGGCGCACCTTCCCGTCGCCGTCCTTGACGCTGACGTTCCCTGCCTTGTCTGTGGCCACGCTCAGGCCGGTGGCCTGCACCGGGAAGTGCAAGGTCTTGAGTCTCGCATCGGCTGCCGCGGTCACCGTGTGGACGACTATGACATCCCGCCAGCCGCCGTCCGGCAGCGCGGTGAGCTGCAGGTCGACGTCGGGCAGGACGTCGCGGTAACTGGCGGTGTCGCCGGAGAGTGTGGGCGCTGGCAGCGTGAACGGTGCGGTGACGGCGAGTTTCTTGCCGTCGGCGGTGGTGATGGTTGCGAGGGGGCCGTCGCCCCCGCCCGAGACGGTCAGGGTATTGGTGGTGACCGCAGGGCTGAGAGTTCCGTCGCTGTTACGCCGCAGCGTGGTGTCCAGGTCGGCCCACGCCGTGCCGCGCTTGGTCCGCACCGGCTGAAGGAAGTCGGAAGTGGTGAGTCTGCCGTTCGGATTGGCCGTGGTCTGCGACGTCTCGGTGGTCAGTGCGTCGACCACGACAGGCTTTCCGGTGGACCTGGCCTGCTGGCGGGCGTTCAGGATCGACTGCTGCTGGTCTGCCAGCGTGGCTCGGACGGGCCCCGTGGACGGCGCAGGTCCGGCGGCGGCAGAGGCCGGCGCGATGAGCAGGCCGACGCCCAGCGCGGTGGTCGCCGCCAATACCACCAGGCGTCGCGTCCGCGCTCGTGGCGGGCTCGATGTTCTCGGTACCCGGTTTGTCGGTTTGATGTGAAACATGACGGTGAAGTGCCCCCCTCTTCAGTATCCGCAACGTTCATACGGAGGTTCGGAGCGGAACGATGTGGGTTCCGCACGGGTGCCGTCAAATGCCCTGCCGTCAAATGTCCATATGTCCTGATTGGGCATCAGGTGCTATGTAACGAATAGGCAAATCAAGGATCATCTATGTCCGTGGACGGACAGATTGGTTCCGCGGGCTTCTAAGGTCTGACTGATCTTCGGATCTCCATGTCGACAAGCCCACTCATTGGGCTGATTTGTACCCGGAGTTGACCTTTGAGAGCCACACGCGCTCAAGGACCAGTCGGGCGATGGCTGCGCAGTCGGCCTCGCTGGCTGAGTCTGATAAGTCTGCTGGCGGTCTTGATGTCCCTCCTGGCGGCACCGTCCGCCGAGGCACTGGCAGCCCGCCGCCCCCACGGCAAAGTATGGACCCCGCCGAATGCACCCCTCGGCAAGGGGGAAAAGCCTCTTTCGGGCAAGAACCTCACTGTAGGCAAACTCAGCCCGCCCAAGTTCCCTGTTCCAGCTGACTGGAAGCCATCGGCGCACCGTGAGGCGGTCGGTTCCGCCACGGTGGCGATCGGCGCCGATCCGGGTGCCACCCACCGGAGTCTCGCTGGTCAGGCCGACCGGGCAGGTGGCCAACCGCTCTCCCAGGCCGGGCAGCTGCCGATCGCGCTTGCCCCGGGCAAGAAGGCCGGCCAGTCGGCACGGCAGGTACGGGTCGAGGTCACCGACCGAAGCAAGGGCGAAGCCGCCGGAGTCAGCGGCCCCGTGGTCGCCCTGACCGATACGGCCCCTGCCTCGGACACGGTGCACAGCGTCACGGTCTCGGTCGACGTCAAATCCCTTCAGGGCGAAGGATGGTCGGATCGCGCCCGCCTGGTGGCGCTGCCCGCCTGTGCGTTGACGACACCCCAGCTTGATGCGTGCCGCACGAGGACCCCGGTCGCGTCCTCCCTCGACCCGAGCACCGGAGTGCTCACCGCCGAAGTGACTCTGCCGGGCAGGCAGGCGGCGGGCGCCGGGAAGAGCGCTCTCGCAGCGCCAGCCGGTCGGGGCGGCGAGGCCCAGCCCGGCTTCCTCCAGCCTGCTGCGGCGCCCTCGGCGTCGGCCGCCGTGCTCGCGGCCGTCTCCTCGCCGTCCGGCGCCATGGGCAGCTACTCGGCGTCCCCGCTCTCCCCGTCCGCGGCCTGGGGCGCCGGGACCAACATGGGTACCTTCACCTACTCGTACCCGATCCAGACCCCGGCCTCGCTCGGCGGTTCGGCACCCGCGGTCAGCCTCAACTACGACTCCTCGTCGATCGACGGCAAGACCTCCTCGACCAACGCGCAGGCCTCCTGGGCCGGCGAGGGCTGGGACTACCAGCCGGGCTTCATCGAGCGGACCTACCGGGGCTGCGACAAGAACGGCATCCCGGGCTCCGGTGACCAGTGCTGGGCCGGCTGGAACGCCAAGCTGGACCTGGGCGGCCACTCCGGCACCCTGGTCCGCGACGACGCGACCGGCACCTGGCACCTGAAGGGCGACGACGGTTCGAAGGTCGAGCGGCTGACCGGCGCGGCCAACGAGGCCCACGGCGGCGAGTACTGGAAGGTCACCACCACCGACGGCACGGAGTTCTACTTCGGCCTCAACCACCTTCCCGGCGGCAACAACAGCGACCCGGCGGCCAACTCCGTCGAGTACGAGCCGGTCTACTCGCCGAACAGCGGGGACGACTGCTACGACGCCTCGAAGGGCAACGCGTCGTGGTGCCAGGAGGGCTGGCGCTGGAACCTCGACTACGTCGTGGACCCGCACCAGAACCTGATCACCTTCACCTACCAGCAGGACCTGAACTACTACAGCCGCGGCGGCGGCCAGAACAACGGCACCGGCACACTCACGGCGTACGTCCGGGCCGCCGAACTGACCCAGATCGCCTACGGCCAGCGCCTGCCCGAGCAGGTCGCAGCGAACGGCGGCGCCAAGCCAGCGGCGAAGGTGCTCTTCACCACCGCCGAGCGGTGCACCCCGAACGGCAGCATCACCTGCACCGCCACCCAACGCACCACAGCCAACCAGTCGTCCTGGCCGGACACGCCGCTCGACGAGAACTGCGCCGCCACGGGCGCCTGCACCAACTACTCGCCTACCTTCTGGTCCCCGCTTCGCCTGGCGAAGATCGAGACCCAGGTGTTGGCCGGCACGGCCTACACCACGGTCGACACCTGGGACCTCAAGTACAAATTTCCCGACCCGGGTGACGGGACGAAGCCCTCGCTGTGGCTGAGCTCGATCCAGCGCACCGGCAGTAACGGGCAGACCGCCCAGACGCTGCCCGCGGTGACCTTCACAGAGCGAATGCTGCCCAACCGCGTGGACGGCCTGGTCCCGGCCGAACCGGCGTTCAACCGCCCGCGAATGCAGCAGATCGACACCGAAACCGGTGGGCGGATCATCGTCAACTACCGGTCGACCGAGTGCTCGCGGGTCAACAACACCATGCCGTCCTCCGAGGACGGCAACACCAAGGCCTGCATGCCAGTGAGGTGGTACCTGCCGGGGTCGTCCGCGAAGGACCCGGTGGCGGACTGGTTCCACAAGTACCTCGTATCCTCGGTCACCGAGCAGGACACGGTCACCGGCCCGAGCCTGGTCAAGTCCACCGACTACGGCTACGGCGGCGATGCGGCCTGGCACCGCGACGACTCCGAGCTGACCGAGGACAAGACCCGTACCTGGGACGAGTTCCGCGGCTACCAGACGGTGACCACCACCACCGGAAACGCGTATCCGGGCGAGGCTCCCAAGACCCAGCAGGTGAGCACCTACCTACGGGGTATGAACGGCGACCACAAGGCCGACGGCAGCACCCGCAGCGTCTCGGTGTCCTTCACCCCGTACCCGGGCGCCGCGGCGGTCACCCGGACCGACGACGACTGGCTCACCGGTAGCGTCCTGGGCAAGCAGAACTACGACAAGGCGGGCGGTGACGTGGTCTCCGCCGAGACCACTGTCCCGTCCGGCGATGTGGTCACCGCGACCCGCAAGCAGTCCAGGGGCATGCCCGACCTGGTGGCCCGCTTCGACTCCACCCGGACCGACGACACCTCCTCGGGGCGGAAGGCGGACGGTTCCTGGCAGACCACCAGTGAGACCGCGACCACCGATCCCGCCCACGGCAACCGGGCGGTCCAGGTGGACGACAAGGGCGACGGCACCGCCGCCACGCCCGAGGTGTGCGCCAGCAAGAGCTACGCGTCCGGCAGCAACCCGATGATGCTCACCCTCGTCGCACGCGAGCTGATCGTCACCGGCCCCTGCGGCACGACTCCGAACACGTCCAACACTCAGAAGGACACCCGGACCCTCTTCGACGGACAGCCGTTCGGCCAGGCGGGCGCGACCGCCGACCCGACCAGCACCCAGGCCGTTGACTCGTACGGCAGTGATGGCAACCCGGTCTACGCCACGCTGACCACGGCGACGTTCGACGCCTACGGCCGCCCGAAGACCTCGGCCGGCCCCGACGGCAAGGTAACCTCCACCGATCTCGCCCCCGCCAGCGGCGCGATACCGACCAAGGTCACCCTGACCGGCCCGATGGGGCCCGATTGGGCCACCTCACAGACCTTCGACCCCGGGCGCAGCCAGCCGCTCGTGTCGACCGACGCCAACGGCCGCACCTCCAGCCAGCAGTATGACGGGCTCGGCCGTCTCACCGCGGTCTGGAACGCCGACAACCCGACCAACCAGCCGTCCAACTACACCTTCTCGTACTCCGTCAACGGCCTCACCGGTCCGTCGGTGGTGACGTCGAGGTCGCTGCTCGAGGACGGCAGCTACTCGATCAAGAACGAGCTGTACGACGGCCTCGGGCGGCTGCGGCAGACCCAGGCCAACGGGGCGAACGGCCCGGGCACCGGCCGTCTGATCACGGACGTCGTCTACGACTCCCACGGCTGGCCCGTCAAGAAGTCCGCGCCGCACTTCGACAACGCCAACGAGCCGAACGGGGCGGTGTTCGTCTCGCAGGACTCGCAGGTGCCCGCACAGGACTGGGTCACCTACGACGGCCAGGGTCGGGTGCTCTCCGACGCGTTCGTCTCCTACGGCCAGCCGCAATGGACGTCCACCACCGCCTACCCGGGCGTGGACCGGACCGACACGGTGCCGCCACCCGGCGGACAGCCGAGCAGCACCATCACCGACGCCCGCGGCCGTACCACCCAGCTGTGGCAGTACCGCACCGCCACCGCCACCGGAGTCGCCTCCGACGCGAACATCACCTCCTACTCGTACACGGCGGCCGGCCAGCCGGACAAGCGCACCGACTCTTCGGGAAACGTCTGGTCGTACCTCTTCGACCTGCGCGGCCGTCAGACCTCGGTGACCGACCCCGACAGCGGCACCACGACGACGGCATACGACGTCAACTCGCGGATCGCCTCCACCACCGACGCCAAGGGCAACAAGCTCAGCTACACCTACGACGTACTCGGCCGCAAGACCGGCATGTACGCGGGCGATGCGGCGCCGTCCAACCAGCTCGCCGGCTGGACGTACGACACGGTGCCGGGCGCCAAGGGCCAAATCGCTTCGTCCACCAGGTATGTGGGCGGCGCCTCCGGCTCGGCGTACACCCAGGCCGTCACCAGCTACGACACCATGTACCGCCCGCTCACGACCAGCACCACCATCCCGGCAGCCGAGGGTGCTCTGCAAGGCACCTACACCACCAGCAACCAGTACTCCACGATCCTGGGCACCTTGATCCACACGGACTTCCCAGCACTCGGGGGACTTCCTGCGGAGGGTGTCGACTACAGCCCCAGCAACACCGGCCTGCTCCTCGCCTCTGGTGGCATCAGCAGCCTGGTAGCGAGGGTCCAGTACGACCCGCTCGGCCACGCCATCAGGACCACCCTGGGTGACTGGGGCACTCAGCTGGTCTCCACCCAGCAGTACGACTGGGCCACCGGCCACCTGATCCGGTCATACCTGGACCGCCAGGTGAGCCCGACCTCGGTGGACGACACCGGGTACACCTACAACCCGGCCGGCCAGATCACCTCGGTCACCGATCTGCAGAACACATCGGCGACCGATCGGCAGTGCTTCGGCTACGACTACCTCGGCCGGCTCACCAACGCCTGGACCGACACCGGCGGCACCACGACCAAGCCCACCGGCACGTGGACGGACACCTCGGGCAGCGTCCAGGGCTCCGGCACCGCATTGTCCGTGCCCGGCATCGGCGCCTGCACCAACGCCGACGGCCCGGCCATGAGCGGTACCCCGGCCAAGCCCAGCGTCGGCGGCCCCGCCCCGTACTGGCAGACCTACGGCTACGACGCCACCGGCAACCGCAGGAGCCTGGTCCAGCACGACGTCGCAGGCGACACCGGCAAGGACGTCACCACCACCCAGACGTTCGGGAGCGGGCCCAACACCGCGACCAGCGCCCCCAATACGGGCGGCGGTACGGGTGGCCCGCACGCCCTGCTGACCTCCTCAGTCACGTCCGCCGCTGGAACGAAGGTGACTTCGTACCAGTACGACGTCGCAGGAAACACCACCGGGATCACGGACACGGCGGGGACCACGACCCTGACCTGGAACGGTGAGGACAAACTCGACTCCCTGTCCAAGAGCGGCCAGTCGCAGTCCACGTCCTACCTCTACGATGCCGACGGCAACCAGCTGATCCGCCGCGACCCTGGCAAGACCACGGTCAACCTCGGCAGTGACGAGCTCACCCTCGACACGGCGTCCGGGTCGATGTCGGACGTCCGCTACTACCCCTCACCCGGCGGCCTGACCATCACCCGGGTCACCGCGGCCACCGGCGGCGGCAAGCTGGTCTACCAGGCCTCCGATCCGCACGGCACCAACAGCGTGCAGATCGGCACCGACGCCGCACAGACCCTCACCCGCCACCCGACCGACCCGTTCGGCAACCCGCGCGGCACCCAGCCGGATGCCTCAACCTGGGCCGGCGACAAGGGATTCGTCGGAGGCACCAAGGACGACGCCACCGGCCTCACCAACCTCGGCGCCCGCGAGTACGACCCCGCCCACGGACGGTTCATCAACCCCGATCCGCTGCTGGCCGAGTTCAACCCCCAGCAGTGGAACGGCTACTCCTACAGCGGCAACGACCCCCTCAACAGCAGTGACCCCAGCGGACTCATCTCCGACGGGGACCCGAAGATCCGCGACTACTGCAGCGCCAACCCGACGGCCACCATGTGCGGCGGTGTGCCAACCGCCCATGCCACAACCGGTGGCAACGGCAACGGTTCCGGCGGAGGCGGAGGCGGAGGCGGCGGAGGCGGAGGCGGAGGTTCCGGCGGCGGTGGCGGAGGCGGAGGGGGTGGTGGTGGCCACGCGAAGAGCAAATGCGGTGGCTTCACCGGCTGGCTGAAATGCACGGCCAAAAGCGCCACACACGCCGTCGTCAAGGTCGTCAAGGAGCATCCCGTCATCGCGGCGATGGTCGTCACGGCCGTCGTCGTCGGAGCCGCAGCCTGCATCATCGTGAGCGTTGGAGCCTGCGGGGCCGTGCTATTCGGCGCAGCCGTGGCCGCGACGACCGGCGCAGAGGCGGGAGTGGCGAGCGCCGTCATTGGCGCTGCGGCCGCTGCCACCGCCGAAGGCGCAGTGGCCCTCGGCAGTGCAGCACTGGCAAGCCTCGGCGCGGGTGCCGCAGTGGCGGCTTCGACCGCACAGAAGGCCGAGCAGGCCGCCAGTGGTGTGAGCGCCCGTGCGGCGCAGCCGGCGGCCAAGGAGGCCACGGCGGCTAGCAAGGCCGCTCGCCCGAGCAGCGGTGGCGGCAACTGCAACAGCTTCCCGGCAGGTACCCAGGTACAGCTGGCCGACGGCTCCACCAAGTCCATCGACCGCATCCAGTTGGGCGATGAAGTCACCGCCACCGACCCGCAGACCGGTACCACTGTGCCCCGCTCGGTCACAGCCACCATCGTGACCCCGGATGACAAGGAGTTCACCAACCTCACCGTCTCGACCGCCGGGCCTCGTGCCCCGCCCGCCGACCGGCAGACCATCACCTCGACGGCACACCACCCGTACTGGGACATCACCACCCAGCGCTGGACCAACGCCGCCGACCTCAAGCCCGGCGACCAACTCCGTCGCCCCGACGGCACGACCATCCAGGTCATCGCTGTCGAGTCCTACCGCACAGCCCCGCAAACCGCCTACAACCTCACCGTCGCGGACCTGCACACGTACTATGTGCTGGCGGGGGCCACGCCGGTCCTCGTACACAATTGTGGCGATGGCGCTACACTTGGTCCAGCCACGGGGAACAGGGATATGGGCCCGGGCCCTGCGAATTCTCTTCCGAGGGCGCGGTTCTTGCAAGATGGCAGCAATGCGGCTGGGGGGAGAGTTTTTACCTCAAACGCAGTCATCACGCAGGAAGACTTCGTCGGTATCGTGGACGACGCTCTTGAGCGTGGGGATGACATCCATATCCTCACCGGGACACATGGCAGTGCGAATGGTGCCATGACTCCGGAGTACCGCTTTTACACTGATGATGTTGACCGATTTGGGGACTTTCCTGGCGTCAGGATTCACGATGTCCCGTCCATGTCGCAGGAGGAGATTAGCGGAGTCCTGCAAAGCCCCGGGACTATTATCGGAGCATTCTGCCATAGCGCGATTTGCCTCAATCCTTACAGGTAAGCCACGGGAGACATGATATGAACACCGAGCCAGGAGAGCCGAAGCGCGAGTACGTCGGCTTTATTCGGATCGCCGGCCAGCCGGAAATTCAATTGCGGCTGATGGCTTCGTCATCGAGCGAAGCCCGGGCAATCGTCATCGAGCAGTATGGCGAGGGGCACATCATCTCGGTATGGAACGAAGAAGACGCCAGGCGTCCCCGGTAGACTCACCTCGACTTCTCCGAGGTTCTCTCGACGGCGCGACTGAACGGCTCCGGGCTACACCAAGGCCCAGTGCGGTTTAATAGCGAAAATTGCGACTGCCAGGCGCGACGGACCTCGTTCGGGGTCTGGTATTGGCCAGTGGCCCCACCGGATACATTCCGGTGGGGCCACTCGACCAGAAGCGCAAGCTCTGGCGTGACGGTAAGCGCTGAGCTGTGCGCAGGTCGCGGCCTTGATCGTCGATCTTCGGATCTACTTGGCGCTACCCGACGTCTTCACCTGCACCGGCACCAGCGGCATCATGATCTGTCATGCTGCTGCGTCTGGCCTACCTCGCCGCGACCAACACCCTCGCGCTGCTGCGACTCCTGCCGATGAGCGACAGAGACAAGGACATCGAGATCCTCGCTCTCCGGCATCAACTGCTGGTCCTGCAGCGCCAGGTCGGCCAGCCCGCCTTCACCGTACCGACCGCGCCATACTCGCCGGCCTGCTCCACCACCTCCCCACGGGCAAACTACGGCGTCTCTCACCTTGACTCTGTCGGGGATCTTGGTCGCTGCGGCGTCAGCTGACGGCTCGCCAGGAACGCAGGCGCTGGATACCTTGCTGGGCGAGGTGGTTTTGGAAGGCAGTCGGTGGTCGTGGGGGTGTGCTCTCGCCCGGGGGCTGTCGGCTGAGGCGTTCGATGTTGACGGCGATGGCGGTGAGTACGTGCTGCAGGTGGGCCTTGGCCAGGCCGCGGTATCGGCAGTGGCGCATGCCGTGGCCGTGGGCGAACTCGCAGATCGTGCCCTCGATGCCGGACCGCACCGCGTAGCGCTTGTGCCAGGCCGGTTCCTGCTGCTCGGCACGGCTGCGTATCTGCAGTTCGTGCAGCTCGCGCGGGGGGGAAGCCCACATTGCGGGCGGCGTCGCGGGAGGTGGTGCACTTGGCCCGGATCGGGCAGGGCTGGCATTGGCTCTTGGTGAAGCGGGCCACGATGAGCGGGGCGGCGGTCGGCGAGGATGTCGGGTAGGGGCCGTGCCAGCCCCTGCTGACCTGGCCCTGCGGGCAGGTGACCTCCTGGCGGTCGAAGTCGATGCGGAAGTCGTCACGGGCGAAGCCCTCGCCCCGGCGGGTTGGTGGGTGGGGTTGCCCGGGAGCGGTCCGACGACGGTGATTCGGTGCTCGCGCTCGGCCTGCTCCAGGTGGGCCAGGGAGGTGTAGCCGCCGTCGACCAGGTGCTGGTCGGGCCGCAGTCCCCGGTGTTCCAGCCGGGTGTGGATGCCGGGGGCAGGACTTCGGTGTCGGCGCTGGTGGCCGGCATGGTGGCCACATCCGTGATCACATTGGCGCCGTCGTTGGAGCAGGTCTCGGTCACGTGCGCGAGGAATCCCGTCCAGCGGGTGACCTGCCCCCGGCGGGCGTATCGGGCTGTCGGATCGTAGGGCGAGACGATCCGGTGTGCGGAGGGCGGCAGGCCGCTGTCGTCGTCATCGTCGCGCAGGCAGCGCGCGGCCTCGGCGGCGTCGCGGTCGGAGAGCCCGAGCAGGAACTGCAGCACGCTCACCGTGGCCAGCTGGGCGGGCGACAGCCCAGGACGCCCATCACGCGGGTACCAGTCGGCGAAGTCCTCGTCGCTCCACAGACCGTCGAGGCGGTCCCGCACCCACATCGCCGTCGTGCCACCTGGGTTGCTGGCACGCGCCATCCTCGCGGTCAGCGCCGGTACCTCGGCGCCCGGACGGGGACGCACCGACATCTCTCACTCCTCGTAAGTCTCACGGGCCTCGTACACCCGCAAGACTGACGCACCACCATGATCTCAGGCAGCCGAATACCAAGATCCCCGACAGAGTCAAGCTGAGGCTCCGGCCCGCCGAACGGGGAACCCGCCTCGGCGACCAGCGGCCCACGGGTGTCCGTACCGCAGGTGCGGGATGACTCCCCCGGCTCTCCAGCCGGGGAGGATGTCAATCGCCCCGGACGGCCCGCTGGTAGGCGCGCAGGGCGTCGGGGTCGTCGATGCTGCCGTGGTGGTGGTACTGGCGCCACTGCCCGTCCTCGTACCGGAAGTAGCGGCTGGTGCGGATCGCCAGCGGGACGGTCGTGCCGTCGGCGGTGGTGTAGCTGCCGGTCTCCCGGCCGGCGAAGACCGCGTGCTGTTCGCCCAGGTAGGCGACCACGTCGCCGAAGGTGACCAGGACGCGGACGGGGCCGTCGAAGACCTTCGCGTAGAGCTCGGCGATGGCGTCCCCGCCGCGAAGGATGCCGCCGAGCGGGTTGTTGAGCTGGGCGAGCGGGTGCGTGGACCAGTCGGCGCGGAGTGCGCCGATGTCCCGGTTGTTCAACGCGTAGTAGAACGACTCAAGCGCCGCCTCGGCGCCCTCGGCTGACGGATCGGCAGTCTCGGAGAGCCGGTTGCGGGAGTCCGGGCCGAAGGAGATGTCGGTTTTCTCGATCATGATGGTCCCAACACCGGTTGCCGGCCGGACGATTCCCGATGCCTTCCCTCACCGGGCAGTAGGGGTAAGGCCGTTGGCGTGGATTCCCGAGCCCGGCGGTCCGGGGCGTTCTCCCCGGTGGGGCGAGGGCGTCGCAGGCCGCCCCGGCCCGCTCCGGGTGGTGTGCGGCCGTCCCGTTCGACGGGGTGCGAAGGGATGTGCCCTGGATTGCGGGCGTATGTCGGCCAACTTAGCCTGCCAAGTGCCACTCAGCTGATGATGCCGATGATGAGGAGCACGTCGATGGGAAACCGGACGACCACTACCGAGCGGGCCCTTCCTCGATTCGAGGAGGCCGAAGGTCTGGGGCCGCGGGACAGCCAGTTCGTGAGCGATCTCGTGGCGGTGCTGGAGAAGCACGGTAACCTCGACCGCTTCGGCCTGGTCCTGCTGCACGACCACTTCCCCGTGGGTGACGGCGAAGTCCTGGTCGAGACCCATGACCTGGCCGCACGCACGCTGAACGTCCAGGTCGAGAAGGCGGGCACGACCAAGCACACCAAGCCCTCCCAGTGGCGGTTCGTGAGGACCACCACGAGCGCCGGTGGCAAGAGGGTCGAGAGCCACGCCTACCAGGTGATCCTCCAGTGCAGCCCGGTCAGCGGGTGCCCGGGCAGCGGTGGCAGCTGACTTCGAAGGTCCGGCTCCCACGGTGAAGTCCGACCGCCCGGTCGGGGCGAGCGCAGGCCGGGCGGTCACAGGATGGCTCGTCAGCCTCCCCGGGCGGGGTCCTGGTCCCCGTGGATCGGGACGCCCTGGAGGCGGGCCCGGATGAAGTCCGCGTACGCCTGGGGCGTGGACTGCGTGGGCGGACGGTGGTCGAGCGCGGCGAGCCGCTGTGGGAAGGGGCCGAATGCTTGCTTGAGCGGCAGCCCCGCCGGCCCTGGCCGACACTGCCAACAGCAGGTCCGAGGGGCGAACCGATGGAGATGGTGTGGTGGACACGGCGGATGAGAGCGCTGATCCGGTGGGCGGCGCGGCCGATGACGCGGACTTCGACCGCCAGGAGATCCGCCTGGCCGTGGTGCTGAACGGGGGAGTGAGCCTGGCCGTGTGGATGAGCGGCGTGACGCTGGAACTCCACCACCTGGCGATGGTCCGCCGCTGGAACCTGACGGCCTATCGCCCGCTCCTCGAACTGCTGCAGTCCGACGCACGGGTGGACGTCGTCGCCGGCACCTCCGCGGGCGGCATCAACGGCGCGTTCCTCGCCCTCGGGCTCGCGCGCAACCGGGACCTCACCGGCATGCGGGACCTGTGGCGCACCGACGGCAGCCTGGAGCAGCTGCTGCGCAGCCCGCTCCGGAAGAACCCGCCGTCCCTGCTCATGGGGGACGAGTACTTCCTGCCGGCGCTCACCGGTGCGCTGCGGCAGGTCCTCGCCTCCCCGCCGCCCGCAGGGGCCGGCGGACCGGCCCGGCGCGCCGCGGAACACCCGGTGGAGCTCATCCTCACCGGCACCCTCTGGGAGGGGCGGACCACCTCGTTCACCGACGACATGGGAACCGGGATCACCGAGGTGGACCACGACGCGACCTTCAGGTTCGCCAGTCCCGCCGACGGCACCGGCGCCCTCGGCGACCTGACGCAGGACGCGGTCGTGGACCAGTTGGCCAGCGCGGCCCGGTGCACCTCCTCCTTCCCCGGGGCGTTCGAGCCGCACTGGGTCGAGGTGACGGGCCCGCCAGCTCCCGGCGGCGGACCGTGGCCCTCCACCGCCGGCGGCGCCGACTTCGGGCAGTCGCAGTACGTGCTCGACGGCGGGGTACTGCTCAACAAGCCGATCCGCCCGGCACTGGAGGCGGTCTACCGGCAGCCCGCGGGTGTACAGGTGCGCCGGGTGCTCGCGTACGTGGTGCCCGACCCGGCCGAGGCCACCACCCTGCCCACCGAGGTGCCGTCACCGGCGAACCTCCCGCACGCCCGGGACGCGCTGCTCGGCGTGCTCACCCGGCTGCGCTCGACCGACTCGGTGTCTCGGGAGCTCACCGAGATCCGGACCCGCAACGAGGCGGTCAACCTGCGACGCCGGGCCAGGGAGCGGCTGGCGGCCGCGCTGACGGGCGGTGCCGACGACCTGTCCGGCCGGGCCTGGGAGGGATACGTCGAGGTCCGGATCGAGAACGCCGCCCGGATCATCGCGGGACTCATGGCGGCGGGCCAGCGGCCCGGGCAGCCCGGCTGGAGCCGCCGCGAGCTGGCCGACACGCTGCACGGGTTGCTCCACCGGAAGCGGGGCGAGGAAGACTCGTTCATCCCTGCCGACCCCTTCGACGTCGCCCTGACCCGGACGGGCGCGGACTGGGACTGGGGCATCACCACGGTCGAACGGCTGGCGGACGTGGCCGTCGACGTGCTGCGGCGAGCCGTCCTGCTCTCGCCCATGGGATCCGCGCAGCGCCGGGAGATCGTCGCGGCCCGCAGCCGACTGAGCCGCACGGTGGAGGGCATCCGCCGGGACCGGCGGGCGCTGGACGCCTACTGGGCGGGCGCACCCGCCGGCGGCAAGGTGGAGACGCCGGACGGCGAGCTGCGCCGCCTCCCGCCCATGCCGGCCCGCGAGCCGGACGGGCTCGGCTCGGTGACCGCCCCGGACGCCCTCGCGCGCTGGCTCGACCAGGTCATCGACGGCTGGGTGCGCCCGGGGACGCAGGGCGGGAGCGGTGAACGCAGGCAGTGGCAGTACCAGCAGGCCTGCGAGGTGGCCGCGCACCTGGGGGCGTGCCGCGACGCCATCGCCGACGTGGTCGCGATCGGGCGGACCATCGAGTCCCAGCGCCTGGAGAGCCGGCGGCTGGCGGACCTGCACGACTACCTGTTCGGGCCGGGGCCCGTACCCGTCGAGGGTGCGGAACCGCACCTGCTGCGGCGGATGCTCCGGCTCGACGTGGTCCAGCTCGCCTTCGCGGGCGCGAGCCAGGAGGTCGAACAGGAGGTGGAGCTGATCCAGTTCTCGTCGACCACCCCGGATCTGCTGACCGGCGTGCAGCTCCACCACTTCGGCGCGTTCTACCGCCCGTCCTGGCGGGTCAACGACTGGCTGCACGGGCGGATGGACGGCGCGGCGCACATCGTGCGGATGCTGCTCTCACCCGACCGGCTACGGCAGTGCGGTGCTGTGCTGGCGGACGGCGGGCCGGCCTCGCCCGAGCTGAGCGCCGAGCTGCGGCGGCGGCGCGCGGAAGAGCTGCTCGGCCTCGTCCGGGAGTGCGCCGTCGCCACCGGCCCGCAGGGTGCCGTCGACCGCGACTGGCTCGCGGAGCGCTGGGAACTGGAGGACGAGGAGGAGTGCCGGCGCTTCATCGAGAGCGTCGTCACGGTCATTCCCCGGGAGGTGGCGGACGGGCCTGACGCAGCGGAGGTACCTGACGCACCGGATACGGCTGACGCATCGGTTCGGACCGCTTCGGTCGTTCCGACCGTCTCCGCCTCCGCCGGGCAGGCGCGGGGCGGCGCCGACAGCGACACTGCTCGGCCGGGCCCGGGCGGTGCCACGGTGCCG
This sequence comes from Kitasatospora sp. NPDC032150, assembly GCF_055579945.1. NCBI lineage: Bacteria > Bacillati > Actinomycetota > Actinomycetes > Kitasatosporales > Streptomycetaceae > Kitasatospora > Kitasatospora sp. NPDC032150. Next base: position 30,262 of record NZ_JBVIMH010000024.1, on the reverse strand, counting down.
GGTACGGCCGCGGTCGACGCGGCCGGGCTGGAGGCCTGCGTCCGGGCGGTCAGCAGATCGGTACGGACCTCGATCCTCCGGGAGGAGATCGGCGCGCTGGCGGACTCGATCCGCGGCGAGGCCCCGGACGACCGCAGCGAGGCCAGCCGGATCTGGCTGGACTGCTACGACGCCAAGCGGAAGGACACCGGCGGCGCGCTCCGGACGGACGACCTCTGGTACCTGTGGCGGGCCGCCGACGCGATCGGGCGCGAGCGGATCCCGGGCGACATGGGCAGCGACACCTTCGCCCGTACGGTCGCCCACGCGGCGGCGGCCGCCGCCAACACCGTGACCGCGTTCAAGCCCCGGCAGGCCACCGCGCACGCCCCGGGCCCGCACGGGACCAAGTCGGTCGGCATGGTCCTCGCCGCCTTCCGCGGCTACACCCTGGCCGTCTGGGGCATGGTCTCCTTCCTCACCCGCCGGAGCCGCTTCGGCACCCGGGCGGTGGAACTCGCCGTCGCCGCCGGCGGGGTACTCCTCGCGTGCGCCCTCTTCGTGCCCGGTCTGCCGATGGCCTTCACGCTCGCCGGTGTGCTCCTGCTGCTCTCCGGGTCCTCCGCGGCGGCGTTGCTTACCAGGGGAGCCCGCGGGGTGGGACGGCGTCTCGCGGTCCTCGCCGTGCTCGTCGCCGCCGCGCTGGGCTATCTCACCTGGGAATGGGTGCACCGCTCACCGGCGGACGCGGAGAGCGTGCTGATCAGGATCGGGGTGGGCGCGCTCGTCGTCCTGGCCGGATGGTGGGTGGCCCGGTCCCAACGGGAGGCCCGGACGACCCGGGTACGGGGGAAACCGGAGCCGGAGGACGGCGTACGACGGCCGTGACCGGCCGGCATTCGACGGCCCGGGGCAGGAGGACCCCAACTACCGTGCCCGCACCGGTACCGAGCGGTGATTCGTCCGCCCACCGCACCGCCGGAGGGAGTTGGTCGAACGTCAGTCCTTTCGGCCAGGTGCTCGTGTGTCAACCCCCGCTGTTCAACGGGGATTGCCGATCGAAGCCGGACGGATCTGCCGACAGGCCGCGAGTCCCGTCCCCGAAGCGGCTGACGCCCGTCCCGCGATCCGGAATCGGCCGGGCCTCCCGGAGGCCGGGCGGACACTCCACAATGATCGCCATGAGTCCCAGTCCCGCGAACGAACAGCATGATGACGCCGAGCAGCCCGCCGGGCCAGGCAGGCCCGCCGCACCCGGCGCCACCCCCGAGCTCGCCGCCGCGCTCCACCAGCGCCTCGACCGGCTCGAAGCGCTGATCTCCACCACCACCGCCGCCCCGCCGGCCGGCGCCTCGCCGGCCGTCCGTCCCGCCTGGCGCACCGCGACCGAGGCGGAGCAGCGCTGGGCGGTGACGGTCGCGATCCTGGTGGCGGTGGGCCTGCAACTCGTCCTGCCCGCCCGGTTGACGATCCATCCGGGCTGGATGCTGCCGGCGCTGGAGTTGGGCCTGCTCTGCGCCCTGGTGGTGATGCACCCCCACCGCCGGCTCGACTTCAGCACGCAGGCGCTGCGCGCGGTGAGCCTCAGTCTGGTCGCGGCGATCAGCCTGGCCAACGGCTGGTCGGCGGTGAAGCTGGTGGGCGAGCTGGTGGGCGGGGCCGGCGGCTCCGACGCGACCGAGCTGCTGGTCACGGGTGGCGCGATCTGGGCGACCAACGTCATCGCCTTCGGGCTCTGGTACTGGGAGTGGGACCGTGGCGGTCCGGCCGCCCGCGCTCTCGGCACCGCGGACCACCCGGACCTGCTCTTCCCGCAGATGCAGCAGCCGGAGATCGCCCCGCCCTCCTGGGAGCCGGGCTTCCTCGACTATCTGTACGTCGCCTACACCAACGCGACGGCCTTCAGCCCGACGGACACCATGCCGCTCTCGCGCTGGGCCAAGATGCTGATGATGACGCAGTCGACGATCTCGCTGCTGACGGTGGTGCTGGTGGTCGCCCGCGCGGTGAACATCCTGCAGTGATCTCTCCTCCCGGGCGCTCCCGACCGGTCCGTGGCCTTTCGGTACCGCTCCCGGCAAACCCGGTGGCGCCGTCCCGGCGGGCTTCCCTACGATCGCCGCAGCGGGATCGCGCAGTCCCGCAGGATGCGGGCCGTGGCAGAGCGGCCCATTGCGGTCGCCACCCGGAGGAACCCCGGGTGGCGATCGATGGGGGAGGGGCGGACCTGCTCCGAGCCCGTCCGCGGGTTCGAATCCCGCCGGCTCCCGCATCCGTCCAGGACGGGCAGGCCGCGTCGCGGGCCGTCACGCGGACCGCCCCTCCGGCATCAAAGAACGGCGCGCCGCCGAACGTGGCCGCGATGTTCCAGCTCCAGATGGTCGGAAAGGATTTGATCAAGCGGGGGATCCGCCCGGAGTTCCGGTGGGACGACGGATCGGCCTGAACCCGGGGCCTGCTGGAGCAGCCCGCCCCCCGGCGGGCGGGCTGACGCCTTCCTCGACCGGACCGTCCGCCCGGACGCGACGGCCCTTCGGCATCCAGGCGCCCAAGGGGGCGACCGGATGCCGAAGGGCCGTCAGCCGGTGGAGGGTTCAGCTCGCCGCGGTGAACGCGGCCTGGAGCCGCGTGATGTAGTCGGCGAGTGCGGGAGCCCAGCAGCCGTAGTCGTGGCCGCCGTCGCACGTGGGGGAGAGCGACGAGCCGTTGCCGTAGTCGACCAGGCGGCTGGGGATGCGGAGCTGGTCCAGGCGGGTCTTGACGGTGTTGGAGGCGATCTCCGTGAAGTGGTCGATGGGCCACTGGTTGCCGGTGTAGAGCGTGATGTCGGTTCCGCCGAGCCTGGCCAGGTTGGCGGTGGCGGCGGGGTTGACCTCGTTCCAGATGTGGTCCGCGTTGAAGACCGGGTACGGCGAGCCGAAGATCGCGTCGCTGTCGACGTAGGGCCCGTAACCGGTGCACCGGCCGGTACCCGCAGGGGTGGAGGTGCTCACGGCGCACCACGCGCCCGTGACGTTGAGTTCCGTGGCCAGGACGGCCGTGCGGACCGCCGCCATGCCGAAGTCGATGCCGCCGGACAGGGAGGCGGTGTGGCCGAACAGGTCGGGACGGACCTCGGCGTAGCGCAGTGCGCCGTAGCCGCCCATCGACAGGCCGACGACGGCCCGGTGGGACCGGTCGGCGACGGTGCGCAGGTTGGCATCGATGAAGGGGACGACCTGGGTGGTGTGGAAGGTCTGCCAGTTCGCCGCGCCCACGGTGGTGTTCTGCATGGCCCAGTCGGCGTACCAGCCCTTCAGGCCGCCGTCCGGCACCACGGTGATCATCGAGTCCGAGTGCAGCGCGGGGGCGGCCGCGGCGTCGTCCACGGTGCCGCCCCCGCCGTGCAGGAAGTACGCCACCGGCCACCGCTTGCCGGGGTCCGCTCCGTAGCCCTGGGGAAGGAAGACGCGGATCTTGTGCTCGCCGGACAGCTGCCGGGTGGTCACGGTGATGGTGAAGTCGGTGCTCGAGTGCACCTCGGGGGCGCCGACCTGGGTCAGGCCGAAGCCGTCGGCGAACGTCGGAACGCCGGCCGTGTCGGCGTGTGCGGGTGCGGCCCCGAGCAGCGCGGCCAGGGACATCGCCGCGGCGGCGACGGCTGCTTTCGCGTGCAGTCGCCAGGTGGGTAGAAGTGACTTCATGGTCGTCCTTTCGGAACGCGGGTGACATTCACGGTGCGGGAGCGGGTCCCGCTCGGCCGGGCCGTCAGTCCTCCGCTGCCGCCCGGTGTGCCAGTGCGGCCCGCCCGGTGCGCCCCGCGTCCGGAGTACCGGGCGGGCCGCCAGCAGGGTCGAAGGGCTGCGGTCCGGTCAGCGGGTCAGAGCGCGCAGAAGGCGTTGACCGTGGCGTTTCCGGTGTCCTGCTGGCCCTTCGTCCCGGAGAGCAGGTGGAACTCGTTGTTGGCGCGGACCACCTGCTTGGTGCCGTCCTCGCTGGCCAGCCAGTCGCTGAAGTAGCCCAGCACGGCACCGTTGTGGCCCCAGACCCACTGGCCGCAGGGCAGCTGCTCGTGGAAGATGCCCAGCCCGTAGCCGGCCGTGCTGCCACCGGCGATCGGGACGGTGGTCTTGAGCTCGGCCTCCTGCGCCGGCGGCAGGAGCTTTCCGGTCAGCAGCGCCCGGGAGAAGGTGGCCAGGTCGTCCAGGGTCGACACGATCGCTCCGGCGGGGCCGAAGATCTGGACGTCCGAGGCCGTGACGTCCCTGATCACGATGCCGACCACCGGATACTCGTACCCGTGCAGGTAGTTGCCGTACAGGGCCGGATCGGCGGTCGGGAAGCCGGTGTCGTGCAGGCCGAGCGGTTCGATGATCCGGTGCTGGACCTCGGTGGCCGGGTCGTTGCCGGTGACGGCCTTGATCACCATGCCCGCCAGCACGTAGTTGGTGTTGGAGTAGTTCCACTGCTGGCCCGGCGCGGAGGTGGGCTTGTGCTGCGCGAGGGCGAGGTTCACCAGGGTCTGCGGCGGCCAGGGCTGGTTGGGATTGGCGTTGATGGCGTACGTCAGGGAGAAGCCGGGGTCCTTGGCGTAATCGGGCAGGCCGGAGGTCTGGTTGAGCAACTGGCGGATCGTTATCTTCGTCCCGTCGTAGCCGTTGGCGTTGACCGCGCCGGGGAGCCACTTGCCGACGGTGTCGTCGAGCGAGAGCCGCTGTTCGGCCTCCAACTGGAGCAGCACGGTGGAGGTGAACGCCTTGGTGTTGCTGCCGATCCGGAACCGGGCCTTGGGGTCGGCGGGCACCTTGGTGCTGAGGTCGCCGACACCCGCGTGCACGTACTGGGTGGTGTCGCCCTGGCGCACCAGGCCGATCACGCCGGGGTATCCGTCGGCGACGCCCTGCTGGGCCCCGACCTGGAGGATGCCGGCCGCGGTCGACGCGCCCGCGTTCGCCGGCCCGGCACCGGCCAGCGCGGCGAGCACCAGAGTCGCGCCGACAGCGGTCAGACGTAGGGACTTCATCGGACTCCTCGATCTATGGATGGTCCCGGCACTGCGGTGAGTTGACGCGGCGCCGGGGAGGTGAGCGGGCGGCAGCGGATGTGATCCGCCTCGTGAGCCGCAAGGAGTTATGCGGCCCCGCACACCGTGCGCGGCGTCCGCGGTTCCAGGCCGGTCGCTCCGGACGCCGGTGCCGCGGACCGGGTAGCTCCGATGGTGGTGCTCGTGCGGTTCCGCGGACAGGCCAAGGCACCGGCCATCTATGACCGGTCGTCACGGAAGGCCCGCCGGCGGCCGTAAGCACCGGCCTTGCGCGCCGGCTCGGTGGGGTGTCAGGTGGTGAGTCAGCCCGGCACGCCGCCGCGCCTCCTCGGTGGACGACACGCCCCGGCCGTCAGGAGGGTCCGTTCTGCGCGGAGTGGAACCTGGCCGGCATGTAGTTGGCCTGCTGCTGGCGGAACGTGTGGCCGAGGTGGTGTTGCAGCCGGACGTGGCGGAACTGGTAGACCGCGCCGGTCTGGCGCAGCACTCCGCGGTGGTACGCGTCGTCCAGGAAGGCAACCGTGTCCCAGGGCAGCTTGCCGGTCAACGGCAGCCAGCCACGGGACAGCAGGACCCACTGCCCCCAGGCGGTGAAGGCGAGGGCGTAGGAGACCGAACCCCCGAGCCCGCCGACCGCACCGATGAGGAGCCCGTCCGACAGCCCCCAGTTCAGCGGTCCGAGCGGGCCCTGGAGCAGGTCGACGACCAGGCGCCCGCCGAGGGAGATCGCGAGGGTGAGCAGTGGCGCCAGGACGAGGACCTGCCGGCCGACCGTGGTGCGGTTGGCGGACAGCAGGCCGACCGGAGTGGCGGCGGAGGTGACGTCCACAGGCGCCTCGAGTGCGGCTGTGAGCCCGAAGACCAGCCCGGCGGCCGAGCCGAAGATCAGCCCGAAGGCCAGCATGTTGATCAGGGTGTCCTCGACCAAGGCAGGGTTGTCGAGCGGGATCCCCGGGTACACCGCGCGTTCGAGGGCGAGCGCGCACGCGAATCCGACGCCCATGACGAATCCGCCGAACAGACCGTTGCCGAAACGGCCGGTGAACGTGTGGACCGGCCGACGGCTGATGCGGCTGTGGGCGCCGGGCAGCCGCAGCCGCACGCGCGCCGGTTCGAAGGCGGTCCCGCCGCCGTACGCGATCATGACTGCGTACACGGCTCCGAAGGCGAGTCCGGCGACCGGCCCCATGAGGCTCCCCTGCAGCAGGATCTCGCCGATCCCGAGCCGGGTGACGAACGGGCAGACCAGCCAGTCGGACAGGGTGATGCACAGCGCGGTCGCCAGCACGACGGCCATGACGCGGGTCGAGCGCGGCAGCGAGTCGCCGATCTGCCACCAGGCGAGGTCCTGCCGGTCGTGGTCGAGCCGGACCAAGTGGTGGGCGAGGTAGCCGAGCCAGTGCCGGGCGCGGTCAGAGTCCCGGTTCGGCTGCCGGCGTCGTTGGCCGTCCTCGGTCCGCTCGGGGACGCGGCGCCGGTAGACGGCCGGCACGAAGCCCGCCAGCAGGTGCTCCTCCAGGGACTTCCTGGTGGGGAACCGTGTGGTGTCCAGCAGTTCGGCCGGATCCCGGCCGGGCGTCTCGCTGTACATGGTGCGTGCCAGGATGACCATGAGCGGGGTGGTCAGCACCTCGGCAAGGGGCGCGCTCGCCGGGGCTTCCCTGCGCAGTTCCCCGAGGACGACGTCCCACACCGCCCCGGTCCCGCCGTCGCCGTCGTGGTCGCCGCCGTGGCCGTTGCCGTTGCCGTGACCGACGGTTCGAGCGGTCCGGGGCAGGTAGGTCACGAGGTCGTCGATGGCGAGGTCGGTGAGCTCGATGCCGGCCGCCCAGACCACTGGTGCGTGCGCCGCTTGGACGGCTTCGGCGAACTCGCCGCGCCGGCTGGTGAGAACGAGCGGGAGCGAGGTGGCGTTGAGTGCCTCGAGTGCCTCGCGGCGCAGGCCTTCCGCGATCTCGTCGAACCCGTCCAGGACCGGGAGGATGAGGTCGGCGTCGACCAGCGCGGAGGCCATGGTCGACCCGCTGGGGCTCCTGCGGGCCAGGTGCGGGTGGTCACGCAGCAGCCGGCCGATCAGCCAGTCCCGGAGCGTGATGGCCGTCGGGTCCCAGGAACCGAGACTGAAGATGACCGGTACCCGGCCGGGAACGGGCGAGGCTTCGAGAAAGTCCAGGACGAACCTGATCGTGAGGATCGACTTGCCCGAGCCGGCCCGGCCGAGAATCACCAACCGGCCGGAGGAGATCCGCCGGTAGACCTCGGCCACGCTCCGCAGGTCACCGCTCAGGTCCACCTGGCGCGGCACCGCGCCCGGTCCGAGACGCTGGATGTTCTCCTGCCGGTCCGTCAGGCCGGCGGGCGCCTGCTGCCACCGGACCGGCAGCGGAAACGGGTCGTGGACCCGGCGCTGCTCCTCCTCGCGCCGCCAGCGACGCCTGACCTCCCTCGCCAGCTCCTGCGCGGCGTCGGCGAGCGCACCGGGTACCGGCAATGGCGAGGGGACCGCGGGCGGAGGAGGCCCGTCGACCTGTTCCGGTGAATCGGCGTTCAACTCGGCCGAGCCAGCCATCGGTTCGGCCGAAACAGTCACCAACTCGGGCGGAGCCGCCATTGATTCGGGTGGATCGGCCACCAACACGGGTGGTACGGGATCGGGTTCGGGTGCCCCGGAAGCCACTGCATCCTGCGATCTCGCGAGCGTGGCCGCCAGCCGTCGGCGGTCCTCGTGCCCGACATCGAGGGCATCCGCCAGCAGGTTCACCGTTCCCAGCCGATGATCGGTGGACTTGCCGGTCTCCAGCCGGCGAATGGTGCGAACGCTCACCCCGGAACGTTCCGCCACCTGCTCCTGCGTCAGCCCGGCCTGATGGCGCAGCCGACGTAGCAGCGGGCCGAGCTGATCTGTCACCGGGTCGCCTCCCTACTCGCCAGTATGGCCGCTGGCGAGCCTATCGTGACGACCGGTCACATCTGGCCGGTGCCTTGGCCTGTCCGCAGATCAGCGCGGACTCCACGATCAGTGACAGGTGGCTGCACGGGCAGCGGCAGGTGCAGGGCCGCGGAGGGTGGGAGGCGAGGGCCCGGACGGTCGGGCAACGGGCCAGGTCTGGTTGCCACCCGCCGATCGACCGCACCGTGCCGGCGGTGGAGAGGACAACCGCGCATGGCGACATCCGAGGAGTCAGCATGGCGTACCGCTACTGGTGCGGTGAGTGCAGCTTCAAGACACCGTGGCTCACCGAGTCCCAGGGCGAGCAGCAGCAGGTCGAGCACTATGCCAAGCGGCACCCCGGTGTTCCCCCTGGTGGCGATGTCGAGGTCGACCGGAGGGATCCGGTCGGAGGCCGTGGCTGCCTCCAGATAGCGGCGATCGCGCTCCTGTTGCTGTTCCTCGCGGCTTCGTGCCGCCGCTAGCGGCGTCCCGGGGGCCGAAGAGCCCTTTCCCCCGGAGCGGTCGGATCGCGGCGCGGAGTTCGAACTCCTCGTAGAGGGGGAAGCCGGTCAGCGCTCTGCGGACGGGCGGCCCGCCGTCACGTCTCTGAGCTCGCCGAGCGACTCCCGGATGAGTTGCGCCAGGCTCCGCCGGCCGGTTTCGTCGAGCCAGCGTTCGAACGCGATCTTGAATACGGCGATCCCTGCCTCGGCGGCCAGACCTGCGGCCGTGTCCGCGACGCCGCGCTGACGCAGTGCCTCGGCGAGTGCCGCGGACAGCGACGCGAGCTTGATCAGTTCCCGTTCTCGGAGCTCCGCGTTCGCGGCGATGACGGTCTGACGCTGCCTGGCGCTGTCGCGGCGCTCCTGGAGCACGACGGCGGCGGCCTCGAGGGCCGCGCCCACCGCCTCGATCGGCGCCGCGGAATCAGGTGCCTCGGCGACGGTGCTCACGAAGAGGTCCTGCAACGCGCCCGCGCCCGCGAACAGGACCTCGCGCTTGTCGGCGTAGTGCCGGAAGAACGTCCGCTCCGTCAGCCCGGCCCGTTTGGCGATCTCCGCCACCGTGGTCTGCTCGTACCCGCGCTCGATGTAGAGCTCCAGTGCCGCCTGTTCGAGCCGGCCGCGCGCGTTTGGCTCCCATCGCCCCATGTGCTGAATCCTAGCTGATGACAGTGACTGACATCAGAGCTATGCTGGGAGTGATGACAGTCCCTGACATCGCGACCTGTCGTCGCGCATGCCTTTGCAGGGATCCAGAACTCACCTGGAGGTCTTCTCATGCGTGTCCTCGTCACCGGAGCGTCCGGCTGGATCGGCTCCGCCGTCGTACCCGAGCTCATCGGCGCGGGCCATCAGGTTGTCGGGCTCGCCCGCTCGGACGCCTCGGCCGCCGCCCTCACCGAGGCCGGGGCCGAGGTGCACCGCGGCACTCTTGACGATCTCGACAGCCTGCGGAGTGCGGCTGCCGCCTCGGACGGTGTGATCCACCTCGCGTTCAAGCACGACATCGCCTTCTCGGGGGACTTCCAGGGCGCTGCCGATGCGGATCGCCGCGCCATCGAGGCGTTCGGAGAGGCGCTCGCGGGATCTGATCGACCGTTCGTCATCGCCTCCGGGATGCTCGGGCTCGCACCGGGGCGGGTGATGACCGAAGCCGACGGGCTCGGGCCCGACTCCGGGGCGGCGGCGTCGCTGATCAGCGGTGTGCAGACTCGAATGGCCAATGCCCGGGCGACGCTCGCCCTCGCTTCCCGCAGCGTCCGCTCGTCCGTCGTGCGACTCCCCCCGACGGTGCACGGCGAGGGAGATCACGCCTTCATGGCGACCCTGGTCGCCATCGCTCGCGACAAGGGCGTTTCCGGCTACCCCGGTGACGGGTCCAACCGCTGGCCGACGGTGCACCGGACCGATGCCGCGCACCTCTTCCGGCTGGCGCTGGAGACGGCTCCGGCGGGATCGATGCTGCACGCGGTCGCCGACGAGGGCGTGCCGATCCGTGCCGTCGCCGAGGTGATCGGCCGGCAGCTCGACCTCCCGGTGGCCGCCGTCTCCAGCGAGGACGCGGGTGAGCACTTCGGCTGGCTGGCCAGCCTCCTCGCGGTGGACAGCCCGGCTTCGAGCGCGCTGACCCGTGAGCTGCTGGGGTGGCAGCCGACCGGTCCTGGGCTCGTCGACGATCTGGAGAAGGGCCACTACTTCCGGGTCGACCGGCCCTCTCGGTGGTAGCCGGCATCACCGTCCGGCAGGACGGGTTGGCCCCGGTGGATGCGACGTGTCCGTCCAGCCGATGCGCCGGGACGGCTCGCGGGGGTGCGTGATGCGCCGACTCCTCGGTCTCGCCAGGGAGGCGGAGCGGCGGACGAGGGCAGGCCCCCAGGGGCTCCTGGCGTGCGCTCAGCGGTCTCCCCCCGTTCGCGGCCGGCGCCCATCCGGAACCGGATGCCAAGGGCCGCCGCCGAAGCCGGACTCCACCTGCCGAGAACCGGAGAACTGCGGGAGCTGATCGTCGAGCGGATCGAGTCCGCCTGAAACCGGCCGGGGGCCGGATCAGGCGGACTCGACGCTCACCCGGGTGCGATTCGGACGGGCGAGGGCATCGGCCATCCGGTAGAGGCGATGAGTCAGGCCGCGACCCAGCCGCGTGACTGTGCGGACGCGATGACGGCTTCCCGGATCTGAAGGATCTGGGCGGAAGTCAGTGTCGGCACTTCCTCGAGGAGGAGTTCGGTCAACTGCTGCCGGAAGTCGGCGGTCGGCAGCGCATCGCTCGCGCCGCTGCTCGCGCCTGCGCCTGCGCCCGCGCCGCTGCTCGCGCCTGCGCCCGCGCCTGCGCCCGCGCTCGCGAGGTCGCCCGAGCGGAGCAGTCGCCGCTGTGGTGCCGGCTTCGCTGCCGAGCCGTCGGATCCGGCGGAGTCGAGAAGCCGGACCTGAGACGCGACCGGGCCGCGATCGCCGTCCTGAAGTTCGAACTCGACTCGCACCCCGGAACGGAACAGGTACTTCTCCTCCATCAGGTCGTTCGCGTGCATGAAGACGTCCTCACCACCCAGGTCGGACGCGATGAAACCGTACCCGCGGACGTCGTCGAACCTCAGAACCCTGCCGGAAACCAACACGAACCACACACCCCAACACAACTCAGGCCGTCGACGAAGACGCCACCTCGATCGGCGTCCGAGGCAGCGTACCTCCCTCCTTCCGCAGGGTATCCAGGTTTCCCGAAACCGATCCTTCGTGGCCGAGTTCCAGGGACGCGCCCGTGCTGACGGGCCACGGCCAGTCGGCGGTGCGGCGAACTGCCATCGAGAGCGTCAGCCCGCGATGGCGTGGACACCCGGGCGGGCAAGGGAGTTCGCCCGGCCAGGCGTCCCACGCGTGGCGGGCCGACCTGCTCCGGTTGCAGCCGGGCTCGCAAGGCACGCAGGAGCTGCGCCAAGTCGGAATGCTGCGGGGCTCGATGACTTCCCATGACGATCAGGATCCGGCCACCACCCCCGCGACGGTCACCGCGTTCACCACGAGCAGCCACATCATCAGCTACAACATCACCGCGACCGCCCGGCGTTGATACCGCCCGACCGGCCTCCCCGGCCGTCGAGCCATCAGCGTGGACGAGGTCGTCGGCAGGCGCAGGGTCCGACCACGAACGCCGGTTGCCCTCCGGAGCGGAGGGCAACCGGCGCTCGGTCACGACACGTTGACCGCGGTGTCATCGAGGACGAAGGAGGTCTGCTTGGTGTAGTCCTCGATGCCGCTGAACTTGAGGGTCACGGTCTGGCCGGCGTAGGCGGCCAGGTTGAAGCCGTGCTGCTGGTAGCCGGCGGCGGCGTTGACGTTGGAGTAGGTCGCCAGGGTGGTGCCGTTCGCGGTCACCGTCAGCTTGTCGTACGCGGCGGTGCCGGGCTCGGCGGTGTCAATGTGCAGCCAGAAGCTGAAGTCGTAGCTGGTGCAGCCGGCCGGCAGGGTCACCGTCTGGGCGAGCGTGTCGGTGTTGGTGCTGCCGTATCCGTCCAGCCAGGCATCGTACGTGCCGGAGTGCGACGGCTCGCTGGAGCTGCTGTTGATGGTGCTGCTGCCGCCGGTGCTGGTCTCCGTCCAGCCGGCCGTCGAACCGGCCTCGAAGCCCGGGTTGGTGAGCAGCTGGGCCGCGGCGCAGCCGCTGCCGCCGGAGGGCTGAACGGTCCAGGTGAAGGTGGCGGAGGACGACGGACCGGTGGAGTCGGTCGCGGTGGCCGTCACGGAGTAGGTCCCGGCGGTGGTCGGGGTGCCGCTGATCAGCCCGGTCGAGGAGTTGAGGCTCAGGCCGGCGGGGAGGCCGGACGCGGTGTAGCTCAGGCTGCCCCCGGCGGTGTCGGTGGCCGAGAGCTGGAGGCTGGTGGCGCTGCCGGTGGTGGCCGTCCGGGCACCGGGGTTGGTGAGGCTGACGCTGCCGGCCGTGGTGCCGCCGCTGCCCGAGGCGAGCCAGGCGCTGGCGTTCAGGGCGAGCGCGGCATCGGTGCCGGCCGGGTCGTTCCAGCCGTCGTAGAGGGTCTTCCCCGCCGTGCCGGTGCCGTCGTCGATGGCCGAGCTGTCGCCCCAGAGGGCGAGCCGGCCCTTGCCGAAGGTGCTGGTCGCGAAGAAGGCGCCGGTGGTTCCGGAGTAGCCGGTGCGGTAGACGATGCCCTTGACCGAGGGGTTGTCGGCGGGCTTGAGGGTGAAGGTGGTTCCGTTGCGGATGATGCTGCCGGTGACGGTGCCGAAGGGCCCGTGCAGCACGGGGTCGGTGGCGTCGTTGATCGCGGTCGGGTTGTCGGTCTGGATGTTGAGCAGGTCGACCGAGAGCCCGAACGGGTCGTTGCTGTCGACCGAGTTGGTGGTCATCAGGTCGTTGATGATCGCGGGGGAGTCCCAGCCGTCGTTGTTGCGGTCGCTGACGGTGTGGTCGGAGATCAGGAAGAGGCCGCCGCCGTTCTGGACGAACTTCATCACCGCGGTCTTCTCCGCGTCGCTCAGCCGGATGTTCGGCTCGGGCAGCACGAACTCGTCGAAGTTGGCGAGGTCCAGCGCTCCACCGGTGCCGTAGGTGATGGTGGAACCGCTCGGCAGGGTCTTCAGGCTGTACTGGCCGGTCTTCTGGAGGGCCACGCCCCAGCTGGAGATGGCACCCGTCCAGTCGGTCTCGGACTGCGGGTTGGCGTTCTGCCCGAGCGGGTCCGGCTGGCTGGTGCTGATGATCCAGTCCGCGTTGCCGGCGGTCTCGGCCTTGCTGTTGTCGAACAGGATCCGGTGCTGCGTGGTCGTGGCGGCCGGCGTCGCCGCCGCAGCGCGGTGGGGTACGGCGGTCATCCCGGCGATCGCTGCCAGAGAGGCGGCGGTCAGGGCTAGCGGGCGGATGGTGCATCTCGATCTGAGCATGAGTCAGTCTCCTCGTGCTGTGGGGTGACAGAGGACGGTGCTACGCGCGTAGGCGCGCCGGACACCGTTCCATGATGGGGTAATCGGAGCTTGAACGGAGTACGTCGGATCGGTGTAACCGCTGCTCCGTCGCGCCTTCTGCGACTCCTTCGACCGGTCGCTCGAGCGCCTGGACGTGTCCTGAGCAGCCCTTCTAGGGGGACAGCGGTGGCTTGAAGCGTCGCAGATGCTGGAACGGCCTTCAGATTTGCCGAAAATGACGGTGCGTCTCGGCGCGAATTCTTCAGACGCACCGTCAAGCCTTGTGCCCTCTGCCCTCTGCCGTCTGCCTACTTGCCTTCGGCTTGCGGCGGCTACCGGCTGTACTGATCGTAGGTTGACGGGCCGCAGTTCGGTCGGCAGCGGCCGCGCCTCCCGGACGGCTTCACCGCGATGCCGCGAGGTCGAACGCCGCCGTCCTCTGGCACAACAACCAGGACTCCCCAAGGCGGTTGCAGCGGGCGGGCGGCCGTGGTGACCGAGCTCGGACAGCGGGGAACCGTCGCCGCCCCCGTCACGTCGAAGGGCCATGACGAACCGCAGTTCCGGGAACCGCCGCAGCGCGGCCCTGCTCCTCGGCGCCACGCTCGCCGCTCCGCTGCTCACCGGCTGCGGTAGCAGCGACACCGCCCCCGTGGTGGTCCGGGCCTCCGCGCCCGCCACCCCGGCTCCGGTCGACCCCGCACAGGTCACCGCGGTCTCCGCCGCCACCAATGCCTTCGGCCTGGACCTCCTGCACGCCCTCGCCGGTACGTCCGACGGCGCGAGCCGCAACCTCGTCCTCTCCCCGTCTGGCCTGGCCACCGCGCTCGCCATGGTGCTGCCCGGCGCCCGCGGTGCCACCGCCGACGAACTCGCCAGGGCCCTGCACACCGATCTCACCCCACAGCAGTACGCGCTCGCCGCCGGGGCACTGGACCGCCGCATCCCGCCCACCGACGGGCTCACCCTGCGCCAGACCGACGACCTCTGGGCCCAGCAGGGCTTCCCACTCGCCCAGGCGTACCTCGCCACTCTCGCCGCCGCCTTCGACACCGGCGTGCACACCACCGACTTCAAGAAGGACCCGGACGGCTCCCGCACGAAGGTCAATCAGGCCGTGGAGAAGGCCACCGACGGCCGGATCAAGGACCTCTTCAGCGAGAAGCAGATCACCAAGGACACCCGGCTGGCGCTAACCGACGCCCTCTACCTCAAGGCGAAGTGGGCCTCTCCGTTCAAGCACGCGCACACCTCGGACCAGCCGTTCCACCGCCTCGACGGCTCCACCCCAGCGGTCAGCACGATGAGCCAGAACAGCACCTTCCGCTACGCCGAAGGCTCCGGCGGCATCCTCGGCGAACCCTGGCAGGCCGTCGAACTCCCCTACGCGAAGAGCGGGTTGGCGATGGATCTGATCGTGCCCGCGCAGGGCGGCTTCGCCGCCTTCAGCAAGGCGCTGGACCAGGCCCAGCTCGACCGGATCCTCGGCGGGCTCGGCGAGCGGCAAATCGACCTCACCTTGCCGAAGTTCCACTTCGACACGTCCGACGACCTCGTCCCCGCCCTGCACGTGCTCGGCGTCCAGGCGGCCTTCGACAACCGCGCCGACTTCACCGGCCTCCTCGGGCCCGGGACGTCCGAGCGGCTCAAGGTCGGCGCTGTGGTGCAGAAGGCCACCATCCAGGTGGACGAGGACGGCACGGTGGCCGCGGCCGGCAGTGGGGTCGTCATGGTGCCGGGCGCCGCGGCCCCGACGAAGGCCGTCCAACTCCACATCGACCGGCCGTTCCTGTTCCTGATCCGGGACACCGCCTCGGGCCGGCCGGTCTTCCTCGGCCAGGTCACCGACCCGCAGGCGAGGTGACCGGGCCCGCTCACCGGGCCTGGGGTGGGATGCCGATCCCGGGTTCGCCGACGCCTGCGCCGAGGTGACGCGGGGCGCGGCTGTTGCTGCGCGAGCTGCCGTGGACCCTGGCCGACAACATGTCATCGGGGCGGGACGGTCAGCTGTGCTGCCAGGTCACCGAGAAGTTCCCGCCGCCGGAGAGGGTGGAGGTGGTGGCCTTGGTGGTGCTGCCCGATGCCATGTTGATCTGGTCGGGCGAGAAGTTGCCGATCGGCTGGCCGTTGGCGGTGGCGCTGGTGAAGCTTGCCGTGCCGAAGTTGGTGAGCGGGAGCACGCCGGTGCCACTGGAGGGTGCCTCGGCGATGATCTCGGCGGAGGCCAGAGCCGCGCTCTTCAGCGTCTTGTTGACGGTGTGGCTCCAGCCCTGAGTGGTGTCCGACAGCTTCAGGGTGAAGGAGCCGCTGCCGTTGGTGGTGACGCTCGCGGTGAAGTGGTCGCCGGGGCGGACGGTGCCGCTGAAGTTCACCGGGTAGGCCGGGTACATCTCGTACCAGGAGTAGTACTGCGGGGAGCCGCCCGAGCAGTCCACCTCGCTGCCGGTCTGCTCGACGGAGTTGCTGCCGTCACCGTCGAGGCCGATCCAGAAGCTGGAGTACGTGGTGGCGCTGGTGCACTTGCCCGCGGGCTGGACCCAACTCGCTGTGACGCTGGTGAACTTGGAGCCGGTCGCGGCGTATCCCGACCAGTTGCTGCTGGTGCTGTCGCGCCCAACGCCGCCGTGCAGGCCGACCACGTGCGGTCGTGCGGCGGATGCCATCGGCGCTTGCAGCGGCAGGGAGCCGGAGGCGGCGAGCGCCGGTACGGCGTTGCCGAGAACGGCCAGGACGGCGGCGGACACAGCGGTGCAACGGCGTATCGACATGGGTTCTCCGTGGGGGTGGAGGAGGCCCGTGGTGCTGCCTCGGAGACATGGGGGGTGTCATCGGCACAGGACCTTGGCTGCGCTCAGGCAAATGTAGGGGGAGGCAGCTCTCATGGGCGGTAACGAGTGCGCAAAGCTTGCTTTCTCATCTGACGCATCAGCAGAAACGGTGAAATATGGGTCGAGAGGTGGTCATTCGTCAGTTTCATATGGTCTGGGCGCCTTTGGTGCTAACAGCAATGGGGCTGGACGCGATGAGTGTCAATGAGTCGAAACGGGCGTCTGGGCGCGAACTCAAACGATCTCGCTGGGGGAAACCGGCGGTCATCGCCCCGCGCGGGCCTCCGAGGCGGGCGCCACCGGGGACCTGGCGGGCTCGGGAGCCCAGCACCCCCTGCCCGGCGGACAGTCGAAGGGAGCCGCCTTCCGGAAGCCTCTCGGCGAATCACGCCAGCGATTTCGGTGCGCTCTCGAGTGGCCAATCTCCCGCGCTCCCCGAAGGGCATCCGCTGTGCGCCCGACGCCTTCTCGAAGGTGCTGGATTCTCGGTCGTCCAAATGCTGTCGGCAGGGATGTGAATCCCCGTCACCACTTGTGGCTGCGCGGTGCACTGAGATCGTCCGTCGGCATCAAGGGCGGGCGTTGCCGACGACCTCTGCCAGCTCGCTGCATGCATCCACCGTCCGACGCGGGACACCTGACCGCTTCGGCGGCACGCTCGCCGAAGTCGCCACCCCCGCGCACGAGATCAGCCGCCGCCGCTCGGGAGAGCCACCTTCCGGCGGGACGGGAACGGGCAGACCCGCGGGCCGCCTCCTCTCCATCCGTCCACAAGCTGCCTGGCACGAAGGTGGCGGATCGGATCCGTCGACCGCGCTGCCCGCGGCTGGCAGGGTCGAAGGCAGCCCGCAGTCGGCGGGGCCCACTGCACCGGGGGAACTCCCTTGACGACGACATCCGACACCTGGGCGACCACCGGGCGGGGCGCGGGCGGGAGCCGGCCGCGGACCGCGGGCTGAGGCGAGCGCCATGGACGACCGCTACGAGCGCCACTGCCTCGCCGACCCGCTGTTCTACGACGACCCCGCCCGTGCCGAGCGCCCGGACGACCGCTTCGCCGCCGCCACCGCCGCGCTGCCGCCGGGTTGGCTGCGCCACGAGCACGGCCCCTGGGTGCACCTCCGGCCGCCGCACGCCCGACTGCCCGAGCAGGGCTGGAAGGTGCACGTCTCGGCGACCGTGGACGAGGCCGAGCGGGTGATCGACCAGCTCCTGGCGTACTGCCTGGAGCAGGAGCTGACCTGGAAGTTCCTGCGCAGCCGGGCCACCGTGCTGGCGCTGAACGGCAAGTACGCCGACCGGCGCTCCAGCGGCAAGCTGATCACGCTCTACCCGGAGGACGACGCCCGGCTCGAGCAGGTGCTCGACGAGCTGTCCACCGTCCTCAAGGGCGTCCCCGGCCCGTACGTGCTCAGCGACCTTCGCTACCGGGAGGGCCCGCTCTACCTGCGCTACGGCTCGTTCGCCGAGCGCTACTGCACCGACGAGCACGGCGAGCGGGTGCCGGCCATGCGCGGGCCGGACGGCGAGTTGGTGCCCGACACCCGTGGCACGGTCTTCACGGTCCCGGACTGGGCGCCGGTGCCGGAGGTCGTCGCGGCCCAGCTGGCCGCCGACCGCGAGCGGGAGAGCGAGACGGCCGCCGACTTCCCGTTCGAGGTGACCAAGGCGCTTCACTTCTCCAACGGCGGTGGGATCTACCTGGCCACCGACCAACGGGACGGCCGCCAGGTGGTCCTGCGCGAGGCCCGCCCGCACGCCGGGCTCGACCACACCGGCAGGGACGCCGTACAGCGGCTGCTGAGCGAGCGCCAGGTGCTGGAGGCGCTGGCCGGCGTCGACTTCGTGCCCGCGCTCTACGAGTACCGGCAGGTCTGGGAGCACCACTACCTGGTCGAGGAGTACATCGAGGGCGAGCGGCTGGAGGACGTCTTCACCCGCACCTGCCCGCTCGCCCACCCCGACCCGCGACCGGCGGAGCTGACCGAGTACACCGCCTGGGCGCTCGACGTGATCGACCAGGTGAGCGGCGTGCTGGCGGTGCTGCACGAGCGCGGGCTGGTCTTCGGCGACCTGCACCCCAACAACGTGCTGATCCGCCCGGACGGGCGCTGCGCGCTGGTCGACTTCGAGATCACCTTCCCGGCCGGCGACGCCACCGCTCCGCCGCTGGGCGCCACCGGCTTCGTCTCAACCGCGGCCCGGCGCGGCACGGCGGTGGACGCGTACGCGCTGGCCGCGCTGCGGCTCTACCTGTTCCTACCGCTGAACAACCTGCTCGGGCTGGACTCGGGCAAGGCCGAGCTGGCCGGCCGGGAGATCGCGCGGCGCTACCCCGTCGCATCCGGCTTCGGGGCCGAGGTCACCGACGCGCTGCACCGGGCGGCCGGCGGGCAGCTGCCGCCGGGAGCCACCGAGCGTCGCCCGGGGCCGCCGCGGCCGGCCTGGCCGCAGGCGCCGGCGGCGGACACCGAGGCCTGGCGTCCGGTGCTGGACTCGCTGGCCGCAGGCGTGCTGGCGATGGCCACGCCGGAGCGGACGGACCGTCTCTACCCCGGCGACGTCGCACAGTTCGGGCCGGGCCACGCAGGCCTGGGCCTGTCCTACGGCGCCGCCGGCGTGCTCCACGCGCTGCAGGCCTGCGGCCGGCCCGTTCCGCCCGAGCACGTCGACTGGCTGGTGACCAGGGCGAACGCGGCACCGGACCTGCCACCCGGACTGTACGACGGACTGACCGGCATCGCCTGGTCACTGGCCCGGCTGGGCGCGCCGCAGGCGGCCGGCGCGCTGGTCGAGCGACTGCTCGCCGGCGACCTGCCGATCGACCCGGGGCTCGGCTCCGGGCGGGCCGGTATCGCGCTCGGGCTGCTCGACCTGGCCGGCGCGCTCGGCCAGGACCGCCTCGCCGAGCGGGCCCTGGCACTCGGGCACGAGCTGGCCCGGGAGGAGCGGTCGCCACGGCTGCGCGGCCTGCTGGACGGCTGGAGCGGGCAGGCGTCGCTCTTCCTGCGACTGCACGGGCACACCGGCGAGCCGGACTGGCTGCGGGCGGCCGAGGCGGCGCTGGGCCGCGAGCTGGACGAAGCGGATTTCACCGACGGGATGCTCTTCCTGATCGAGGACCGCTACCGCCGCAAGCTGCCCTACCTGGCCGCGGGCGGGGCGGGCACTGCGGGCCTGATCGCCGAACTGGCCCGGCGCACCGGCCCGGACCGGCTGCCGACCCGCTTCACCGAGGCGCTGGCCGCCGCCGACCGCGCCTGCCTCCCGGACCTGGTCGCCGCGCCGGGCCTGTTCGAGGGCCGGGCCGGGCTGCTGCTGCACCTGGTCAGGAGCGGCCGCGGCGCCGGAGCCGACCGCCACCTGCGGCTGCTGGAGTGGCATGTGATGAACCACCAAGGTCATCTCGCGTTCCCGGGCCGCCGCTCTATGCGGCTCTCGGCGGACCTGGCCACCGGCGCGGCCGGGATCCTGGCCGCCCTGCACGGGGCGGCGCTCGGCCCGGTGCCGCTGCCCGGCATCACGGATTTCCCCCGGCCCTGACGTCGGGGGAGCACGAGGGTCACCTCGCGGTGGCCGAGACGATCACCGGAAAGGAGTGGGTCATGTCGCAGATCCTGGCCCTGCAGGGGCTCGAGAGCGAGAGCGGTTCGGGGCTCTACACCACGAACACCAACAGCCACTGGAGCAGCGAGGCGCACATGCGCGTCGAGCAGCCCGTCTCGGACGAGGCGGTGCGCTGATGTCGCAGATCCTCGCCCTGCAGGGGCTCGAGGCGGTCGAGACCCCGGACGCGCTGCCCAGCTTCATCAGCACCGTCTCGCACCTTTGGGTGGACGCGCCGGTCGAGGAGTAACGGCCGGTCCGCATTGGCGGCTGCCCGCCGGGTCCACCCCGACGGGCAGCCGCTTTTCGCGCGCCGCCCTGCCACGGCCTGGTCACGCACGGCCGCACGGCGACGCCGCCTCAGCTCGGCGCCGTGGCGTCCACCGGGACGGTCAGCCCCTCGCGCTCGGCCAGCACGCCGGCCTGGAACCGGCTCTGCGCGCCGAGGCGCTGCAGCAACTCGGCGATGTGGCGCCGACAGGTCCGGGTCGACATGCCGAGCCGTCGGGCGATCGTGTCGTCCTTCTCCCCGGCCGCGAGCAGCACGGCGATCGCGTCCTCGACCGAGCGGGACACCGTGCGGGCCGCGGTCGGCGCGGTGTCGTACGGGATCGCCTGGCCCCACTCGTGCTCGAAGAGCCGGACGAAGTAGGCCACCAAGGACGGTTCGCGGACCAGCAGCGCCCCACCGGTGGCGAGCCGGGCCGGCACGAAGGCGGTGGCCCGGTCCACCACGACCAGCTGGGCCGGCACCTCGGCGCGGGTCCGGATCTCCGCCCCCGCGGCCATGATCAGCTCCGCGTAGGACCGGGTGGGCGGGTCGAACCGGGTCAGGTGCTGGTACACGCTCCGCAGCCGGATCCCCCGCTCCAGCATGTCCAGGTCGCGGGGGAGCGACTCCATCAGGGCGGCCTTCGGGTGCCCGCCACCCGGCTGGACCGCCAGCACTTCGTCCTTGGCGGCGCCCACCGCGGAGGTGAGGGCCGAGCGGACCACGTGCATGTCCTCCAGGACCTCGACCGAGCCGTCCGAGCCGCCGCCCTCCGCCAGGTAGACCGGCCCCAGCGAGGCCACGTCGGCGCGCAACCTGGCCAGCTCCGCCTGCCGCCGGCTCAGCTCTGCCTCCTCGGCGCGCAGCCGTGCCTCCTCCTGCCCGGTCAGCCGCGCCGCGGCCGCCTCCGGTCCGACCGCCGCGAAGCAGCCCGGCTCTGCCGCCGGGCGCTGGACCAGCAGGCAGAGCGCCACCAGCAGGTCGACGGCCTGCCGGCACTCCTCCTCGGTGAGCCCGAGCTCGAGGGCGATCCGTGCCGGGTCGGCGTGGTCGATCCCCCGGTGCCGCACCGCCCACTCGTAGACCAGCCGTGCCTCGTGATCGAGCAGGGCCCCCTGCCCCGACGACTCGACCGCGTCCGGATTGACCGGATTCATCCACCCCTCCTCAGTCGGACATCATCTTCCTGTCCCCCTCGGACCCTGGCGCCCGCGGCCCGCTCTGGCGAATATCGAACAACCGCTCCGGAGTTGACCCGATCACCGGACGCGCCTACCGACCGCCACCAGCTGTCAAGAAGGATGCCATGAAGGAACCCGGAAACCTCCGCCGTGCGCTCACCGCACTCGTGCTGGCGGCCGTCCTCGGCCCGGTCGCGGGCCTGACCGGCACCCTCGAACCGGCCGGCGGCCGGGCCACCACCGTGCAGGCCAACACGAGTTGGGGCTGGCCGGTCTGCGTCCCGCACTGGGCCGGGCCGGACCCGTGCAAGCACGAGCCGCGCCCGAAGTGGCCCGGCACCACCTGAGCCCCCGGAGCAGTGGCCGTCCCCGACCCGACCCCAGCGAGGAGCCCGCGGATGGACACCTCGGTCACCGCCGACCCCACCCCCGAGATCGACCACGATGCCGTCACGTTCTACTCCTGGGCCACCCGGCAGGACCGGTTCGACGCGGCCGACCTGCACCGGGCCGGCGCGGAGACCGGCCTCAGCGCCACCGCCTGCCGCGCCGCCATCGGCGCGCTGCGGCGCCGGGGTCTGCTGCAGCCCGCGCCCGGCGGTGCCCTGGTGGCGACCGGGCCTCGCGAGGCCGCGGCTGCGCTGACCCGCGCGCAGGCCGAACTGGACCGCAGCGCCGCCGAGTTGCTGATCCGCCGGCAGCGGATCGAGCAGACCTGGACGGCCGTGCAGGCGGTGCGGTCGCGGCCGGCCCACGGCGGTCCCGCCGAACAGCTGGAGGTCCTGTCGGACCCCGGCACGGTGCGCGAGGTGGTCGGCGACCGGCTGCTGCGGGCCCGCCGGGAGGTGTCCGTCTGCTGCCCCGGCGGTGACGCGGCCGCGGCGGCGCTGGCCGACCTGGTGCTGGGCGACCTGCCACGGACCGGCCCCCGGGTGCGCACCCGGATCGTCCACCAGCACCCGGCGCGCTTCCACCGGCCCACCCAGCACCAGGCCCAGGCCGCGGTCCGGGCCGGCGCCGAGGTGCGGACCACCGGGGAGAGCTGCGGCCCGCTGCTGGTCATCGACCGGGTGACCGCCTTCCTGCCGGAGCGGGACCACCCCGAGGGGTTGGTGCTGGTCGCGCAGCCCTCGGTGGTGGCCCACCTGGCCGACTCCTTCGAGACGCTCTGGCACCAGGGCGCGGTCTTCCGCAGCGGGCCGGCCGCCGCTCGCGCCGTCTCCGACGAGCTCCGGGCCACGGTACTGCGCCTGCTCGCCGACGGCCTGAAGGACGAAGTCATCGCCCGCAGGCTCGGGCTCTCGCTGCGCAGTTGCCGACGGCACATCGCCGGGCTGTACAGCTCGCTGGGTGCGGACAGCCGCTTCCAGGCGGGCGTGCTGGCCGAGCGCCACGGCCTCACCGGGTGCGCGGCGGCGACCGCATCCGCGCCGACCGTCGCACCCGCTCCCGCGTCCCCGCCCGCCGCCGTGGCCGCACCCGTCGAGGCTTCGGCGCCGGCGGCCGCTGTTCCCGCCGCCGTCGCCTGCGCCGGCGGGCGCCGCTGAGCGGCCGCCGCCCCGCACCCACCCCCAGACGTCCGACGCCCGGCCCGCACGGCGGCCAGGCGCTCGGCTGCTCCACCCTGCCCACCCGGGCAGGCCCGACCAGTCACACCATCCGAAAGGAGCACCACCATGGGTACCTCCCAACACGCCGACCTCGCCGGCAAGTTCGCTGCGCTGACCCGCCAGACCGCGCTGTCGGTCGCGGTCGCGGCCGCCATCGGCGGCGCGGTCTTCGTTCCCGCCGCGCAGGCCCAGGCCGCCACCCCGACCGTCTCGGCGGGCCACGTCGTGCCGGACAAGTGCGGCGAGTGCCACCCGGACGTCATCTGACGCCCGTCCCCCCGGGTGCCCCGCCGGCCTCCCACGGTCCGGCGGGGCACAGCCGCTCTGGCTCTGGCTCCGGCCCGGCCGGACCGCACACACGAGAAGAGGAGTGACGGGCCATGGACTGGTTCGAACGCTGCGTGGCCGACCCGGAGGCCTTCCTTCGGACCCAGTGGCGGCGCGGCCCCGCCCTGCTGCGCCCCGCCGACCCCCCGACCGACCTGCTCACCCCCACCGACCTGGACGCCCTGCTCGACGCAGGCACCCTGCGCACGCCCTACGCGGGCCTGTTCACCGCTGCCGGGACCGTCCCGGAGGAGCGCTTCTGTCCGCCCCGGACCATCGCAGGCAACCCGCTCGGCGGCTGCCCGGACCCCGACCTCGTGCGGGCCCTGATCCGCGACGAGGCGGCCACCCTCCAACTGCGCTACCTCAACCACTGGCACCCCGGGGTGCGCGAACTCACCGATGCCCTGACCGGGCAACTGGGCCGGCTCACCGAGGCATTCCTCTTCTACTCGCAGCCCGGACGCCACGGGCCGGTCCACCGCGACGACGGCGACATCCTGGTGATCCAGCTGAGCGGCACCAAGCACTGGCAGGTGTACGCCGGCCCCACCGACCCCGCCTGGCAGCCCGTCCGCGAGGAGCACCCGGGAGCGCCCGTACTGGAGACCCTGGTGCACCCGGGCGAGGTCCTCTACGTGCCCAACGGCTACGCCCACACCGCCCGCGCCACCGGGGCCGGGCCCTCGCTGCACCTGACCGTCGTGCTGCGCGAGGCGGGCGCCGGCCACCTGCGTGCCCGGCTGCGCACGCTGCTCGCCGACGGCCTCGCGCTGCCCGCCCGCCCGCTCGACGAGGAAGCCCTGCTCCGGGTCGCCGCCGAGATGCTGGAGCACCTGCGTGCCCGGCTCGCCGCCACCACCCCCGAGGCCCTGGTCGCCGCCGCCCGCCGCACCGCGTGCAGCAGCCGCCCCACCGCCTGACCACCTTGACGGAGAACCGATCGTGACGGAAAACTGGCTGCGCCGCTGCGTGGCCGACGAAGCCCACTTCCGCACCGCGCTGTGGCGCACCGCCCCCGCCGTGCTGCGTCCGGCCGACCCGCCGCTCGTGGTGCTGCCCGAGGCCGAGGTGGACCAACTGCTCGACCACGGGCTGCTGAAGGTCCCCTACATCGGCCTGGTCCAGCGCGACGCCCACCTGCCCGCCGCCCGCTTCTGCCAACCGCGCGTGGTGCTGGGCGAGTTGGTGCAGGACTACGCCGACGGCCAGGCGGTCCGCGACCTGGTCGAGCAGGAGCGGGCCACCGTGTTGCTGCGCTACGTCGACCAGTGGCACCAGGGCGTCCGCGCGCTCGCCCGCGGCCTCGCCGGGCAACTCGGCCGCCACGTCGAGGCGTTCTGGTTCCGCACCCCCGCCGGCACCCAGGGCCGCCCGGTGCACCGCGACGACGCCGACGTGCTGGCCATCCAGCTCGGCGGCACCAAGCGCTGGTGGGTACACGGCGGGCCCGTGGACGGCAACTGGATCCCGGAGCGGGAGGACGGCGACCCGGGCGAGGTCCTGCTGGAGGCAGTGCTGCGCCCCGGCGAGGTGCTCTACATCCCCCGGGGCTTCGCCCACCGCGCCCGCGCCGAGGGGACCGGACCCTCGACCCACCTTTCCCTGACCATCCGCGAGGCCGCCACCGCCAACCTCTACGCGCTGGCCGAGGCCCTGCTCGTCGACTGCTGCGAGCTGCCCGGCCGCCCGCTCGACGACACCGCCCTGCACAACGCGGCCGCCGACCTGCTCACCCACGCGAGCGCCACCCTGGCCCAACTGACCCCCACCGACCTGGTCGCCCTCGCCCGCACCGCGATGCTCCAGGCAGGGTAGGTGGCGCCTACCGTCCGCCGGACACCGCGGCACGTGGACGGCGCCGCCGGGCGGAGCAGTGGTTCGTGGCGGCGACCGTGCCGTGTGGAGGGGGCCGCCCGTGGTCTGCCGATCGCGCCGGTTCACGGCGCGGCCCGCAACCGTCCCTGGTGTCGGGCCGGGCCGGCGGGAGCCGAGTTGGCTACCGGTCAACGCTCCGAGTCCTGGGCCCGCCATCGCCGGAGAGCCGACCGTCTGCTGTTCCATCGGTGTTCAACCGCCCGCTCCTGACTGCGCCCCGTCAACGCCTTAGGTTCCCTGGGGGACTGCGAGAAGGAGCCATGGACGACACACAACTTGCGGTGCGGGCACGTGGATTGACGAAGTACTTCGGTGACGTCGTGGCGCTCGACGGTGTCGGGCTGGACTTGGCGCCCGGGCGGATCCACGGGCTGGCCGGACCGAACGGTGCCGGGAAGACGACGCTGCTCGGGTTGCTGCTCGGGCTGGCCGTCGCCGACGACGGCGAGTTGGAGGTGTTGGGCAGACCGGTCGGGCGGGCCTTGGCGGCGCCGCACGGAGTGGCCGGGTTCGTGGACGGGCCCGGGTTGTACCCGTCGCTGACCGCGCGGAAGAACCTGGCCGCGATGGCGGCGCTGAGCGGGCCGGACCCGCGGGCGGGGCGGATCGACGAGGTACTGGCCGAGGTCGGGCTGACCGAGGTCGCCGACGACCGGGTGCGGGGGTTCTCGCTGGGAATGCGGCAGCGGCTCGGCCTGGCCGCGGCGCTGCTCACGAATCCGCGGCTGCTGGTGCTCGACGAGCCTTCCAACGGTCTGGACCCGGCGGGCAAGCAGCACGTGCACCGGGCGCTGCAGCGGCTCGCGGCCGACGGAGTGACCGTCGTGCTGTCCAGTCACCGCATGGACGACCTCCAGGTGCTGTGCGACGAGGTCACGATCCTCGCGACCGGGCGCGTCCGGTTCTCCGGCCCGCTGGAGAAATTGGCGGCCGAGAACCGCGAACTCGAGTACCGCCTGTTCACCTCCGAGCCGCAGGTCGCGCGGCGGGTGGCCGGCGGGGCTGCGGGGGTGCGGGCCGTGGAGGAGGCCGGCGCGCGGCGCGGGGACGAGGCACTGGTCGTTCGCGCCTCGGCGCCGGCCGTCGAGGAGTTGGTGGCCGCGCTGGTGCACGCGGGCGTGCGGGTGCGCGAAGTCACGCCCGTGGTTTCGGCGTTGGAGGCCGCATTCCTCGCCTTGACCGAACAGCAGGAGGGTCAGCAATGAGCACGGCCATGGTCGGGGACACGGTGGCCGGTGCCGGCGTCGCAGCCGAGGCGCGACGGGTACCGGTGAGCCGCGCGTACCGCTTCGAGGTGGTCAAACTCGTCTCCCAGTGGCGGATCCGGCTGCTGATGCTGGCCTGTTGGACCCTGCCGGGGCTGTTCGTGGCCGCGGTGGCCCAGCAGGGCACGCTGCCGTCCGACACACTGTTCGGCCGCTGGATGCACGCCACGGGCTGGGCCGGCCCGCTGGTGGTGCTGGGGTTCTCGGGCTCGTGGGCGCTGCCGCTGCTGACCTCCGTCGTCGCGGGCGACGTGTTCGCCGCCGAGGACCGGCTCGGAACCTGGCGGCACCTGCTGGTGACGGTTCGCTCGCCGCGGCGGATCTTCGTGGCGAAGGCACTGGCGAGCGGGACCGTGATCGTGCTGCTGGTGGCCGGGTTGGTGGCCGCAAGCACGGTGGGCGGGTTGGTGGCGGTCGGGAACCAGCCCCTGGTCGGCGTCGACGGGCACCTGCTGTCCCCGCCGGACGCGGCGGGGAGCGTGCTGCTGGCGTGGGGGTGCGCGCTGGCGCCCACGCTGGCGCTGGCCGCGATCGGGCTGCTCGGCTCCGTCATCCTGGGGCGCTCGCCGATGGGGCTGCTCGTCCCCGCGTTGGCGGCGGTCGCGATGCAGCTCGCGCAGATGCTGCCGCTGCCGGTGGCGCTGCGCCTCGCGCTGCCCGGCTACGCCTTCGTCTCCTGGAACGGGGTGTTCGCCGACCCCGTGCAGCTCGACGAGTTGCTGATCGCCATCGCGGTGAGCCTGGTGTGGGTCGGGGTGGCGACCGCGGCGGCCTATCGGCTCTTCGTGCGGCGGGACTTCACAGGCGGCAACGAGGACGGTACGGGGCGCCGCGCGCTCGCCTTCGGGGTGCTGCCGCTCGCCGGTCTGCTCGTGCTGACCTTCGGTGCGGTCGCCGTGGCCACGCCCTCGACGGGCTCGGGGATCTCGCAAGCGAAGGTGCAGCAGTCGGTCGCGACCGTGTTCTCGCACCTCTACCGGCTGCAGACCGAGCAACTGCACCGCCCTGCCGTCACGGAGACACAGCTGCAGGTCACGGCGGTGTGCGACCGGGGTGACGGCCAGGTCGACCCGGTGGGGCCGGGCAACGACTGGCGCTGCGTCGTCACCTGGCACCTGCCCGGTACGGCAGCGCCGGGGACGGCGATCTACCAGCTCGACGTGGCCCCGGACGGACGGCTGATGGCCGACGGCGACGGACCGAAGGAAGTGAACGGCTACTTCCTGGTGCACACCCGGACCGGGGACGCGCCGAACCCGCTGTGGCAGTTCGACGGCCAGGTCGAGCTGCTCTCCTCCTGAACGAACTCCCCGAACCCCCGAACCCCCGGACCCCCGGAACCCCCGCACTCAACCGACTCGACGAACTCCCCAAACTCAACGAAGGGATGACGCCATGCAGGTAACGCGTCGTCGACGCGTCCAGGAGGAGCACTCCGTCCTTCTCGGCCGGCGTATGCGCCGCCGCGCCACGCTCGCCACGGCATGCATCACGGCGGTGGCCGTGGCCACGGGCACGGCTTTCGCTACCACCCGTCAGTTCGGCACGGACCGGGTCGGTCAGGTCACCGCCAATGGCCAGGTCGTCTCCAGCGACCAGTACATCGCCCCGTACGGCAGTCGGCTCGTCATCAACGACGGCAAGATCATGGCGTCCACGGTCAGCCAGGACGGCGGTCACCTGGCCGCCTCGGTCGCCGACGGCGACGCGTCGCTGGTCGTGGTGGACCTGAAGACCGGGCGGGTGCAGCAGCGCGTCGGCAAGGCCAAGGCGGACGACCTGCACCTGAGTGACGGCTCGGTCGGCCAGGCGGCCCCGGTGTACTCGCCGGACGGCTCGCAGCTGTGGCTGGGCCAGCTCGACGGCTACACCAGGTTCACCGTGAACGCCGACGGATCCCTGTCCAACCCGGTGAAGGTGTCGATCCCGGCCGACGGGGACAAGCGCGCGCTGGCGTCGGGCGCGGTGTTCTCCGCCGACGGCTCGACGGTGTACGCGGCGGTCAACGGGCAGAACCGGGTGGTCGCGATCAACGCGGCGACCGGAGCGATCGGGCGCAGCTGGACGGTCGGCAACGCGCCGCGCGGCATGGTGCAGGTCGGCCACAAGCTGTACGTCAGCAATGAGGGCGGGCGTGCGGCCACGCCCGATGACGACACGCTCAACTCCTACGGCACGCAGGTGGTAGCCGACCCGGCGACCGGTGCCACGACCACGGGAACCGTCAGCGTGATCGACCTCGCGGACCCGGCCGCCGCCGTCGGGTCCATCGCCGTCGGCCTGCACCCGACGGCGGTGTACGCCAAGAACGGGGCGCTGTTCGTCACCGACACCGCCAGCGACGAGGTGTCGGTCATCGACACCAAGCAGGACGAGGTCGTGCAGCGCATCTCCACCAAGCCGTGGCCGGAGGCGTCAGTGGGCTATGAGCCCGACGCGGTGACGCTCACCGACGACGGGCACCTGCTGGTCACCCTCGGTCGCGCCAACGCGGTGGCCGTCTACCGCTACACCAGCCCGCAGGAGCCGGTCGGCTACGTCGGCCTGCTGCCCACGGACTACTTCCCGACGGAGATCACCACCGTCGGCTCGAAGGTGGTCGTCTCCAACACCCGCGGCATCGACGCGCGGCGGCCCGACTCCACCGGCGCGCACAACACCCACGACACGACCTCCAGCCTGACCCAGTTCACGCTGCCCGGCGACCGGGGGATCCGGTCCCAGACCGCCAAGGTCTTCCGGCAGAACGGCTGGACCAGCGGCGCGGTCCAGACGACCGGCCGGCACAAGGCGAAGCCGGTGCCGGTGCCGGCGCGGATCGGCGACCCGTCAACGATCAAGCACGTCTTCCTGATCGTCAAGGAGAACCGGACTTACGACCAGCTCCTCGGCGACATGGCGAAGGGCAACGGGGATTCGAAGCTGACCCAGTTCGGCGCGAACGTGACGCCGAACCAACACGCGCTGGCCGAGCAGTTCGGGCTCTACGACAACACCTACGACATCGGCACGAACTCCGCCGAGGGCCACAACTGGCTGATGCAGGCGGACAACCCGGAGTACACCGAGTCCTCGGCCGGTGAGTACGAGCGCAGCTACGACACCGAGGACGACGGTCTGGGCCACCAGAGGTCGGGCTTCCTGTGGACGGGCGCGCAGGCGGCGGGCCAGGACGTGCGGGACTTCGGGGAGTTCCACCAGTTCCTGACCAAGCCCGACGGCGCGAGCTGGCAGAACCTGTACTGCGACGCGAAGAACATGGACGCGACCGGGCAGGAGAGCACCTACCCCCTCAAGTCGTCGTCGCCGATCCCCTCGCTCAACAGCGTGTCGGTGCCAGGCTTCCCCAAGTTCGACCTCGACGTGCCGGACCAGTACCGGTACCAGATCTGGAAGCAGGACTTCGAGCAGAACGGTCCGGCGAACCTCAACGTGCTGTGGCTGTCCAGCGACCACACCGGTGGTCCGGCGAGCCCGGCCGCGCAGGTCGCCGACAACGACCTGGCGGTCGGCAAGATCGTCGACGAGATCTCGCACAGCGGGTACTGGAAGGACTCGGCGATCTTCGTGGTCGAGGACGACTCACAGGCAGGCCTCGACCACGTGGACGGCCACCGCGCCCCGATCCAGATCATCAGCCCCTGGGCGCAGCACGGGACCGTCGACAGCCGCTACTACTCGCAGATCACGATGGTCCGCACCATCGAGCAGATCCTCGGGATCCACCCGATGAACCAGAAGGACAGCGCGGCCAGCCCGATGGCCACGGCCTTCACCGACAAGCCGGACTACAAGCCGTTCACGGCGGTGCCCAACCGGACCTCGCTGACCGACGGCCTGGGGGGGGGGGACGGGGGGGGGGGGGGGGGGGGGGGGGGGGGGGGAAAAAAAACGAAGGAGGATCCTGTTGGGGAACAGCAACCTGGTGGGGGGGAGGGAGTCTCC
>NZ_JBVIMH010000023.1:0-129338 GCF_055579945.1 Kitasatospora sp. NPDC032150 | reverse complement strand
CCCTGTGGGAGAGTAGGACGCCGCCGAACAATTTTTAGTGAAAGCCCCTCCCGGGGATACCGGGAGGGGCTTTCCGCATTTCCGGGCAGATCCGGGATCGGGTTGGCGGGCGCGGACGCGGACAGGGCCGGCGATGTTGGATGTCCGGGACACCGTGAAATCCGTGGACTTGGAGTCTGTGATGCTCAGCTACCCTCTTGCGTCCGGCGCGGAGCTGCGTGCCCTGGAGCCCTGGCGGGCTGGGGAGTTCTTCGCGTTCATAGTGCGGGCGCGCGAGCATCTGGCGCCCTGGATCCCGTGGGCCACCAGCATCACCGACGTGAACGGCGCGCGGCGCTGGCTGAAGCACTGCGCCGAGGAGCAGGCGCGGGACGAGGGCCGGATCTACGGCATCTGGCTGGGCGGGGAGTTGGTGGGCGGGGTGGTGTTCCAGGCCTTCAGGGCGCGGGCAGGGGTCTGCGAGGTGGGGGCCTGGTTGGCACCGGAGGCGGAGGGACGGGGGCTGGTGACGGCGGGGGTGCGGCGGATGGTCGAGTGGGCCTTCGAGGAGCGGGGGATGGCCCGGGTGGAGTGGCGTACCGAACCGGCGAACCTGCGGAGCATCGCGGTGGCCAGGCGGCTGGGAATGACCCGCGAGGGGTTGTTGCGACAGGTGTTCCGCTTCCACGACGGCCGGCGGGACCTGGAGATGTGGTCGCTGCTGGCCTCGGAGTACCGGACGCCGCCGGTCGGTGGAGTCGCGGTGTAGCCCGGGGTACTCCCCCGGGTGGTCCTCCTCGACAGGTCTACAGCCGTCCAGCGGCCTTGAGTGCCAGATAGGCGTCGGCGAGGGCCGGGGGGAGGGCGGTCGGCGCGGCGTCCAGGACGGTGACGCCGTGCCGGGTCAGGCGCTCCGCGGTGCGGCGGCGGTCGGCGCGGGTCTGTTCAGCGGCGGCCGCGTGGTACACGTCCTGGACGGTGCCGCGGGCGGCGGCCAGCTCGTCCAGGCGGGGGTCGGCGACGGAGGCCAGTACGACCTCGTGACGCCGGGTCAGCAGCGGGAGATGGGGCAGCAGCCCCTCCTCGACCGGGCGGGCGTCGAGGCCGGTGAGCAGCACGATCAACGAGCGGTGCGGGGCCATCCGCAGCGCGGTCGCGGTGAGCGCGCGCATGTCGGTCTCGAGCAGTGCGGGTTCGAGGCCGGCCATGGCGTTGGTGAAGGCGGGCAGGATCTCGCTCGGGGAGCGGCCGACGACGCTGCCGCGCCGGCGCAGGTCGTGGGCGAGCAGGTCGACACGGTCGCCGGCCCGGGTGGCGAGGGCGGTGAGCAGCAGGGCGGCGTCGAGGGCGGCGTCCAGTCGGGGGGCGTCGCCGACGCGTCCTGCGGACGTGCGGCCGGTGTCGAGGACGATCAGGATGTGCCGGTCGCGCTCGGGTCGCCAGGTGCGGACGGCGACCGTGTTGCGGCGGGCGCTGGCCCGCCAGTCGATGGAGCGGACGTCGTCGCCGGGCAGGTACTCGCGCAGCGAATCGAACTCGGTGCCCTGACCGCGTGCCAGCACCGAGGTGCGGCCGTCGAGTTCGCGCAGCCGGGCGAGCCGGGAGGGCAGGTGCTTGCGGCTGGTGAAGGGCGGCAGGGCGCGGATCGTCCAGGGGACGTGGTGGGAGCCCTGGCGTCCGGCGAGGCCGAGCGGTCCGAGGGAGCGTACGGTCACGCGGTGGGCTTGGTGGTCGCCGCGGCGGGTGGGGGCGAGCCGGGTGGTGAGGCGGCGGCGTTCCCCGGCCGGGATGGTGAGGGTGTGTCGGGAGCCCTGGACGGCGGTGCCGGGCTGCCAGGCGGACGGTGGCCAGGCGTCGCGGAGTTGGGCCCGCAGCGGGCGCCCGGATGGGTTGGTGACGGTCAGTTCGACGGTGGCGCTCTCGCCGAGCCGGACGGCGGTGTCGCCGCTCCGGTCGAACCGCAGGGTGCGGACCGGAGCGGCGAGCGCCAGGTCGGCCAGGACACCGAGGAGTACGGGCAGGGTGACCGCGCCGATTCCCGCCCAGGAGGGCAGCAGCAGGCCCACGACGAGCGCGCCGAGCGCGGCGAGCAGGGCGGTGCGGCCGGTCAGGGCCATGAAGCGAACTCCCTTGGTGATGCCAGTAGGTGACGGACGTCAGCGCGGTGCGGGGGTCTGGGCGAGGACGGCCTGGATGACCGAGTCGGCGGTGACGCCCTCCATCTCGGCCTCGGCGCGCAGCTGGATGCGGTGCCGCAGGGTGGGCAGGGCGAGGGCCTTGACGTCGTCGGGGGTGACGTAGTCGCGGCCGGCCAGCCAGGCCCAGGCGCGGGAGGTGTTCAGCAGGGCGGTTGCGCCGCGCGGGGAGACGCCGATGGAGAGCGAGGGGGACTGCCGGGTGGCCCGGCAGATGTCCACGATGTAGGCGAGTACCTCGGGCGAGACGGTGAGCTTCGCGATCTGCGCCCGGGCGGCGGAGAGGTCGGCGGGGCCGGCGACCGGGCGGACGCCGGCGGCGGCCAGGTCGCGGGGGTCGAAGCCGGCCGCGTGCTTGCTGAGGACCTGGAACTCCTGGTCGCGGTCGGGCAGCGGGAGGATCAGCTTGAGCAGGAAGCGGTCCAGCTGGGCCTCGGGGAGGGGGTAGGTGCCCTCGTACTCGACCGGGTTCTGGGTGGCGGCGACCAGGAACGGGATGGGCAGGCGGCGCGGTTCGCCGTCCACGGTGACCTGTCGCTCCTCCATGGCCTCCAGCAGCGAGGACTGGGTCTTGGGCGGGGTGCGGTTGATCTCGTCCGCGAGCAGCAGGTTGGTGAAGACCGGTCCCGGCTGGAAGGAGAACTCGGCGGTGCGGGCGTCGTAGACCAGCGAGCCGGTGACGTCGCCGGGCATCAGGTCCGGGGTGAACTGGATCCGCTTGGTCTCCAGGCTGAGTGCGGTGGACAGGGTGCGGACCAGCAGGGTCTTGGCCACCCCGGGGACGCCTTCGAGCAGTACGTGGCCGCCGCAGAGCAGGGCGACGACGAGCCCGGTGACGGCGGCGTCCTGGCCGACCACTGCCTTGGTGATCTCGGTGCGCAGGGCGGTGAGCGCGGCGCGCGGGTCGTCGGGGCTGTCGGCCGGGGCTGCCGGGGTCGTGGAGACCTGTTCGGTCACGGCTGTCGTACCTGCCTTTCCAGGGCGTCGAGGTCGTCGATGAACCGCACCAGGGCGGCGTCGTCGGTGGGTGGGGTGCCGTACAGCAGCTCGTGGACCTCGGCGGCGCCGTGGCCGCAGCGGTCGGCGACGGCGGCGCAGAGCGCGACGGGGTCGGCCTCCCCCGCGGTGAGCGGTACGCCCAGCACCGGGGCGAGCCGGTGCCGGGTGGCCTGGCGCAGGGCGTCGGCGGCGCGGCCGCGGGCCCTGGCGCGTTGGTAGAGGCGGGCCCGGCCCTCGGTGGTCTCGGAGGCGCGGACAACCGCGGGGAGGTTCTCGGTGACCACAGGTCCCAGGCGGCGGCCGCGCCAGAAGGCGGCGAGCATTGCGGCGAGGGCGAGTTGGAGTCCGGCCCAGCTCCAGCCCTTGGGGATGTAGTCGGTGAGCGTGCGCTGTGCCCGGGCGGGTGCGCCGGACGCCGGGGCGGTGTAGTCGGGGAGGTACCAGACGAGTTGCCGGTGGGAGCCGAGCAGGCTCAGGCCGAGGGCGGCGTTGCCGTCCTTGGCGAGGCGTTCGTTGCTCAGCAGGCGTCCGGAGCCGAGGACGACGAGTTCGCGGGAGCCGGGGTCGGTGTGTCGGACCAGCGGGTAGCCGCCGGACCTGGGGTAGCAGGCGGTGTCGTCGGCGCCGGGCTGGTAGAGCAGGCCGCCGAGCTCGGCGTGGCCGGCCAGTACGGCCTCGGGGAGGCGGCACTCGGCGGGGACGCCGCTGGAGCCGGCGCTCTTCGGGATGCCGCCCGGGGTGGTGGCCACCGTGATGCCGGGCGCGAAGACGGTGAGTGAGGGGGCCTCGGGGGAGATCAGCACCAGGCGGCTGTCGCTGCCTCGGCGGACCTGGGCCAGCCGGCGCAGCTGGGTGAGGGACAGCAGGTCGGGTTCGGGGAGGACCACGGTGCTGCCCGGTTCGGCGAGCGCGGCGGCCAGGGCCTCCTCGGTGTCGACCGTACGGGTCGTCAGGCCCTGGTTCTCCAGCAGGTGGACGACGGCGCGGGCACCGTCCCGGTCGGGGGAGCGCGGGTCCAGCGGCGGGTACTGCGGCGAGCCGCCGAGACCGGCGACCAGCAGGCCGACGAGCAGCAGCAGCACGGCGAAGAGCAGGAACCAGCGCGAGCGGAGCCATAGTTGGCGACGGGTCGGGGAGATGCTGGTGGCGGGGTCGGGGCGGGTGGCGGTGAGCGTCATGCGGTGCCTCCGCCGGTCGGGGCGGCCGTCGGCGCGGGGGCCGGTGCGGCGGTCGGGGTGAGGACGGGCGTGGTCCGCTGCAGGGCCCGGTCGAGGTCGAGCAGCGACTGGTAGGCGGCCTGGTCGGCGGCCCTGTCCCCGTAGGCGATGTCGTCGAAGGCGTGGGCGGCGGCGGTGAGCGCGGCGGCGTGGTCGGGTAGCGCGCGGCCCGCTTCGGCGGCGGCCTCGTCGGCGGTGCGCCCGGGGCGGACGTCGAGGACGGTGCGCTCCTCCATGGCCCGGACCAGGGTGCGCATCTGCTCCCGGACTGCGGCGGACCACTCGCCCGCGGCGGCGTGCGCGGCGGCGGCGCTGCGGTGCTGGGCGGCGGTGCGTGCTCCGTCGGCGGTGAACAGCGCCGCGGCGCTGTGGGCCTGGCGGCGGGGGGCGCCCAGGCGCCACCACAGGGCGGCGCCGATCAGCGCGGCCACCACCAGGAAGAAGACCAGGCCGGTGACACCGTTGCCGCCCATCGAGCCGAGGCTGGACAGGACGCGGTCGAGCTGGTCCTGGATCCAGGTCATCAGCCGCTGGACCAGGCTCGGGTCGTGTTGGTGGTAGACGGGGTTGAGGAGTTCCCGGCGGGCGTCGTCGCGGGCCGGGTCGCGCGGGATGGTGACCGGGCCGCCGCCCGCGAGCAGCACCCCATCCCCCCAGAAGGCCATCTTCGTCAGATCCTCTGCGGTCCGCCCGGAGCGGTTGGGCCCTGCGGGCCGGTCGGAGCCTGCGGGCCGGCCGGAGCGGTGCCGCCGAACTCCGGCAGGCCGGCGGCGCGGGCCAGTTCGATGTCCAGGGCCTCGCGGCGGATCCGCTGGTCGATGTAGAGCAGGACGTTGACGGCGGCCAGCACCGGGATGGTGATGGTGGCGACCAGGGTGCCGCCGACGGCGACGCTGGCCAGCATCGCGGGCGGGGCGCCGGCCAGTTGACCGAGCGGGCTGCCGGCCGAGGTCGGGTCATCGGGGCTCAGGACCATGCCGATGACGACGAACGGCATCGCGATCACCGAGCTGAGGATGCCGACCACGATCTGGCTGAGCAGGGTGATGCCGAAGACCCGCCACCAGGAGCCCTTGACGAGCCGTCGGGAGCGCGCGAGGGCGGTCCTCACACCCTGCTTCTCCAGCATCAGGGCGGGGGCCGAGAAGTTGAGCTGGATACCGAGCCAGAGCGCGACCGGGACGGCCGCCAGGATCGGCAGGAAGGTGAGCGCGACCAGCTCCGGGCCGGGATCGCCGGCGATCAGCACGGCTATCAGCGGCGCGCAGGCCACCAGGAAGACCCCGGCGATGATCAGACTGGTCAGGAAGGTCACTCCGGCCAGCTTCAGCAGCTGCGGCCTGGCGTCCCGCCACACCTCGCCCAGGGTGGTCGGGCGGCCCAGGACGGCCTTGCTGACCACCATGGTGAGCAGGCCGGCCGCGATGATGCCCAGTACGAAGTTCACCGGGTAGGTGGCGAACAGGGCGACGACCGGGCCCGCGGTGTGCGGGCTCTCGTACGCCCACCAGCGGGCGAGCGCGGAGAGCGTCTGCTCCACGGCGGCGACGCCGAAGGAGAGGCCGAGGGCCGTGCGCCAGTGGCGGCGAACGGTGGTGACGGCGCCGTCCAGGATCTCGCCGAAGGCGAGCGGGCGCAGCGGGATGACTCCGGGCTTGGGGCTCGGCGGTGCGCCCCAGCCGGGGTGGAAGCCGCCGGGGCCCGGTTGCCCGTTCCAGCGGGGCTGTCCGCCCCAGCCGGGCTGTCCGCCCCAGCCGGGCTGGGGGCCCGGCGCCGCGCCGTAGCCGTGGTAAGGGCCCGGGGCGCTCCAGCCCTGCGGCGGCGCGTCCTGCGGCCCGGCCTGGGGTGTGGCCGGCCCGGGCGCGGGTGCCGGCGGCCCGGCGGCGTCGCGGGGCGGTGCGCCCTCCGGGGCGGGTGTCGAGGGTGTTGCCGACGGCCCGGCGGCCTCACGGGGTGGCTCGGGCGAGCCGGGCGGTGCCCAGCCCGGATTGTCGGTCATCAACGCTCCTCGTGGCGGCTCTGTGGAAGATCACGGGCGCTCGTGGTGATCGCCGAGTGGTGCCCTTGTGCCGCCCATCGTGCCATGGTGGTGCGACGGGCCCCAGAGGTGTTCCCATTGCTGATGGGCAGCGGCCCGAGCAACCAGGCCGAGCTGCGAACTTTGCGACGTTATGACCGAGTTGGCAGTATGCTCCACGCCGAAATGGCACGGCTGTGCGGCAGGTCACAATCCCGTAATGAGAGGATGGACGCATGAAGGGACGCGTCCTCGTCGTTGATGACGACACCGCACTGGCCGAGATGCTCGGCATCGTGCTGCGTGGTGAGGGTTTTGAACCGTTTTTCGTCGCGGATGGGGACAAGGCGCTAGCCGTGTTCCGGGAGACCAAGCCCGACCTGGTGCTCCTCGACCTGATGCTGCCCGGCCGGGACGGCATCGACGTCTGCCGGCAGATCCGTTCGGAGTCCGGCGTGCCGATCGTCATGCTGACGGCGAAGACCGACACGGTGGACGTCGTGGTGGGCCTGGAGTCCGGCGCCGACGACTACGTCACCAAGCCGTTCAAGCCCAAGGAGCTGGTGGCCCGGGTGCGTGCCCGGCTCCGCCGCGCCGAGGAGCCCACCCCCGAGCAGCTGACCATCGGCGACCTGGTGATCGACGTGGCCGGCCATTCGGTCAAGCGGGAGGGCCGGGGCATCCCGCTGACCCCGCTGGAGTTCGACCTGCTGGTCGCGCTCGCCCGCAAGCCGTGGCAGGTGTTCACCCGCGAGGTGCTGCTGGAGCAGGTCTGGGGCTACCGGCACGCCGCCGACACCCGGCTGGTCAACGTCCATGTGCAGCGTCTGCGCTCCAAGATCGAGAAGGACCCCGAGCGGCCCGAGATCGTGGTGACCGTGCGTGGCGTCGGATACAAGGCCGGGCCCAGCTGACGTGACGTACGACGCTGACGACACCCCGTCGGGCTCCGCCGCCGACGGGGACGCCGCTGTCCGCGGGGCCGTGCTGAGCTCGACCGTCCGGGGCCGCGGGCCCAAGCGCGGTCCCGTGGCCCTGCTGGCGTTGGTGGCGCGTCAGTTCCGCCGCCCGCTGCACCGCCTGGCGGCGCTGTACCGCCGGTCCATCCAGGTCCGGGTGGTCGCCGCGACCCTGCTGCTCTCGCTGGCCGTGGTGCTGGTGCTGGGCGTGGTGGTGGTGGCCCAGGTCCGCACCGGGCTGCTGGACGCCAAGAAGCACTCGGCCAAGGGCCAGGCCATCGGCGGCTTCCAGATCGAGCAGGAGAAGATCAACGAGGCCATCAACCAGCAGGCGAAGGCCGGGAGCAGCGGGGGCGAGTCGAACGCCGACGAGCTCAGCACCTGGCTGATCAAGCAGGTCTCCGACCTCGCCAGCGGCGGCAGCGGCGTCTACTCGGTGGTCGCCCTGGTACCGAACAGCGACAAGGAGGAGACCGCCCCGAGCGCCGGCCTGCGCGGCGCCTGGTACTCCGGCAACATCCTGCCCAGCAGCATCCCCGACCAGCTGCGCAGGGACGTGGCCGGCGACCCCTCCGTCGCGCACGAGAAGGTCACCGACATCCAGCGGGGTGACGGCGGCCCGGTCTACCGCGAGCCCGGCCTGGTCATCGGCAAGCAGTTCACCGGTCCGGACGGCCTGCCCTACCAGCTTTACTACGTCTTCTCCTTCGGCCAGGAGACCAAGACCCTCGGCCTGGTCACCGGCACCCTGGCGACCGCCGGTGTGTTCGTGGTGATCCTGCTCGGCGGGATCGCCTGGCTCGTCGTCCGCCAGGTCGTCACCCCGGTCCGGATGGCCGCCGGGATCTCCGAGCGGGTCGCCGCCGGGCACCTGGAGGAGCGGATGAAGGTGACCGGGACGGACGACATCGCCCGTCTCGGGGACTCCTTCAACCGGATGGCCAACGGCCTGCAGGCGCAGATCCGCCAGCTGGAGGAGCTCTCCCGGGTACAGCGGCGCTTCGTCTCGGACGTCTCGCACGAGCTGCGCACCCCACTGACCACCGTCCGGATGGCCGCCGACCTGATCTACGACAGCCGCGAGGACCTGGACCCGATGGCGGCCCGGTCCGCCGAGCTGCTCCAGGACCAGCTGGACCGCTTCGAGTCGCTGCTCGCCGACCTGCTGGAGATCAGCCGGTTCGACGCCGGGGCGGCGATCCTGGACGCCGAGCCGGTGGACCTGCGCGACATCGTGACCCGGGTGGTGGAGGCCGCCGACCCGCTGGCCCAGGCCAAGGGGAGCGCGGTGATCATCCGGGGCGCCGAGGACCCGGTGGTCGCCGAGGTGGACTCCCGGCGGATCGAGCGCATCCTGCGCAACCTGGTGGTCAACGCGCTGGAGCACGGCGAGGGCCGGGACGTGGTGGTGCGGCTCGGCTCGGCCGAGGGCGCGGTCGCGATCGGCGTCCGGGACTACGGCATCGGGCTCAAGCCGGGTGAGGCGTCCCGGGTCTTCCACCGGTTCTGGCGTGCTGACCCGTCCCGGGTGCGCACCACCGGCGGTACCGGCCTCGGTCTGTCGATCGCGGTCGAGGACGCCCATCTGCACGGCGGCTGGCTCCAGGCCTGGGGCGAGCCGGGCGGCGGCTCGCACTTCCGGCTCACGATGCCACGCACCAGGGGCGGCGAGGTCGGCCGGGCGCCGTTCCGCCTGGAGCCCGAGGACTCCCGGCACAACCTGGGCCTGGGCACCCGGGGCGCCCCGTACCGGCGGACCCGTCCGGCGGGCGCGACCGCGCTGACCGCGGCGGAGGAGGGCACCGTTGCCGCTCCGGCCGTACCGGAGGCACCGGAGGCCGCGGAGGGCGGCGGGAACGGTCCGGGCGGCGGCCTGGGCGGGATGCTGAACCTGGGCCCGGGGCTGGGCAAGCTGCCCTCGGCCCCGGTCGCGGACCCTTCCGACGTCCGGGCGGCCGCGTCGGGGTACGGTGCCACCGGCGCTCACGTGGTGGTGGACCGGCCGCCGGTCCGTCCGGCGGCGCCGGAAGCCGCGGAGGACACGGCAGGCGGCGAGCCTGCGGACGGTGCCGCGGCGGATGACGCCGCCACCGGCGGCGGAGCGGCTGGGCAGGGTGCCGGCAAGGACGGTGCCGCGGACGGAGACACGGAGGGGGCGCGGCATGCCAGGAACGGACGGCAGGACGGCTGAGGCGCGCCTCGGGTCCACCGCCGCACGGGCCGCTGCCGGTGCGGCCGGGCGCGTGGACACCGGCGCCGGACCGGCTACCGGGCGCGGCCGGATACCGGGCCGCCGGGGCGCGCGCAGGCTCGGCTGGTCGGTGGCGGCCGGGCTGACCGCGACGGTGCTCACCGGCTGCGTGTCGATGCCCGCCGACGGGCCGTCCGAGCGGGTGGAGGTACTGCAGGCGGCCGGGGCGGAGAACCTCCAGGTCCGGGTCTTCCCCGTGCCGCCGCACCCGGGCGAGGACCTGGCCAACCTGCTGACCGGCTTCCTGGACGCCTCCAGTGCAGACGAGCCCGAGTACACCACCGCCTCCAAGTACCTGAGCTCCGCCGCCCGCAGCCGGCACCGGTGGAACCCGGAGGCGGGCGTGACGGTACTGGTCAAGCCCCCAAGCCGGACGATCACCGAGCCCAAGCCCGACGACGTCAGGATCGACGTCCCCGTGACCGGGAGCAAGATCGGGCAGATCGACGCGGCGCACACCTACCGGTCGGTGGCCAACGAGCCCTACCAGGAGAAGTTCACCTTCGTGAAGGAGAAGGAGGGGCCGGACAAGGGGGAGTGGCGGATCGACCAGCTGCCGGACGGGCTGATCGTGGACCAGACCGGCTTCAGAAACGGCTACCGGGCCGCGCACCGCTACTTCTACACCACCGCCGACTCGTCGGCGGGCGTCCAGCGCCCGGTACTGGTGCCGGACCCGATCTACCTGCGGCGCCGGACCGACCCGCTGACCGCCGCCGCCCGGGCGCTGGCCGACGGGCCCTCGGCCTGGCTCGGCAAGGCGGTCTACTCGGCCTTCAACGGCGCGAAGCTGGTCGGCGACGTCTCGGTGAACGACAGCCGGGTGATCTCGGCCAAGGTGGACGTCCCCGACTTCGGCGGGCAGCCGAAACTCTGTCAGCAGATGGCCAGTCAGCTCTACTTCACGCTGCTCGACCAGCAGGGCAAGGGGCAGATCGACCGGCTCGACCTGGGCGGGATCAAGGGCGGCTGCTCGGTGAACGCCGCGCAGGCCCAGACCGTCGCCCCCGGCAGCCTGGCCGTCGGCGGCTCGCAGGGCACCCCGCAGGCCTACTACCTGTCGGACACCGGGAAGTTGATGCAGACCCAGGGCACAGGCGAGGGCACGCCGGTGCTCGGCGAGCTCGGGCAGCCGAAGCCGGGTCAGTCGCAGATCGGCGCCGTCGCGGTGCGGCGGGACGGGGCTGCGGCAGCGGCGATCAGCACCGACCAGCGGCAGCTCTTCGTGGCAGGTCTCGGCCCGAACGAGAAGCTCGGCAGCCCGGTCCTCACCAGTGCCGCCACCCGGCCCGACCAGGGCCTCACCTCGCCCAGTTGGGACGGGCGAGGAGATCTGTGGGTGGTCGACCGCAACCCGGCGGGGCCCAAGGTCCTCATGGTGCGGGGACGTTCGGTCGTCCCGGTCTCGGTCGGCGAACTCGGCGGACGTGCCGTGCAGGCGCTCAGGATGTCCTCGGACGGGGTGCGGGTGGCGCTCGTGCTGGTGGACGGTTCCGGCGCGCGGACGCTGATGGTCGGTCTGGTGGTGCACTCGGGCACGCCGACCGCACCGGAGGTGCAGATCACCGGACTTCGGCCGGTGGCGCCGCTGCTGAGCGAGATCGCCTCGGTCTCCTGGGCGGACACCGACCAGTTGCTGGTGCTCGGCAAGGAGCCCGGCAAGCTGCAGCAGCTGCACTACGTGGGCACTGACGGCTCGCAGAACACCGACTCCCCGCTGCAGGGCGGCGAGTCGATGATCGCGGTCTCGGCTTCGGAAGTCCGCTCGGGTGACCAGACCTTGCCGGTGCTGGCGGTGTCGAAGGACAACGAGATCTACCGGCTCCAGGGCAGCCAGTGGCGCGAGGCCGCGCCGCAGCACCACGGGACCTCGTTCGGCTACCCGGGGTGAGCGACTAGCCGCCGCGGGTGCGGGCCGGCCCCCTGAGAGCCGGGCCGCCAGGCGCGCGGGCACCGGCGCGCGCTACGGAGGGACGGGGTCTTTCGCGCCGCTTCCCGGACCGAGGTCCCGCTCGGCCGGTCGGGTGCCGTGCGGCTCGGGTGGTTCGCCGGCGGCCGCGCGGCCCGCGGCGCCGCCGGAACCATGCCTGGCCGCACCCGTGCCGGTGGTGCGGATGGTCGCGGCGACGGTCGCCGCGACCACTGGCGGGCAGCCGGCCGCGTGCAGGGCCCGGGCCGCTTCGGCGAGGCTCGCGCCGGTGGTGACCAGGTCGTCCACCAGGACCGGCCGGCCCCCTGAGAGCCGGGCCGCCAGGCGCGCGGGCACCGTCAGCGCGCCGTGCAGGTTCCGCCGCCGTTCGGCGGCGGAGAGCCCGGACTGGTCGGCCACGGCCCGCCGGTGCCGCAGGACCGGAGCGACCCCGGCCGCGATCCCGGCCCGGCGCAGCTCCCGGGCTGCGGCGCGGGCCAGCCGTAGGGTGGGATCGTGCCCGCGGGCCCGGACGGCCCGGCGGGCGGAGGGCATCGGCACCAGCAGCAGGGGCCCGGCGCCCGGCCCCGTCGAGAGCCCGCCCTCCGGAGGCTCGAGCGCGGCGCGGACCGCGGTGGCGAGCGCCTCACCGAGCGGCCCGGCCAGTGAGAGCGCGCCGCGCTCCTTGTGGGCGAGCAGCAACTGCCGTACCCGGTCCGCGTACGGTGCGGCGGCGTACAGCGGCGGCAGCCCCGGCGGTGGCGGCTGCGGGCCGGCCGGCCGGGCGCGGGCGGTGCGGAGCTCCGCCCGGCAGGAGGCGCACAGCGGACTGCGTCCGGTGCGGCAACCCGCGCAGTGGGCGGGGAGCAGTAGGTCCAGCAGCTCGCGCAGGACCCGGAGGGCCGGACTAGCGGCCCGCGGGGCGGCCGGGGAGCCGGTGGCGGTGGTGGCGATGCGGGCGGTAAAGGGATTTGTCACGACTCCTCCCGAGGGCTTCCAGGAACGGAGACTGGGCCTTACGGTGGACGCCCCCGGTGTCGTTGTCCAGCCGTTTACTGATGTTTCACCCGCAAGAGGGTAAACAAGGTAAAGCGGCCGGACCGGCGACACCCCACCGCTACCTTGTTCGACTGGGGAGGCGAAAACCCCTCAGCAGGTGTTCTATAAGGCTCCAAGGGGTTTCAAGCGTTTCTGGTGGGGAGGAAGTGAGGTGAGGGCCAGTCGTGATCGCCGGACCCGGCGAAGCGAGGGGTCGGCGAAAGGACTGGTCCGGCTGGGTCTCAGCCCGATCCGGTGAGCTCTCCGGATCGGCGTCAGCACAAGGGATCGGAGTTCTGCGTGGACATCGTCGTCAAGGGCCGCAAGACCGAGGTGCCCAAGAGGTTCCGCGAGCACGTGGCCGAGAAGCTGGAGAAGGTCCAGAAGTTCGACACCAAGGCGATCAGCCTGGATGTCGAGGTGTCCAAGGAGCACAACCCGCGGCAGGCCGACCGGTCCGACCGGGTGGAGATCACCCTTCGCAGCCGTGGCCCGGTGATCAGGGCCGAGGCCGCCGCCACCGACCCGTGGGCCGCGCTCGACCTGGCCTCGGCGAAGCTCGAGGCGCAGCTGCGCAAGTCCGCTGATCGGCGCCGGGTGCACAAGGGCGGCACCGGTGGCCGTACTCCGGTCAGCGTCTCGGAGGCGACGGCCGCACTGGCGGCGCTCCCCGAGACCGAGCCGGCCGGGGGCGTGACCAACGGCGCGGTCCGCAAGACCATGATGGGATCCCTGGAGGTGGAGGGCGAAGGACCGCTCGTCGTCCGAGAGAAGACGCACCCCGCCGCGCCCATGTCGCTGGATCAGGCGCTGTACGAGATGGAGCTCGTCGGCCACGACTTCTACCTGTTCGTGGACAAGGACAGCGGGCTGCCGAGCGTGGTCTACCGCCGGCACGGCTACCACTACGGCGTCATCCACCTGGAGCCCAACGGCTCGGCCGTCGGGGAGATCGGCGGCGTCGGCGGTGCCGGCGGCGCGATCGGCGAACCGGACGAGGAGTGACTCCGGCCGGTAGGCGTTGACCGATGAACCGCTGAGCGCACAGCGCCGGTCAACCGCGCTCACAGCCGGCTGCGGCTGGGCCCCCGCCGCCGGTACAACGGAACAGATCGACAGTCCGGGTGACCCCGGCGGCCGCAGCCGCCGGGGTCACCCAGCTGGGCGGTCCGGTGCCGGAGGGTGACCGTGGGTCGGGTCCGCCGTGGAATGATGGCTCGGACACTGACCGACGAGGGGGGAGGAGCGGATGGGGGAGCACTTCAGGCCCGGTGCGGGGGGCACCGGTGCAGGGCGCAACCGGGAGCGGGCGGGCGAGTTCGCACCGCGGGAGTGCCCGCCGGACCAGGCCGAACCGATCCGGGTCCTGGTGGTCGATGACCATGCGCTGTTCCGCCGCGGCCTGGAGATCGTGCTGGCCGAGGAGGAGGACATCAAGGTCATCGGCGAGGCCGGAGACGGAGCCGAGGCCGTCCTCAAGGCCGCCGATCTGCTGCCCGACATCATTCTGATGGACGTCCGGATGCCCCGGCGCAGCGGGATCGAGGCCTGCACCGCGATCAAGGACGTGGTGCCCAGCGCCAAGATCATCATGCTGACGATAAGCGACGAGGAAGCCGACCTCTACGAGGCGATCAAGGCCGGGGCCACCGGCTACCTACTCAAGGAGATCTCCACCGACGAGGTCGCCACCGCGATCCGGGCGGTGGCGGACGGTCAGTCGCAGATCAGCCCGTCGATGGCCGCCAAGCTGCTCACCGAGTTCAAGTCGATGATCCAGCGGCGTTCGGACGACCGGGAGTTGGTCCCGGCCCCGCGGCTCACCGACCGCGAGCTGGAGGTACTCAAGCTGGTGGCGACCGGGATGAACAACCGGGAGATCGCCAAGGAGTTGTTCATCAGCGAGAACACCGTGAAGAACCACGTCCGCAACATCCTGGA
Source organism: Kitasatospora sp. NPDC032150 (assembly GCF_055579945.1). Taxonomy (NCBI): domain Bacteria; kingdom Bacillati; phylum Actinomycetota; class Actinomycetes; order Kitasatosporales; family Streptomycetaceae; genus Kitasatospora; species Kitasatospora sp. NPDC032150. The sequence goes on along the minus strand of NZ_JBVIMH010000023.1, from coordinate 114,833 downwards.
GAAGCTGCAGCTGCACTCCCGGATGGAGGCCGTGGTCTACGCGATGCGGGAGAAGATCCTCGAAATAGGCTGACCCGCGGCCGTGTTGCCGCGCGCGCCGCCGAGCGCACTCCAGGTCACTACTCCAGCAGCCGCTCCAGGGCGGGCCGGAGCTTCTCGTCGGCCAGGGTCTCGACCCGGACGGCGTCGCAGCCCACCCACTCGGCGGCCTCGCGCAGCGCCCCGGCCAGCGCCTCGACGTACCTCGGCGCGTCCAACGAGACCTGGCGGGCCACCAGCGTCCGCCCGGCGCGGGCCGGGTCCACCCGCCCGACCAGTTGCCCGCCCGCCAGCAGCGGCATCGCGAAGTACCCGTGCACCCGTTTGTGTTTGGGGGTGTAGGCCTCCAGTCGGTGCGCCATGCCGAAGATCCGCTCCGTCCGGGCGCGGTCCCAGATCAGCGAGTCGAAGGGGGAGAGCAGCGTCGTCCGGTGCCGTCCGCGCGGCTCGCCCGCCAGCGCCGCCGGGTCGGCCCAGGCCGGCGCGTCCCAGCCCGCCACTTCGACCGGCACCAGACCGGAATCGGCCAGCACCGAGTCGACCTGGTCGGCCCTGAGCCGGTGGTAGTCCGTCAAGTCGGCCCGGGTGGCCACCCCGAGTGCGGCCCCGGCCTGGGCGACCAGCCGCCGCAGGCACTCCTCGTCAGCGGGCTCCCGCCCGAACAGCTCGGCGGGGATGGCCTGTTCGGCCAGCTCGTACACCCGCTTCCAGCTGCGCCGCTCGGTGCAGACCACGTCGCCGAAGGCCAGCGCCCGCTCGACCGCGATCTTGGTGTCGGACCAGTCCCACCACTCCGAGGTCTTCTTCGCGCCGCCCAGTTCTGTGGAGGTGAGCGGCCCCTCGGCGCGCAGCCGGTCCAGCACGTGGCGGTACGTCCCGGGCGCCACCTGGTGGCCCCAGAGGTGGCCGCGGTCGCGGTAGCGGCGGCGCCTGAAGGCGAACAGCGGCCACTCCTCCACCGGCAGGACGCAGGCCGCGTGCGACCAGTACTCGAAGGTGCTCCCGGCCCCCCAGTACGCGGACTCGACCGCCCCCCGCCCCACCGCGCCGAGGCGCGCGTACGGGACCAGTTCGTGCGAGCGGGCCAGCACCGAGATGGTGTCCAGTTGTACCGCGCCGAGGTGCCGCAGCACGCCGCGCACACCGGCCCTGCGGTCGGGAGCGCCGAGCAGCCCCTGGGCGCGCAGGGCGACCCGGCGGGCCTGGTCGGCGGAGAGCGTCGCGACGGTGGTCATGCCCGCGAGCCTAGGACGCGGCACTGACAACGCCCGTCCCTGCTGGCGATACCCTGAGGTCACCGTACAGAGGGGGAGCAGGCATGGACTGGGTGTGGGCGGTCATCCCCGCCTTGATCATCGGCGGGGGCTGGGTCGAGCGGAACGCTCGCTACGTGCTCAGGACCAGGCACCAGCGGAAGTTGGAGCTGCTGCAGGCCACCGAGCGGCAGCGGCGCGAGCTGGAGGCGGCGAAGCGACCGCCGGAGCCGATCTGCGGTTGCACCCACCACCTCGCCAAGCACGACCGAACCGGCCGCTGCCACGAGGAGGTCGAGGCCCCGGTCGCCTGGGACGCGGACCGCAAGCCGTTGCGCTACGAGCCACGGCCGTGCAACTGCCAGCAGTACATCGGCCCGGAGCCGCTCGGCACCGTCTTCGCGGCGGAGCTGGTGGATCCCCGCTGAATTCTCATCCGCCTTCCCGATCCGCGGTGAACTGCCTTGGGCAGCGCCCCTTTTGTCCCCGAGCGGGCGGCTAGGAGGCATTCCTCTCCCGGGTGACACGGGAATAGCGTGCTGACGCACCTCCCACCGGATTGGCCTCCTCGCATACGATGGCCCGTACGGTGGGGTGTCCCGCCTCGCAGTAGTCCAGCGCCGATCCAGGCAAGGAGCCCGCTCTAGTGTCCGTCTTCGACAAGATCCTGCGCGCCGGCGAAGGCAAGATCCTTCGCAAGCTGCAGCGGATTGCCGCCCAGGTCAACTCCATCGAAGAGGACTTCGTCAACCTCACGGACGACGAGCTGCGCGCACTGACCGACGAGTACCGGCAGCGCCTCGCCGACGGCGAGAGCCTGGACGACATCATGCCCGAGGCGTTCGCCACGGTCCGCGAGGCCGCCAAGCGCGTGCTCGGTCAGCGCCACTACGACGTCCAGCTGATGGGTGGCGCGGCCCTGCACTTCGGCTACGTCGCCGAGATGCGCACCGGTGAGGGCAAGACCCTGGTCGGCACCCTGCCCGCGTACCTCAACGCGCTGACCGGCAAGGGCGTCCACCTGATCACCACCAACGACTACCTCGCCGAGCGCGACTCGGAGTGGATGGGCCGGGTGCACCGCTTCCTCGGCCTCGAGGTCGGTGTGATCCTCGCCAACATGTCGCCCGCCGAGCGCAAGCGCCAGTACGCGATGGACATCACGTACGGCACCAACAACGAGTTCGGCTTCGACTACCTGCGCGACAACATGGCCTGGTCGAAGGACGAACTCGTCCAGCGCGGCCACAACTTCGCGGTCGTCGACGAGGTCGACTCGATCCTCATCGACGAGGCCCGCACCCCGCTGATCATCTCCGGCCCGGCCGACCAGGCGACCAAGTGGTACGCCGACTTCGCCAAGCTGGTGCTGCGCCTGAAGATCGACCGCGACTACGAGGTCGACGAGAAGAAGCGCACCGTCGGCATCCTGGAGGAGGGCGTCACCCGGGTCGAGGACTACCTCGGCATCGACAACCTGTACGAGTCGGTGAACACCCCGCTGGTCGGCTTCCTGAACAACGCCATCAAGGCCAAGGAGCTCTACAAGCGGGACAAGGACTACGTCGTCATGAACGACGAAGTCATGATCGTCGACGAGCACACCGGCCGTATCCTGGCCGGCCGCCGCTACAACGAGGGCATGCACCAGGCGATCGAGGCCAAGGAGGGGGTGGAGGTCCAGAACGAGAACCAGACCCTGGCCACCATCACCCTGCAGAACTTCTTCCGCCTGTACGACAAGCTGTCCGGCATGACCGGTACCGCCACCACCGAGGCGGCCGAGTTCCACCAGATCTACAAGCTCGGTGTCGTTCCGATCCCGACCAACAAGACGCCGCTGCGCATCGACCAGCCCGACCTGATCTACAAGTCGGAGCCGGCCAAGTTCGCCGCCGTGGTCGAGGACATCGTCGAGAAGCACGAGAAGGGCCAGCCGGTGCTGGTCGGCACCGTGTCGGTCGAGAAGTCCGAGTACCTGTCCCAGGAGCTGCGCAAGCGCGGTGTCCCGCACGAGGTGCTGAACGCCAAGCACCACGAGCGCGAGGCGCTGATCGTGGCCCAGGCCGGCCGCAAGGGCGCCGTCACCGTCGCCACCAACATGGCCGGTCGCGGTACCGACATCATGCTGGGCGGCAACGCGGAGCACCTCGCGGCGGCCGAGCTGGCCCAGCGCGGCATCACCCCGGACAGTCCGGAGGAGTACGACGCGGCCTTCCCGGGCGCGCTGGAGAAGGCCAAGGCGGCCGTCAAGGCCGAGCAGGTCGAGGTCCAGGAGCTCGGCGGCCTCTACGTGCTGGGCACCGAGCGGCACGAGTCCCGCCGGATCGACAACCAGCTGCGCGGCCGCTCCGGCCGTCAGGGCGACCCGGGCGAGTCCCGGTTCTACCTCTCGCTCGGCGACGACCTGATGCGCCTGTTCAAGGCCGGCATGGTCGAGCGCGTGCTCTCCATGGCCAACGTGCCCGAGGACGTGCCGATCGAGTCCAAGATGGTGACCCGCGCGATCGCCTCCGCGCAGACCCAGGTCGAGCAGCAGAACTTCGAGATCCGCAAGAACGTCCTCAAGTACGACGAGGTGCTCAACCGCCAGCGCGAGGTCATCTACGCCGAGCGCCGCCGGGTGCTGGAGGGCGAGGACCTCCAGGAGCAGGTCGGCCACTTCATGGACGACACCGTCGAGGCCTACGTCCACGCCGCGACCGGTGAGGGCTTCGAGGACGACTGGGACCTGGAGAAGCTCTGGGCCGCGCTCAAGCAGCTCTACCCGCTCACCCTCGACCTGGACCAGCTGGAGGAGGAGGCCGGCGGCTCGTCCGAGCTCACCCCCGAGTTCCTCATCCGGGTGCTGCAGGAGGACGTCCAGGCCCAGTACGGTGCCCGCGAGGACCAGCTCGGGTCGGAGATCATGCGTGAGCTGGAGCGCCGGGTGGTGCTCTCGGTCCTCGACCGCCGCTGGCGCGAGCACCTCTACGAGATGGACTACCTGCAGGAGGGCATCGGCCTGCGGGCGATGGCGCAGCGCGACCCGCTGGTCGAGTACCAGCGCGAGGGCTTCGACATGTTCACCGCGATGATGGAGGGCATCAAGGAGGAGTCCGTCGGCTACCTGTTCAACCTGGAGGTCCAGGTCGAGCAGCAGGTCGAGGAGGTCCCGCTCGCCGACCAGGAGCAGGCGGAGATCGAGGAGACCGGCGTGATGCTGGACAAGCTCGCCAGGGACTCCGCGCGGCCCGAGATCAAGGCCAAGGGCCTGGAGGCCCCCAAGCCGCAGCGGCTGCACTACACCGCTCCCACCGTGGACGGCGACGACACGGTGATCGAGGGCGACTTCGACGAGTCCGCGGCCGACTTCGAGGGCGACGGGATGACCCGGGCCGAGCGCCGCAAGGCCGCGAAGGCGGCCAAGGGGCGCCGCCGCAAGGTCTGACGCTTCACCAACGCGAGTTCACCGGGCGCCACTTACCGCTTGTGCGGGGGTGGCGCCCGGTGGCGTTCGCGCCCTGGAGGCTCGGACGGGGTGCTCGGGCGGACGTGCCTCCCCGCGTGGATCCCGGGCGTTGATCTGCCTTCGGCGGGCGCTCAGCGGGCCTCGACGGCGGCGCACTGCCACTGCTCGGTGCGGCGGTGCCGTTCGAGGCGGAAGGCGACCACGTGGTGCCGGTGCCCGAACTCGACCCGTACGCAGACCTCCAGCGCGCCGGGCGCCGGCGCGGAGTCGTACACCCGGCCGATCCGGTGCCCGACGACCTGGCCGCGCGGGCGCAGCGGGCCGCTCCTGACCAGGGCGGTGAGCTGCTGGTAGCCGGGGACGGTGGTGTGCCGCTGGAGCTGTCCGGCCGGACGGCGGCCGGTGAGGACCTCCACCAGCCGGTGCGCGAAGCGTGCGGCGAGCTCGCTGTGGCCGCCGCCGTGTGTCGGGGCGCAGGCGGCACGTGGGTGGCGCGGGCGCCGCGATTCGCCCGGGACACGCACCGGTGCGGGGGCGTGGAGGGGGGCCGGGGCGGTGGATGGGCCGTTCGACACCGGGCCGTTCGACACGGGGCCGTTCGACACGCTGCCGGTGATCGGGGAGGTGACGGTGGTCGGCGCCGGGGCGGTGCACGTGCGCGGCCGCGGGAGCGGGCGCCGGGAGTGCGGGTGTCCGGCGGCGGTGTGCACCAGGGGGCGTACGCGCGGAGCGCGGAGCGCCGCGAGCTGCGGGACGGCTGCGGGCTCGACCATGGACGGTACCTCCGGCGGATGTCGGTGGGTGGCTTGGCCTGTCGAAGACCTTGGTACCCGTGCCGCCACGGGGCGGCAATCATCCGTCGGCGCAGCGCCGGGGCCACGCGGGGAGTCACCTATCCGGGTGATGTCCCTTGCCGCCCGAGGGCTCCAGGGCCGGGCATCCGGGCCACCGGTTGACGCCAGCGGTAGTTCGGGGGCGCTCGAAGGGGGACGTACGCTGGGTGCCCGATCGCGGCGCAGCCCGGGTGCCGTTCCGGTTGTACCGGTCGGTAGCCGGGAGGATCGGGGAGGACGATCCGGACACCGGAGAGGCGGCAGCGGAATGGTGACTCAGCCCTCGGCCGAGTCGGCGGGGACGGCGGCGGGGCCCGTCAAGGCGACCGGCGCGTCCGCGGCGGGGCCCGTCAAGGCGACCGGCGCGTCCGCGGCGGGTGCCGGAGCCGGGAGGACCGGGAGCGGCGCCGATGGCGGCGGGGGGGAGCCGGCCCGTGCCGGCCGGCCTGCGGCCGAGCGGGCGCCGGGGCGCGCCGGGAGCAGGGTGGTGAACGGCGCCGCCGTGGACGTGGTCGCGCGGACGGGCGGGGGGCCGGTCGGCCCGGGTTTGGACGGGGTGCGGCGCGGCCTGGTGCTCGGCGGCGGCGGGATGCTGGGCGCGGCGTGGACCATCGGGGCGCTGTGCGCGATCGAGGAGAGCACCGGCTGGCAGCCCGGCCGCGCCGAGGTGATCCTCGGGACCTCCGCCGGCTCGATCCTGGGCACGATGCTGGCCGCCGGTGTGCGCGCCGAGGAACTGCGGGACCACCAGCGCGGCCTTCCGATCCGCACCGGGCCGCTTGCCGGAGTGGAGTTCGACTACGACACCGCCGTCGGCGGTGCGCTGCCGCCGCGCCCCCGTCCCGGGATCGGCTCGCCCGGCCTGCTGCGGGACGCCGTCCGGCACCCGCGCGAGTACCCGTTCCTGACCATGGTCTCCGCCGTGGTGCCGACCGGGCGCGGCTCGGTGGCGCCGGTCGGCGAGCTGGTACGCGGGCTGGTGGACGGTGACGGCTGGCCGTGCGGGTCCGGGCTGCGGGTCGCGGCGGTGGACTACCGCACGGGCCGCCGGGTGGTCTTCGGCGATCCGGAAGCGCCGGAGGCCGAGGTGGCCGAGGCGGTGATGGCCTCCTGTGCGATCCCCGGCTGGTTCGCGCCGGTGGAGGTGGCGGGCAGCCCGTACGTGGACGGCGGCTGCTGGTCGGCCACCAACGCCGACCTGATGGCGGAGCGCGAGCTGGACGAGGTGTACGTCCTGGCGCCGATGGCGCTGCGTCCTGCGTGGGCGGGCTCGGCACGGGTGGACGCGGGCCGCGGGACGGTCGCCGCCCTGCGCGAATGGCGGGCCAGGGACCGGCCGAAGGGCGTCCTGGCGCAGCTGGTCAGCCGCTACCGGCGGACCGTGACCCGGCAGATGCTCCGGGAGGCCCGGCGCCTGCGTGACTCGGGCGTGCGGGTGCGGCTGCTCGCGCCGACCCTGGAGGACCTCGCGGTGATGGGGCCGAACATGATGGATCCGGCGCGCCGGCCGGAGGTGCTGGAGACCGCGCTGCGGACCAGCCGGACGGCCCTCGAGTCCGTACGCTGACGCCCGGTCCGTGCAGGTGTCAGGCTCCCCGCCGCGGGCGGCGGGGCGGCGGCCGCCACGGACGGTCCGGGGCGTGTTGACGGGGATCCGCACGCCGGCGCGGGGCCGCTCGCGCGGTTCACCGCTCCCGAGCGCTCGCCCAGCGGGGAAGGCCGGGGCGCGGGCCGTATTCTTGGTGCGCGGTGTTGATCAGCCGTCCGAGGAAACCGAAGAACCGGAGTGCCCCCGATGCGCGTGTACGTGCCCACCACGTTGAACGGCCTGGCGGCGGCGCATCCGGGCGGTGCACTCGACCAGTCGGCGGCGTACGCGGTCACTCCCGCGCTGCGCGAGTGGTACGTCAGCGACGACCTGGAGGAGCTGGAGTACGCGGCGCTCAACCGGGCCGCGCAGGGTTCGCTGCGCCTGCTCGCCGCCGATCCCGAGGCTCCGCGCCGGCGGGTGGTGGTGGCCGTCGAGGTGCCCGACGCGGCGGTGGCGCCGTTTCCCGGCGACGAGTACCAGGACCAGGCCTCGCTCGGCCGGGTGGTGCTGAAGGAACCGGTCCGGCCGGCCAAGGCCGCCGCCGTGCACGCCGACGCCGCCGACACCGAGGTGATCGAGGACGTGACGGCCGCCGCTGCCGCGGTCGAGGCCGCCGACAAGGGCGACGCGGACGCCCAGTTCACCGTGGACGGCGCGGAGGACCACGACCTGCTCTGGTTCGCCACCCAGGAGATCCCGTCCCTGATCGCCTGAGTCCCCGATCGTCTGCCGGAGCGAAGAGCGTCGGCGCCGGGTCGGAGGGCCCGGAGGCGAGCGGGCGAGTAGCTTCGGGGACCGGGCGTGCCTGCCTGTCAGGGGGTCCGGCTACCGTTCCCGGATGCGCACTCACATCGTCTGGGACTGGAACGGAACCCTCTTCCACGACATGGAGGCGGTGCTCGAGGCGAGCAACGCCGCCTTCGCCACGATCGGGATCGCCCCGATGACCCTGCGGCAGTACCGGGACTCGTACGAGGTCCCGGTCCCGCGTTTCTACGAGCGACTGCTCGGCCGCGCCCCGAGCCAGGCGGAGTGGGCCCACCTGGACGGTGTCTTCCACGACCGCTACACGGAGCTGCGCGACCGGTGCGGCCTCGCCGACGGCGTGCCGGCGCTGCTGCGCGAGTGGCAGGCGGCGGGCAACAGCCAGTCGCTGCTGTCGATGTACGAGCACGAGCAGCTGGTGCCCGTGGTGGACGGCTTCGGGATCACTCCGCACTTCGTCCGGGTGGACGGCCGGGTCGGGGACGCGGGCGGGCGGAAGGCCGGCTTCCTGGTCCGGCACCTGGCGGCGCTGGCCCCCGAGGTCGAGCCGGAACGCACCGTGCTGATCGGGGACGCGGCGGACGACGCGCTGGCGGCGCTGGAGTCGGGTGCGCACGCGGTGCTGTACACCGGCGGTTCGCACAGCCGGGCCAAGCTGGAGCAGGTCGGCGTGCCGGTGGTGGACACCCTGGCGGAAGCGGTGGAGCTGGCGGCGCGGATCGCCGTGTGACGCCGTCCGCCGAGCCGGCTCCGCTGTCCCCGGCCACGGGGGCGTACGGCCGCGCATCCGGTTCCGCGCCCCCGGACGGGGCGGGTGAGTGAGCGGCGGTTCAGCCCTGGGAAGCGCGGCTCGGGTGCGGATCGGACCCCTGGGGGCACGCCGAATCTGACAGTGCCTGACAAGGCGCCAGGTGACTTTGGACAAGATGTCCAGGTGGACTCGATCTTCCTATGACTTTGTGCCTTGATGTCCCCTGACACCTTCGTTTGGTGCGGCTAGGCTTTCTGGCGTCGTCGGGTTGGCAATCCGGGCCAAACGACCTCACGTACCCAGATGGAGGGCAAGTCATGCGTGACATGGCCGCCTTTCGTAATCGCCCATTAGGGCGGAATCTGGATCATGAGGGAGGATTGCAGACAGACCCGGCGGTGCACACCCGACACCACCGAGTCACGCAACGGCGCGCGACAGGAGCCAGACAGCCATGCAGACCAAGCTGGACGCAGCCAAGGCCGAACTGCTGACCAAGGCAGCAGCAGCCGCTGAGAACAGCCAGGTGGGGGGAGCGGTACAGGGGGAGGGCCTGAGCAACGGTGCTCTGACCGCGTACCTGCACCACTACTACCTCCACACCGCGCCCGAGGACCTGATCGACCGGGACCCGGTCGACGTCTACGGCGCGGCCGCCTCCCACTACCGGCTGGGGCTCAAGCGGCCCCAGGGGACCGCCGAGGTCCGGGTGTACACCCCGACCGTCGAAGAGAACGGCTGGTCCTGCGGCCACACCGTGGTCGAGGTGGTCACCGACGACATGCCCTTCCTGGTCGACTCGGTCACCAACGAGCTGACCCGCCAGGACCGCGGCATCCACGTGGTGGTCCACCCGCAGCTGGTGGTCCGGCGTGACATCACCGGCAAGCTGCTGGAGATCCTGGACATCGACGCCTGCGCCCGCAGCCAGGCCGCCGGTGCCGAGTGGCCGGCCGACGCCGTGGTCGAGTCCTGGATGCACATCGAGATCGACCGCGAGACGGACCGCGAGGACCTCCGCTCGATCGAGGCCAACCTGCGCCGCGTCCTGGGCGACGTCCGCGAGGTCGTCGAGGACTGGACCAAGATGCGCGACAGCGCGCTGCGCCTGGCCGACGAGCTCGCCGAGCAGCCTCCGGCGCACCTGGCCGAGCAGGAGGTCGGCGAGGCCTGGGAGCTGATGCGCTGGCTGGCCGACGACCACTTCACCTTCCTCGGCTACCGCGAATACCTGCTGGCCGAGCACCAGGGCGAGGAGGTGCTGCGGGCGGTCCCCGGCACCGGCCTGGGCATCCTGCGCTCCGACCCGGTCAGCCACGACGCCGACCACCACCCGGTCAGCGAGGCCTTCGGCCGGCTGTCCGCCCCGGTCCGCGCCAAGGCGCACGAGAAGAAGCTGCTGGTGCTGACCAAGGCCAACAGCCGTGCGACCGTGCACCGCCCGGCCTACCTGGACTACGTCGGCGTCAAGAAGTTCGACGCCAACGGCGAGGTCATCGGCGAGCGCCGCTTCCTCGGCCTGTTCTCCTCGGCCGCCTACACCGAGTCGGTCACCCGGATCCCGGTGGTCCGCCGCAAGGTGCAGGAGGTGCTGGCCGGCTCCGGCTTCAGCGGCGAGAGCCACGACGGTCGCGACCTGCTGCAGATCCTGGAGACCTTCCCCCGGGACGAGATCTTCCAGACCCCGGCCGAGGGCCTGCTCTCCATCGCGTCCAACGTGCTCTACCTGCAGGAGCGCCGCCGGCTGCGGCTGTTCCTGCGCCAGGACGAGTACGCCCGCTACTTCTCCGCGCTGATCTACCTGCCGCGCGACCGGTACAACACCAGGGTCCGCGAGCGGATCACCGCGATCCTCAAGGACGAGCTCAACGGCGACACGATCGACTACACGATCTACTCGACCGAGTCCGTGCTCACCCGCCTCCACCTGGTGGTCCGGGTCACCAAGGGCAGCGAGCTGCCCCAGCTCTCCGACACCGACGTCGAGCGGATCGAGGCCAAGCTGGTCGAGGCCGCCCGGTTCTGGATGGACGGCCTCCACGACCAGCTGCACCTGGAGCTGGGCGAGGAGAAGGCCGCCGAGCTGGGCCGCAAGTACGCCAACGCCTTCCCCGACGGCTACCGCGCCGACTTCACCGCGCGCACCGCCGTCGCCGACCTCAAGCACATCGAGTCGCTGAGCGGCGAGGGCGACTTCCGGCTCAACCTGTACCAGCCGGTCGGCGCCGGCGACGACGAGCGCCGCTTCAAGATCTACCGGGTCGGCGGCCCGATCTCGCTCACCGAGGTCCTGCCGGTGCTGCAGCGCCTGGGCGTCGAGGTGCTGGACGAGCACCCGTACGCGCTCACCCGCGCCGACGGCACCACCGCCTGGGTGGTCGACTTCGGTCTGCGGCTGCGCGAGGCCACCGGCCTCACCGAGGAGGCCCGCGAGCGCTTCCAGGAGACCTTCGCGGCCACCTGGACCGGCCAGGCCGAGAACGACCGCTTCAACGAGCTGGTCATGACCGCCGGGCTGAACTGGCGGCAGGCCGTGGTGCTGCGCGCCTACGCCAAGTACCTCCGCCAGGCCGGGAGCACCTTCTCCCAGGACTACATGGAGGACGCGCTCCGCAACAACACCCACACCACCCGGCTGCTGGTCAACCTCTTCGAGGCCCGCCTGAGCCCCGGCCACCAGTCGGGCGCCCGGGAGCTGACCGAGGGCATCCTGGAGGAGCTGGACGGCGCCCTGGACGAGGTCGTCTCGCTGGACGAGGACCGCATCCTGCGCTCCTTCCTCCACCTGATCAAGGCCACCCTGCGGACCAACTTCTTCCAGCACGACGCCGAGGGCAACTGGCACTCGTACGTCTCGATGAAGCTCGACCCCAAGGCCATCCCCGACCTGCCGGCCCCGCGCCCGGCCTTCGAGATCTGGGTCTACTCGCCCCGGGTCGAGGGTGTGCACCTGCGCTTCGGCAAGGTCGCCCGCGGTGGTCTGCGCTGGTCGGACCGGCGCGAGGACTTCCGCACCGAGATCCTCGGCCTGGTCAAGGCCCAGATGGTCAAGAACACCGTGATCGTCCCGGTGGGCGCCAAGGGCGGCTTCGTCGCCAAGCAGCTGCCGGACCCGTCGGTGGACCGCGACGCCTGGCTGGCCGAGGGCATCGCCTCGTACAAGACCTTCATCTCGGCGCTGCTGGACATCACCGACAACCTGAAGGCCGGCAAGGTCGTCCACCCCGCCGACGTGGTCCGCCACGACGAGGACGACACCTACCTGGTCGTCGCCGCCGACAAGGGCACCGCGACCTTCTCCGACATCGCCAACGGTGTCGCCGAGTCGTACGGCTTCTGGCTGGGCGACGCCTTCGCCTCCGGCGGCTCGGCCGGCTACGACCACAAGGGCATGGGCATCACCGCCCGGGGTGCCTGGGAGTCCGTCAAGCGCAACTTCCGCGAGCTGGGCGTGGACACCCAGGCGCAGGACTTCACCGTGGTCGGCATCGGCGACATGTCCGGTGACGTCTTCGGCAACGGCATGCTGCTCAGCGAGCACATCCGCCTGGTCGCCGCCTTCGACCACCGGCACATCTTCCTCGACCCGAACCCGGACGCCGCGACCTCGTACGCCGAGCGCCGCCGGCTGTTCGAGCTGCCGCGCAGCTCCTGGGACGACTACGACAAGTCGCTGATCTCGGCGGGCGGCGGCGTCTTCCCGCGCAGCGCCAAGGCGATCCAGCTGAGCCCGCAGGCGCGTGCGGCACTGGGTGTCGAGGCGACCAAGCTCACCCCGGCCGACCTGATGAAGGCCATCCTGCAGGCGCCCGTCGACCTGTTCTGGAACGGCGGCATCGGCACCTACGTCAAGGCGGCCGCGGAGAGCAACGCCGAGGTCGGCGACAAGGCCAACGACGCCATCCGGGTCAACGGCTCCCAGGTCCGCGCCCGGGTGATCGGCGAGGGCGGCAACCTCGGCTGCACCCAGCTCGGCCGGGTCGAGTACGCCGCGTCCGGCGGCCCCGAGGCCCCTTCAACCGGTCAGGGGACCGGCGGCTGGATCAACACCGACGCCATCGACAACTCGGCCGGTGTGGACACCTCGGACCACGAGGTGAACATCAAGATCCTGCTCAACCAGCTGGTGGCCGACGGCGACATGACCGTCAAGCAGCGCAACGCCCTGCTCGCCGAGATGACCGACGAGGTCGGCCGCCTGGTCCTGCGCAACAACTACGCGCAGAACGTGGTGCTGGCCAACGCCGTCAAGCAGGCGCACAGCCTGGTCAACGTGCACGCGCGCATGATCAACCGCCTGGAGGCGGACGGCCAGCTCGACCGCGCGCTGGAGTTCCTGCCGACCGAGCGCCAGATCCGTGAGCGCCAGGCGTCCGGCCGCGGGCTCTCCCAGCCCGAGCTGTCCGTACTGCTCGCGTACACCAAGATCGTGCTGGCCGAGGAACTGCTCGCCACCGACCTGCCGGACGACCCGTACTTCCGCACCCTGCTGCAGGAGTACTTCCCGACCGCGCTGCGCACCCGCTTCCCCGAGGCGATCGACAAGCACCCGCTGCGCCGGGAGATCATCACCACGCTGATCGTCAACGACACGATCAACCGCGGTGGCTGCACCTTCGCCTTCCGCCTCCGCGAGGAGACGGGGGCGACCATGGCCGAGATCGTCCGCTCGCACACCGCGGCGCGCGCCGTCTTCGGTCTGGAGACCATCTGGGACGAGGTCGAGGGCCTGGACAACCAGGTGTCGGCCCGGATCCAGACCAAGATGCGGCTGCACTCCCGCCGGCTGGTCGAGCGGGCCACCCGCTGGATGCTCAACAACCGGCGCCAGCCGCTGGACATCGCCGCCACCATCGAGTTCTTCCGCGACGGTGTCGAGCAGGTCTGGAGCAGCCTGCCCAAGCCGCTCCGCGGCGAGGACCTGACCTGGTTCGACTCGGTCTACCAGGAGCTGACCTCCTCCGGCGTCCCGGAGAGCCTGGCAACCCGGATCGCGGGCCTGTCCTCGGCCTTCCCGACCCTGGACATGGTCGGGGTCGCGGACAGCGCGGACGCCGAGGTCTCCGAGGTCGCCGAGCTCTACTACGACCTCGCCGACCGCCTGCAGATCAGCCACCTGCTGGACCGGATCATCGACCTGCCGCGTACCGACCGCTGGTCCTCGATGGCCCGCGCGGCCATCCGCGAGGACCTCTTCGCGGCCCACTCCGCGCTGACCGCCGACATCCTGGCGTGCGGCCCCGGGGGCGCCACCCCCGAGCAGCGCTACGAGGCATGGGCCGAGGAGAACAGCACCCTGCTGAGCCGGGCGCGCACCACGCTCGACGACATAAGGGGTTCGGACAACTACGAGCTGTCCAGCCTCTCGGTCGCGATGCGGGTGATCCGCACGCTGCTGCGCACGGGCTCGATGCGCTGAGTCTGCCGACAGCCTGACGAGGGCGGTACCGGGTTCTTCCCGGTACCGCCCTCGCGGGTTTCCGGGGCAGGGCGGATGAACTGTCAGGGGCGCGGGGAACGGCGCGGGGTGGAAGGCGGTCGTGCCGCGCTGAACCCGGGTGCGGGAGTCGCGCCCCCGGGACCGTGCAAGTTCGGACATCCGGGATGCGGTACGTCCCCGGAGGATTGGGCCGCGCAGTTCCCCGCGCCCCTGAGGGCTCACGCTCACCCACGCCCCCGGGGGCTCACCCGCGCCCCTGAGGGCTCACCCGCGCCCCCGGGGGTTCGCTGCGCGCCCCGTCAGGGGGCGGTGGCGGCGCGCTGGAGGGCGCTGGCGAGGAGGGCGAGGTCGGTCGGGCCGTTGCCGAGCTCGCGGACCGGCCGGCGGGTCGGCGGAGCGCCGAGCTGCGCCGGGTCGATGGCCACGACGGTCGGCCGGAGCGTCGCGGTGCGCGGGATGCGCCCGCTCACCCTGGCGGCCTGGAAGGCCGCCACTCCGCCGTCGGGCCGCCGCAGGTAGCCCCGGCCGGGGGTGCTTTCGGGGAGGGCGGCGGCATCGCCGAGGTGGATCAGCAGGTCGGAGTCGGCCGGGTCGGCCGTTCGCAGGGCGATCCGCAGCTGGGCCGCCTCGTCGACCTCCGTACCGGCGGTCTCCTCGGGGGAGCCGGTGCTGACCGCCAGGTGCACCCCGAGTCGCCCGCCGCGCCGGGCGACGGCCGCCAGGGCGCGGGCCAGTGGCCGTCCGGCGGGGGAGGTGGGGGCGAGCAGCGCGTCGTAGTCGTCGACCACCACGACCAGTCGGGCGGGTGCCGGCGGCCGGACGTCCGCCCCGGTGCGCGGCCCGGCCGCCCGGGAGGTGGCACCGGCGCCCGCCAGGGCGGCCGGGCTGACGCCGCCCGCGATGACCAGGGCCGCGCCGGGCGTACCGCCGAGGACGCGGGTGGTGTGCCAGGAGGTGAAGTCGAGGTCGCCGAGCACGGCCTCGCGCCGGTCCAGCTCGTCCAGTAGCCACTCGGCGGTGAGCAGGGCCTGCCGGGGCTCGGCGGTGGCGTCCAGGTGCTCGGTCACGTGCGGCAGGTCGGTGCAGCTGAGCAGGCCGGACGGGTCGTCCGGGCCGGTCGAACCGCGTCCCTCGACGACCATGATCCGCAGTCGCTCGGGCCGCTCCGAGACGGCGAGCGAGGCGACCAGCGTGCGCAGCAGCTCGGTCTTGCCGGAGCCCTTGGCCCCGCCGACGATCAGGTGCGGCCCGGCCGCCTCGCCGCCGGTGAAGGACGGCGGACCGGCCAGGTCGGGGTCGGCGAGGTCGATGGTGCAGTGGTCGTCGCGGGTGGTGCCGAGCAGTGCGGTGGCGGTGCCCGGGCTGGCGGGCAGGGCGTCCCAGCGGGCGGAGAGCTTGGCGGGGGTGACGGTGTCCAGCCGCAGCAGGTCGAGCAGGCGCAGCGCGTCCGGCAGTGGGCCGCGGCTGGTCGGGGAGGTCTCGGTGAGCGGGGCGAGGACCCGGGCGAGCCGCTCGGCCCAGGCGGCGGAGACGGCGTCCAGCGAGACGTCCTCGATCACCTCGCGGCCCCCGTCCGCCGGGCGGTGGACGGTGAGCTGGGTGGCGACCTCACCGGTGATGCGTGCGGTGGCGCCGAGGCCCGGCGGCAGCTCGTCGGGGTGCTCGGCCAGGAAGAGCGGGTGGACCGCTCGGCGTCGGGCGAGCAGCAGCTCCAGGGCGCGGCGGGCGGCCGGGCTGCCCGGGTCGCCGTCCACCAGCAGGACGGTGGCGGGCGCCGCGGCGGTGGTCTCCGGGCCGGTGCGGGCGGTGAGTTCGGTGAGGCGGGCCTCGGCCTGCTCGGGGCCGAAGCCGACCAGGAGCCTGCAGTCCTGCCCGTGGGCGGGCCGCAGGTGCGGCAGCCACAGGGCCCAGGACCAGTCGGCCACGGTCTCCTCGGTGCTGAGCAGGACCAGGCTCAGGGCACTCGGCGGGTGCAGGGCGGCGAGCTGGGCGACGGCCGCGCGGGCCAGCCCGAGCAGCCGGGCGCGCGGTCCCGTCAGGCCCAGGCTGCCGGCACCGCGCAGGTCCACCGTGACCGGGACGGAGGGCAGCACGGTGCCCGGGGCCGTACCGGGACCGCCGGGCCGGTCGGCGGTGCCGAGCCGGAGGACGAGCGCGTCGGGGTGGGCCGGGGTGCGCTCCCAGAGCCGGGGGCCGGTGCCGAGCGCCGTGAGCAGTAGCTGGGCCGGGTCGGGCCAGCGCTCGCGCTGGGCGGCGGTCTGCCGCAGCCGGGCGGCGGCGTGCTGCCGGGCGGCGCTGGGCTGTGGGTCGGGCGCGGCGGAGCGGCCGAGAGTACGGGAGAGCAGGGCCCGGGCGCGCCCGCCGGGGGAGGGCGGTTCGGGGGCCGGGGGCGCCGCCGGCTCGGCGGGCAGCGGCCTGGCGGGCGGTGCGGGGGCGATCTCGAGGCGGCCCTGCCCGTCCGGTACGGGCTGCCGGGCGGACCCTGACATCTCCCCTAGACCGGGGTGGGCGGCTGGACCGGGGTGGGCGGCGGCGCCGGGCCGGGCGACCTGCAGGGTGGACTCGCCGAGCCGGATGAGCCCGTCCTCGGGCAGGTCGTCGGCGGCGCCGCGGAGGAAGTGGCCGTCCACCGTGGTGCCGTTGGTGGAGCCCAGGTCACGGACCGTCACCCGGCCGTCGGGGGCCAGGTGCAGGGCCAGGTGCAGCCGGGAGACGTCGGGGTCGTCCAGTGGTACGTCGGCCTGGCTGGAGCGGCCGACCTGAATCTCCTCGCCGTGCAGCCGGTGCACGCCGCCGGCGTCCGGGCCGCCGACGATCCGCAGCTCGGGCAGGGCCTCGTCGACGGGCTCGTCGGCGTCGGGGTCGGGCTCGTTCAGGGAGAGGACGGTGCCGTCCAGCAGCGGGGGGTGGCCGAGCAGTGCCTGGTCGTCGAGGCGCTGGGTGCCCGCGTAGAGGTGCACGTGAGTGGCGGAGCGCGGGCCGCGTACGCCCACCGCGCCCGCGAGGGCGCCCGCGACGGAGCCGAGCGCGGTGCCCGCGGGGGCGGTGACCAGGACGTCGGTGGTGGATCCGGCGGCGGCCGAGCCGCTGCGGGGTCGGAGGACGGTCAGCCGGATCTGCATCTCGCCCGGTCCCTTCTGCTCGTCTAGGCCCTGCCGGTCGACCTCGGGCACGTGATCAGCCGGGCACTGCCCGGAGCCCCGCACTCCGGGTCGTGCCGTCAGTGGAAGATCGACCGGCCGGGGCTGACCGGGGCCGTGCCCTTGCCTGCCGTCACACGTGTGGCGCATGCCATCCTGCCACCAGGGAGGGACAGCGCGCGCCCGGTACCGGATTTGACGATCTTGCGATGATCGCCATGGTGGAGCCGACGGGCAGTCAGGTCAACCTGCTCGCTGTCCCACCCCTAGGGGAGACCCCTGAGCCGCGCCCGGCCCGGTCCGCGGCGCGGTCCGGCGGCTGCCTCGGAAAGCCGAGCGGACGCGGTTAGAGTTTCCGGGAACACGGGCCCGCAGCCCGTCGCGAACGGGCCCCTCCTCGGCCGATGGAGGGCGCGGAGGGAGAGTCACAGGTGCGGCCAGTCGGCAGCAAGTATCTGCTTGAGGAGACCCTCGGGCGCGGGGCCACCGGCACCGTGTGGCGCGCCCAGGTGCGGGAGGACGCCGCGGTACCCGGGATCGAGCCCGGGCGGCCGGTCGCGATCAAGATACTTCGCGAGGAGCTGGCGGCCGACCCGGACGTGGTGATGCGGTTCCTGCGCGAGCGCTCGGTGCTGCTGCGGCTCACCCACCCGAACATCGTCCGGGTGCGCGACCTGGTGGTCGAGGGCGAGCTGCTGGCGCTGGTGATGGACCTGGTCGAGGGGCCGGACCTGTTCCGCTACCTGCGGGCCAACGGGCCGTTCAGCCCGGTCGCGGGCGCGCTGCTGATGGCCCAGATCGCGGACGCGCTGGCCGCCAGCCACGCAGACGGCATCGTCCACCGGGACCTCAAGCCGGCCAACGTGCTGCTCGCCACCATCACCGTGGACGGTGCCGAGCGGATGCACCCGATGCTCACCGACTTCGGCATCGCCCGGCTCGCCGACTCCCCGGGCATCACCCGCAGCCACGAGTTCGTCGGCACCCCCGCGTACGTCGCTCCGGAGTCCGCCGAGGGCCGCCCGCAGACCGCCGCGGTGGACGTCTACGGCGCCGGGATCATGCTGTACGAGCTGGTCACCGGCCGCCCGCCGTTCGAGGGCGACAGTCCGGTGGCGATCCTGGCCGCGCACATGCGCGAGGAGCCGCAGCGCCCGCGCACCGTGCCCGAGCCGCTGTGGACCGTGATCGAGCGCTGCCTGCGCAAGAACCCGGCCGAGCGCCCCAGCGCGGTCTCGCTGGCCAACGCCCTTCGGGTGGTCGCCGCCGGGATCGGGGTGCACTCCTCGCCGGCGGCCGTGGACGCGGCGATCGAGGTCGGCGCGCTGCTGCGGCCCGACCCGGCGCTGGCCTCCTCCTCCGCTCCCGAAGCTGCCGCCGTCGCCGGGCCCGGCCTCGGCGACGCCGCCCCGACCCAGGTGCTGCCCACCGGCGCGGGCGGCTACGACCCCGCGGCCGCCACCCAGGTCTTCGGCGGGGCGCCGCAGCAGTACGGGGCGCAGGACCGCACCCAGGTGATGGGCGCCCAGCCGGGCGCCGAGGACCGGACCCAGCTGATGGGCACCCAGCCCGGCGGGCCCGCGGACCGGACCGCGGTGATGCCGCCGGTGCCTCCGGCCGGGCCCGCCGCCCCGCCGCAGGCCGAGACGCCGCACCCGTGGCAGACCCAGCTGCGGGCCGCCAGGGACCGCAACCAGCAGACCGAGATCGGCTACTTCGAC
Source organism: Kitasatospora sp. NPDC032150 (assembly GCF_055579945.1). Classification (NCBI taxonomy): domain Bacteria; kingdom Bacillati; phylum Actinomycetota; class Actinomycetes; order Kitasatosporales; family Streptomycetaceae; genus Kitasatospora; species Kitasatospora sp. NPDC032150. The sequence goes on along the minus strand of NZ_JBVIMH010000023.1, from coordinate 95,849 downwards.
CCCGAGGAGCTGGCCGCCCCGCAGGTGGCCCCGCCCCCGTACCAGGCACCCCGCCCGGGGCAGCCGCCGTACGGCCCGCCGCAGGGGCGGCAGCGCCCCGGCTACGCCGAGCGGCCGCCCGTCGCCCCGCCGCCGTACCGGGGGAACCAGGGCGGCCCGGGCCGGCCGCCGTACGGCGGCCCGCAGCCGTACCCGCAGGGTTACCAGCAGCCGAGGCCCCCGCAGGGTTACCAGCAGCCGTACCCGGCGCCCGCGCCCCAGCCCGCCCCCGCGCCCGGCCCGGCCCGGCGTGCCGAGCCCGCGCCGCCGCGCCGGGCCGAGCCGCCGGCTCCCCGGCCGCGCGACCCCGAGCCCCGGCGCGAGCCTTCGGCGCGCGAGCCGCGCCGCCGCAGCCCCAACAGGATGTACATTCCGGGCCTGGGGTGCCTCAAGGGCTGCCTGATGGTGCTGCTGATCCTCGCCGTGGCGGGGGTGGCGCTGTGGAACTTCACACCGCTCCCGCACTACTGGGACACCGTGCACGGCTGGTACACCAGCGTGAGCGACTGGATCGGCAAGTACACGAAGTAGCTGACGGCCCGGCAGTTCGTGACTCTGTCACTATGTCGACAATTCACGATATTTGTCGTCAACTGGCCTCCCCCGGAGCCCTCCCGGCGTCTCCCGGAGGCCTCCGGGGCGCGTAGGTTGGTCGCTGAGCACCGACCTACCGAGCCCACGGAGCAGCATTGGCACGCAAGATCGGCAGCCGGTACACCGTCCACCAGGTGATCGGCCGGGGTTCCGCAGGGACCGTCTGGCTCGGCGAGGGGCCGGACGGGCCGGTCGCAGTCAAGCTGCTGCGCGAGGACCTGGCGTCCGATCAGGTCCTCGTCGGCCGCTTCGTCCAGGAGCGGGCCGCCCTCACCGGCCTGGACCACCCCCGGGTGGTCGGCGTGCACGACATGGTGGTCGACGGCAGCGACCTGGCCCTGGTGATGGAGCTGGTGCAGGGCACCGACCTGCGCACCCGGCTGGAGCGCGACGGCGTCCTCAGCCCGGAGCACGCCGTCTCGGTGATCGCCGACGTCGCGGACGGCCTGGCCGCCGCGCACGCGGCCGGGATCGTGCACCGCGACGTCAAGCCGGAGAACGTCCTGCTGGACCTCGCCGCCCCGCCCGCGACCGGTGGCGCCCCGCGCGCCAAGCTCACCGACTTCGGCATCGCCCGCCTGGTCGACGCCCCGCGCCGCACCCGCGCCACCCGGATCATCGGCACCCCCGACTACCTCGCCCCCGAGATCATCGAGGGCCTGGAACCCCGGGCCGCCGTCGACATCTACGCCCTGGCCACCGTGCTCTACGAGGTCCTGGCGGGCTTCACCCCGTTCGGCGGCGGGCACACCGGGGCGGTGCTGCGCCGGCACGTCACCGAGTCCGTGCCGCCCGTCCCGGGGCTGCCGGACGGCCTCTGGCGGATCATCGCCGAGTGCCTGGCCAAGGCCCCGGCCTCCCGGCTGCGCGCCGCCGAGCTGGCCGAGCGGCTGCGCGAGCAGCTGCCCGCGCTGAGCGGGCTTCCGCCGCTGGCCGTCCCGGCGCAGGGCAAGCCGCCCGCCGAGGAGGCGATCACCCCGGGCGAGGCGGTCTACGCCGAGACCGACGCGGGTCCCGGCACCCACCGCCGCCGCCGCGGTCCCGCCGTACCGCTGGTCCCGGGCCCGTCCCCGGACTCCACCCGCGACACCCACACCAGCCTGCGCCGCCCCTCCCCGAACGAGCTGGCCTCGTACGCGGCCGAGTCGGACGCCCAGCGCAGTGCCGCCCCGAGCACCCCCCGAAAGGGCCGCCGGGCCCTGGTGCGGCGCCGCCGGACGATAGCGGCGCTGATCGCGGTGGTGCTGCTGGTGGCGGGAGCGGCGGCCGCGTTCGCCGCCTTCGCAGGCGGAGGCGGGGGTCGCGGCGGCGGCCGGGCGGGCATGGTGAGCCCGGTGAGGAGCGTTCCGGTGGCCCCGAGCCCCTTGGATGCGCCCTCGGTCCCCCGGTTGTAGCCGAGCTTGCCCGCGGAGCCATTAGTCTTGGTTACGTGGCAGCCGTCGATCCTTCCGAAGAGCTCAAGAACCTCGAGTCGACCATGGGGTCGATCGAGGCCGTCCTCGACCTGGACAAGATCCGGGCCGACATCGCACGCCTGGAGGAGGAGGCAGCCGCCCCCGACCTGTGGGACGACGTCGCGAACGCGCAGAAGGTCACCAGCCGGCTCTCCTTCCTGCAGGGAGAGCTGCGCAAGGTGCAGACCCTGCGCGGCCGCGTCGACGACCTGGCCGTGCTGTTCGAGCTGGCCGAGTCCGAGGACGACGCGGACACCCGCGCCGAGGCCGAGAGCGAGCTGGTGGCCGTCAAGAAGGCGGTCGAGGAGCTCGAGGTCCGCACCCTCCTCTCCGGCGAGTACGACGCCCGTGAGGCCCTGGTCAACATCCGCGCCGAGGCCGGTGGCGTGGACGCCGCCGACTTCGCCGAGCAGCTGATGCGCATGTACCTGCGCTGGGCCGAGCGGCACGGCTACTCGACCGAGGTCTACGACACCTCCTACGCGGAGGAGGCCGGCATCAAGTCCGCGACCTTCACCGTGAAGTCCCCGTACGCCTACGGCACCCTCTCGGTCGAGCAGGGCACCCACCGCCTGGTGCGCATCTCGCCGTTCGACAACCAGGGCCGCCGCCAGACCTCCTTCGCCGGTGTCGAGGTCCTGCCGGTCGTGGAGCAGAGCGACCACGTCGACATCGACGAGGGCGATCTGCGGGTGGACGTGTACCGCGCCTCCGGCCCCGGCGGCCAGGGCGTCAACACCACCGACTCGGCGGTCCGGATCACCCACCTGCCGACCGGCATCGTGGTCTCCTGCCAGAACGAGCGCTCGCAGATCCAGAACAAGGCCTCCGCGATGAACGTGCTCCAGGCCAAGCTGCTGGAGCGGCGCCGCCAGGAGGAGAAGGCCGCGATGGACGCGCTCAAGGACGGCGGCAGCTCCTGGGGCAACCAGATGCGCTCGTACGTCCTGCACCCGTACCAGATGGTCAAGGACCTGCGCACCGAGTTCGAGGTCGGCAACCCGCAGGCCGTGCTGGACGGCGACATCGACGGCTTCATCGAGGCCGGTATCCGCTGGCGCAAGCAGCGGGAGACCGCGGCGGCCTCCTGATCGGGAGGACATCGGCCCCGACGGACGGCCGGTACGGCGTCGGGGCCTGCGGCGTGTGCGGCGCAGCGTGCCGCAGGTCGAAGGCGTAACGTGAAGGGCCCCCGGATGACCGGGGGCCCTTCGGTGTCCTGGGGTCTACTGGGCCAGCGCCTGCCTGGCCAGCAGGGCCACCGCGAGCAGCCCGAACAGCAGGGCGATCAGGGTGGCGGGCGTCAGTGCGGCCAGGGGGCCCTGCTCCTGCCGGAGTCGGGCGCGGTTGGCGCGGCACACCGGGCAGCGGCCCTCGCTCACGCGGCCGTTGCAGTTGGCGCACACCAGATGGTCGCAGGTCATGCGATCTCCTCCTTGCTGCTAAGCCAACGCACCGGACGCGGCTTCGGTTCCGCTTCTTTCCACTGTGCCAGGTTCTGGACAGTACGGCCCGTGGGCTGTGAAATCGCTCGCAATTTTTGGGGCAAAACCGGACATTCACCTCAGGCTTCCGGGTGGGGCCTGCGAGTCCTCACGCGGGTCGCGTATGGTCCCAGGCTGAAGGAGGGGCAGACGGCCGCTCCTGCCGACCGAGGAAAGGCGCCACGGGTCGCGCCCTCCGGCCCCTGAGTCTAACGATCGGGTCACGGAGGTTTGGCCGAGCCGGACGCCGTTCCACCTAGGATGGCCACCGTGATGCAGCCGTGATCAGATTCGACAACGTCTCCAAGACCTATCCCAAGCAGAACCGTCCCGCCCTGTCGGACGTCTCGCTAGAGATCGAGAAGGGCGAGTTCGTCTTCCTGGTCGGCTCCTCGGGGTCGGGCAAGTCCACCTTCCTGCGACTGTGCCTGCGCGAGGAGCGCCCGAGCACCGGCGCGGTGCACGTGATGGGCAAGGACCTCGGCAAGCTGTCCAACTGGAAGGTGCCGCACATGCGGCGCCAACTGGGCACGATCTTCCAGGACTTCCGCCTGCTGCCGAACAAGACCGTCGCGCAGAACGTCGGCTTCGCCCTCGAGGTGATCGGCAAGCCGCGCAGTGCCATCAACAAGGTGGTGCCCGAGGTCCTCGACCTGGTCGGCCTCGGCGGCAAGGAGGACCGGATGCCCGGTGAGCTCTCCGGTGGTGAGCAGCAGCGCGTGGCGATCGCCCGGGCCTTCGTCAACCGTCCGATGCTGCTGATCGCGGACGAGCCCACCGGTAACCTCGACCCGCAGAACTCGGTCGGCATCATGAAGCTGCTGGACCGCATCAACCGCACCGGAACGACCGTCCTGATGGCCACTCACGACCAGGCCATCGTCGACCAGATGCGCAAGCGGGTGATCGAGCTCGACAAGGGGCTGCTGGTCCGCGACCAGGCCCGCGGCGTCTACGGCTACCAGCACTGAGACGCCCCGCCCGCCACGTCGCCCCACCCGCATTGACCCTGGAGTGAGAAAAGCATGCGCGCCCAGTTCGTCCTGTCGGAGATCGGTGTCGGTCTCCGCCGCAACCTGACGATGACCATCGCGGTCGTCGTCAGCGTCGCGCTCTCGCTCGCCCTCGCCGGTGCCAGCCTCCTGGTCAGGGACCAGGTCAACTCGATGAAGGGTTACTGGTACGACAAGGTCGAGGTGAGCATCTACTTCTGCACCAAGTCCGACGCCAAGACCTCCGCCCAGTGCTCGGCCGGTGCCGCCACCGACCAGCAGGTCAAGGACGTCAAGACGCAGCTGGACAAGATGCCGCTGGTGCAGTCGTCCACCTACGAGAGCTCGGCGGAGGCGTACAAGCGCTGGAAGGACACCAACCCGGACAACCCGCTGCTCGCCGCGGTCGGTGCGGACGCGATGCCGCAGTCCTGGCGGGTGAAGCTGAACGACCCGGAGAAGTACGACGTCGTGCAGAGCGCCTTCGCGGGCAAGCCGGGCGTCAAGTCGGTCGAGGACCAGCGCAAGATCCTGGAGAACCTGTTCGGTCTGCTGAACGGCCTTCAGACCGCGGCCTTCGTGATCATGGTGCTGATGCTCTTCGTGGCGCTGCTGCTGATCGTCAACACGGTCCGGGTGTCCGCCTTCAGCCGGCGCCGCGAGACCGGCATCATGCGCCTGGTCGGTGCGTCGAACTTCTACGTCCAGATGCCGTTCATCGCAGAGGCCGCGTTCGCCGCACTGCTCGGCGCCGTCATGGCCTCCGGGCTGCTGCTGGCCGGGCACTTCTTCGTGCAGAACTTCCTGGCCCAGCGGGTGCAGTTCATCCACTTCATCGGGCTCTCCTCGGTGCTTACCGTGATCCCGCTGCTGGTCGTGGTGGGTATGGGCATGGCCGGCATCGCCGCCTTCATCACCCTGCGGAAGTACCTGAAGGTCTGACCCGGCGTCGGCCACGGCCCCGGAACGGCAGCGCGCCGTTCCGGGGCCGTTCCGCGTTCGGCCACCGCGGCGGGCCGGTGCGCCTAGACTCCGGTGCCATGGCACGGACACCGAGCGGGGTACGGCAAGGCGCCACACTCACTCTGGTGTTCGGCGCCGTGCTACTGGCGGGCGCGGCCACAGGTGCCTGGGGCGAACCGCCCGGGCCGCCCCGGCCGGTCTCGATGGACACCACGCGCCGGGCCGTCGACCTGACCCCGCAGCAGGCCGAGCGGTTCGCCGCCACCGGGGGCGACCCGTGGGCCGCGTACTACGGCCCGGAGGCGTACCGGGACTTCGTCCAGGGCCGGTACCCGGGGGTGGGCCTGACGGTCGGGCGGCTGCCGGACGGCGGCACCGCCGTCTCCCAGGTGCAGCCCTCCGGTCCGGCCGAGCGGGCCGGGATCGCGGCTGGCGACCGGCTGCTGTCCGTGGACGGCGTGCCGACCGACCGGCTGCCGGTCACCGAGGTGGTGGCCCGGCTGCGCGGCCGGGGTCGGGGCGACCGCGGGGCGGGCTCCGTCGTCGCGCTCGGCGTACAGCGTCCGGGTGGCCCGGTGCGGCAGCTGGCGCTCCGGCGGCAGATGCTGGCGGCACAGGAGGTGGCGGTGGAGCACCCGCGACCCGGAGTGGTCCGGGTCGCCGTCCGGGGCTTCACCGACGGCGTGGCCGAGCAGGTTCGGGCGGCCGTCCGAGGCGCCCGCGGCGTGGTGCTGGACCTGCGCGGCAACTCCGGCGGCCTGGTCGAGGAGGCCGCCCGGACCGCCTCGGTCTTCCTGGACGGCGGCCCGGTGGGCTGGTACGAGTCGCGGGGCGAACGGCACGAGCTGACGGCGGCCCGGGGTGGCGACACCGCCACCCCGCTGGTGGTCCTGGTCGACGGCGGCACCATGAGCGCGGCCGAACTGCTCGCGGGCGCCCTGCAGGACCGCTGCCGCGCGGTGCTGGTCGGCGTCCGCACCTTCGGCAAGGGAACGGTCCAGCAGCCCAGCCGGCTCGCCGACGGCTCGGTCCTGGAGCTCACCGTCGGCCGCTACCACACCCCCGCCGGCCGCACCCCGGACGGCACCGGCCTGACCCCCGACGTCCCGCTCCCCGCCGGCGGCACCCCGCAGGACGCGCTGGCGCTGGCCGACACGGTGCTCTCCGGACTGGGCCGGGGTTGAGGGCCTGTCCGGCGGACGTCCCGGGCCGGGTGCGAAACCAGCGGCAAAAGGGGCTGCCGACCGGTCTCGCGAAGTGCGAGAATGTCCGCGCTATGGCAAAGGAAAAGGGACAGAAGCTGATCGCCCAGAACAAGCGGGCGAGGCACGAGTACACGATCCTCGACACCTACGAGTGCGGCCTGGTGCTCACCGGCACCGAGGTGAAGTCGCTGCGCGAGGGTCGTGCCAATCTGGTGGACGGCTACGCGTACATCCAGGGGCGCGAGGCGTGGATCGACAACGTCTTCATCCCCGAGTACACGCAGGGAACGTGGACGAACCATGCCGCCCGCCGCAAGCGCAAGCTGCTGCTGCACAAGATCGAGATCCGGAAGATCGAGTCCAAGGTGCGGGAGACCGGTCACACCCTGGTGCCGCTCTCCCTCTACTTCAAGGACGGCCGGGTCAAGCTCGAGCTGGCGCTGGCCGTGGGCAAGAAGCTGTACGACAAGCGGCAGACGCTGCGCGAGAAGCAGGACCGCCGAGAGGCCGACCGCGCGGTCGCCGCGGCCCGCCGCCGTCAACGCTGACATGTCCCGGGACTGTCGCAGTTTCGTCCCAAGGACGCCTGCCGGACGGACCCGCGGCGGATCGTAAGTACGATCGCCCGGTGAATGTCTCCCTGCTTCAAGGCTGGCTCCCGGTCACGATGAAGGTCGTGGCCGTGCTGGCGCTGCTGGCGGCGGTTGGCTGGCGCGACTCCCGGTGGCGGCTTCGCCGACTGCCGGTGGCGCTCGGCGTGACCGTGCTGCTCACGGTGCTGGCCGCCCTCGGTGTGCTCTACCTGTCCGGGATCACCGATCCGCTGCCGTTCAGCCTGTGGGTCTGGACGGGCGTCGCGATCATGGCGCTGACCGTCCTGGTGGTCGGCTGGCGCGGCGGACGCTGGTGGCAGCGCGCCTCGGTGCCGGTGGCCGTCCTGGTCGCGGTCGCCACCGGCGCGAACGTGATCAACCAGGAGACCGGCTACTACCCGACCGTGGGCGATGCCATCGGGGAGCTGACCGACCAGCCGCTGCCGAGCCAGATCACCGTGGAGCAGGCGAAGAGCATCACCGGCAAGACCAGCACCGGCCGGATCGTCACGGTGGACATCCCGACCACGGCCAGCAACTTCAACCACCGCCAGGAGCTGGTCTACCTGCCGCCGGCCTGGTTCCGCAGTGCGAGCAGGCCCAAGCTGCCGGTGATCGAGATGATCGGCGGCGAGTTCTCCGCCCCCGACAACTGGATTCGGATCGGCAACGCGGCGCAGACCGCCGACGCGTACGCCAAGAAGCACAAGGGCTTCGCGCCGGTCATGGTCTTCGTGGATCCCAGCGGCGGCTTCAAGGTGGACACCGAGTGCGCCAACGGCCCGGCCGGGAAAGCCCAGGACCACCTGATAAAGGACGTGCCGCCGTACGTCGAGAGCACCTTCGGCACCGCCACCGACCCGCGCAAGTGGGGCGTGGCCGGCTGGTCCATGGGCGGCACCTGCGCCCTCACCATGGCGGTGACCCACCCGGCGGTCTTCGGGCACTTCCTCGACATCTCCGGCGACCTCGGGCCGAACACCGGCAACAAGGAGCAGACCATCGCCAAGCTGTACGGCGGTGACGCCGCGGCCTGGGCCGCCAACGACCCGATGACGGTGCTCGCCCACCACGCGAAGTTCCCGAAGGGCGTCACCGCGATGCTGATGGCCGGGGACCAGGAGACCCGGCAGACGACCCAGATGAAGCAGCAGCTGGAACCCGCGCTGCACAAGGCCGGCTACTCGGTCCACCTGACCGTGCTGCCCGGCAAGCACGTCTGGCAGTTCGCCGCCGGCGCCTTCGCGCACGACTTCGCGGTGCTCGCCCAGCAGGTCGGCACCCCCGGCTCCCGGCCGACGGCCGCCACCGCCAACAAGCCGGAGCCGGAGCCGGCGCCGAGCCTGCCGTGACGACGGCCGCCGGCCTGCCGTAATGAGCTGGACCCCTGCCGGTTGCTGCGCGTACCATGGCCGAAGCAACACCGCAGGGGTCCGTTCCTGCGGCGCTGTTTCTCAACAAAACATGGGGATGATCGGTTTCGACAGGGGAAGTCGAAACAGGGGAAGCGAGCCGAGGAACGCGGCAATGATCTCGTTAACCATCTGTCGCAAAAAAATAATCGCCAACTCTAAGCGCGATTCCCAGCAGTTCGCTCTCGCTGCCTGATCAGCGACAGTGAATGGGTGTCAGCCCGGGGCGTTCCCGACCCGGATCCTGGCATAATCTAGGGAACTCAACCCTCCTCCCGGGCTGCGGGGGAGGCGGGGAAATCAAACAGCAGCTGGGCCTGTTGGCGGCTTGTCCGTGTGACCGCCAGGGCCGAGAAAAGCACAGCGGACTGCGCTCGGAGAAGCCCTGAATCCACTCCACTGGACCCGGGTTCGATTCCCGGCATCTCCACCATCCCATGTGCACATGAGCCGTCCTCCGTTCCGGAGGGCGGCTCTCGTGTTTCGTTCTCCGTGAGCGGTCGGTCCGGCCGAGCCTCCTCCGCGAGCGGCCGGGCGCGACACGGCGGGGCCGGAGGACGACCCGGCTCCGGGCGCTCGCGCGGTGTCCCCCGCACGCCCGACCGTGTTCGAGGGACGTGATCCATCGCGCCTCTGCGGCATGTCCCGTTGTGAGGTGGCCTGGCGTAGGATCATCCGTCCGCCTTCTCTCCCGCAGAGCGGCGATCCATCACCCGCAGGACGCACCTCAGGGGGCTCTTTGGGCGCGCACGGCTCAGCCCAGCAGTTCACCGCCGCAACCACCGAGGCCATGCACAGCACCGCCATGCACAGCACCAGCACCGCCGGATCCACTGCCACCGGCGTCATCGACAACGAGGGCGACACCGTCCGCGACCGTGAGATCGCCGAGGAGCAGCGTCACCTCGACACCGTCTACCACCGTCTCGAGGAGAAGCTGGCCGAGGCCGAGTACATCCTGGAGGACGCCGCGAAGCGGGTCCAGATCGGCACGCCCGGCGCACTCGCCGAGCGCGACGCCCAGGTCTACCGCGCCGGAGCCCACCTGCACCGCCTCAACAGCGAGTTCGAGGACTTCCTGTTCGGCCGGGTCGACCTCCAGCAGGCCGACGCGCCCGAGGAGCACGGCATCCCGTCGCAGACCCCGCTGGACCCGGCCGACCCGGCCGTCGCGGAGACCCTGCACATCGGCCGCCTCGGTGTGCTGGATGCCGAGTACGGCCCCTTGGTGATCGACTGGCGGGCCCCCGCCGCCGCGCCGTTCTACCGCGCCACCCCGGTCGAGCCCGGCCGGGTGATCCGCCGCCGGGTGATCCGCTCCAAGGGCCGCAGGGTGATCGGCGTCGAGGACGACCTGCTGCGCCCCGACCTCACCCCCACCCTGGACGGCCGCGAGCTGGCCGTGGTCGGCGACGGTGCGCTGATGGCCTCGCTCGGCCGGGCCCGCAGCCACTCGATGCGCGACATCGTCTCCTCCATCCAGAAGGAGCAGGACGAGGTCATCCGCGCCGCCGCGGCCGGGGCCACCCTGGTCACCGGCGGCCCGGGCACCGGCAAGACCGCGGTCGCCCTGCACCGCGCCGCCTTCCTGCTCTACCAGGACCGCCGCCGCTACGCCGGGGGCATCCTGGTGGTCAGCCCGACCCCGCTGCTGGTCTCCTACACCGAGGGCGTGCTGCCCGCGCTGGGCGAGGAGGGCCAGGTGGCCATCCGCGCGGTCGGCAGCCTGGTGGACGGCATCGAGGCGGAGCGGTACGACACCCCCGAGGCCGCCCACGTCAAGGGCTCGGCCCGGATGGTGCAACTGCTGCGGCGGGCGGCCCGTGCCGCGCTGGAGCTGGACGCGCCGACCGAGCTGAAGGTCTTCGCCCGGGGCGAGGCGCTGCGGCTGGACGCCGGCCGCCTCAAGGCGGTGCGCGGCAACGTGGTCGGCGGCGGTGGCACCCCGCTCAACCTGCTGCGCCCGCGCGCCCGCCGCCTGCTGCTGGACGCGCTCTGGCAGCAGGCGACCAAGCACCTGCCCAAGCCCGTCAGCCACTTCGAGCGGGAGCAGCGCCAGGAGGAGCGGGAGGCCTTCGACGAGTACGTCTCGGACGAGGCGTCCTTCCTGGACTTCCTGGACGCCTGGTGGCCCGCGCTGACCCCGCGCCGGGTGCTGGCCACGCTCAAGCACGCCCGGCACACCAACCGGATCGCCCGCCGCGCCGTCACCCCGGACGAGGCCAGGCTGCTCGCCGCCTCCTGGCGCCACCTGACGGACCGCGGCGACGGCGCGCTCTCCACCCACGACGCGGCGCTGATCGACGAGCTGCAGCTGCTGCTCGGCGAGCCGGCCCGTCCGAAGGCGCGCGAGGTGGACGCGGTCGACCTGCTGACCGGTCTGGAGGAGGTCACCACCTTCGCCGACCGCACCGCCCGCCAGCGGGATCGGGCGCCGGTCGAGCGCCGCGAGTACGCCCACGTGATCGTGGACGAGGCGCAGGACCTCACCCCGATGCAGTGGCGCATGATCGGCCGTCGCTCCCGGATGGCGACCTGGACGATCGTGGGCGACCCGGCGCAGTCGTCCTGGCCCTACCCGCAGGAGGCGCAGGCCGCGCTGGACGAGGTGCTCGCCGGCAAGCCGCGCCGCCGCCACACCCTCACGGTCAACTACCGCAACCCCGCCGAGATCGCCGAGGTCGCGGCCAAGGTGCTGGCGCTGGCCGCACCGGGGACGCCCTCGCCGAGCGCGGTCCGCTCGACCGGGATCGCGCCGCGGTTCGCCGCCGTGCACGACCCGGCGCCGGAGGCGTTCGCCGAGGCCGCCCGGGCCGAGCTGACCCGGCTGCTGGCCGAGGTGGACGGCACGGTCGCGGTGGTCGTTCCGATGGACCGCCGGGCCGAGGCGGCCCGGTGGGCCGAGGGGCTGGGCGACCGGGTGGTGGCACTGGGCAGCCTGGAGGCCAAGGGCCTGGAGTACGACGCCACGGTGGTGGCCGACCCCACCGGGATCGCCGGCGAGTCGGAGGCCGGTCTGCGGGTGCTGTACGTCGCCCTGACCCGGGCCACCCAGCGCCTCACCGTCCTCTCCGGCCCGGACGACCTCCCGGACTCGGACGGCGTGCCGGCACTGCTGCACGGCTAGCGGCCCCGGGGCGCGGCTCCCGCGCCCCGGCCCGTCCCCGTCAGCCGGCCCGCCCGTCCGCGCGGGCGGAGTTGACGGCCCGCCAACGACGAAGGCCCCCGCCGGTGGCGGGGGCCTTCGTCTCACGTAGGTGACACCGACCCGCCATGCTCGCCTCGCGGCAAGTGGTCGCTCGAAGCGACGAAGGTTGGGCCCGGGGGCTTGGATCGAGCCGGTGTCCCGTCCAATGTAACGCATCGCCGGACGAAGGCCAGCCGCCCGCGGCGGTTTCTCCGCCTCCGGGCCCGATGACCGGATAGTCCGTTGTGGGGCCCGTGCAATTAATGACCAATATTTCTGACTACCCACTGGTAGGTGCGACGATCGAGGTCTAGCGTGCGCGGGGCCGACTGCAACGGGATGTTGAAGCCGGGGTCCTGCTGCCAACCCTCTTGAGTGGATGGAAGAAGGACGTCGATGGCGACGGTGCCAAGTGTCTCGAACTCGATCACGGTGCGTCTGGAGGTCCCGGCCACCGGCAACGCCGTGAGCTCGATCACGACGGCCGTCGAGTCCTCCGGTGGCTCGGTGACCGGTCTGGACGTGACCGCCTCGGGGCTGGAGGCCCTGCGGATCGATGTGACCGTGGCGGCCGCGTCGGTCGCGCACGGCCAGGAGATCGTGGAGAAGCTCCGGGCGATCGAGGGCGTCTCGATCGGCAAGGTCTCGGACCGCACCTTCCTGATGCACCTCGGTGGCAAGATCGAGATGTCGTCCAAACTGCCGATCCGCAACCGTGACGACCTCTCGATGATCTACACCCCGGGTGTCGCCCGGGTCTGCATGGCGATCGCCGAGAACCCCGAGGACGCCCGCCGCCTCACCATCAAGCGCAACAGCGTCGCCGTGGTCACCGACGGCTCCGCGGTGCTGGGCCTGGGCAACATCGGCCCGCAGGCCGCGCTGCCGGTGATGGAGGGCAAGGCGGCCCTGTTCAAGCGTTTCGCGGGCATCGACGCCTGGCCGATCTGCCTGGACACCCAGGACGCCGACCAAATCGTCGAGATCGTCCGTGCGATCGCCCCGGGCTTCGCCGGCATCAACCTGGAGGACATCTCCGCCCCGCGCTGCTTCGAGATCGAGGCCCGGCTGCGCGAGGCCCTGGACATCCCGGTCTTCCACGACGACCAGCACGGCACCGCGATCGTGGTGCTGGCCGCGCTGACCAACGCGCTGCGGGTGGTCGGCAAGGAGATCGGCGACATCCGCGTGGTGATGTCGGGTGCCGGCGCCGCCGGTACCGCGATCCTCAAGCTGCTGCTGGCCGCCGGTGTCGAGCACGCCACCGTGGCGGACGTCCGCGGTGTGGTGCACAGCGGCCGTGACGACCTCAACGACAGCCTGCGCTGGATCGCCGAGCACACCAACCGCTCGGGCCGTACCGGCAGCCTCAAGGAGGCCGTGGCGGGCGCGGACGTGTTCATCGGGGTCTCGGCCCCGAACGTGCTGGACGGCGACGACATCGCCGCCATGGCCGACAACGCGATCGTCTTCGCGCTGGCCAACCCGGACCCGGAGGTCGACCCGGCGGTGGCCCGGCAGAGCGCCGCCGTGGTCGCCACCGGCCGCAGCGACTTCCCGAACCAGATCAACAACGTGCTGGTCTTCCCCGGCGTGTTCCGCGGCCTGCTGGACGCGCAGAGCAAGACGGTCAACACCGACATGATGATCGCCGCCGCCCGGGCGCTGGCCGCCACCGTCCTGGACGACCAGCTCAACGCCAACTACATCATCCCCAGCGTGTTCCACCCGGACGTGGCCAAGACGGTGGCCGCCGCCGTCCGGGAGGCCGCGCTGGCCGCCCGCGGGGGCGAGCCGGCCCCGGAGAAGCCCACCCCGGGCATCGTCGGCACGCTCGACACCACCTCGTTCCCGGCCATCAAGATCTGACCGGAGTGTCGGCCCGGCGTGTCGCACAGCCGGTCAAATGTGCGATTAGCTACCAAAACCCCCCTTACACGCCCCGAACCCTTGCGACACAAGGGGAAGGGGCGTGTTTGGGCTTGTCGGTGCCAGGGCGTACGGTAGCCCTGCACGGGGCGGCGTGTCCGACAAGTACGGAACGTCCCTTCCGGCGTCCCGGCGTGTCGTCCCGACCGCCGCCCGCTCCGGTCCGCCGGAGCCGACGGAGTGTCACAACTCCGTCCGGCGGGCGCTGTTCGGGTCAACCTCGCCGGATCCCGATTGGCTTTCTCAGTGCCGGTCGGGGCAGGATTCGTACCCAGGCAGTGCGGTTTGAGGCGCTTCGGGGTGCAAGCCCGACCCCTGACCAACCCTCGCCTGAACGAGCACAGTGTGCGGACCAGCGGCCTGCCGGGTGCCCCCGGAGGGGGACCGGTGGGGCCCCCGCACACGCAACGCGAACAGACCACAGGAGTACACATGAACCGCAGTGAGCTGGTGGCCGCTCTGGCCGACCGTGCCGAGGTGACCCGCAAGGACGCCGACGCCGTGCTGGCCGCCTTCGCCGAGGTCGTCGGTGAGGTTGTTGCCAAGGGTGACGAGAAGGTCACCATCCCCGGCTTCCTGACCTTCGAGCGCACCCACCGTGCCGCCCGTACCGCCCGTAACCCGCAGACCGGTGACCCGATCCAGATCCCCGCGGGCTACAGCGCCAAGGTCAGCGCTGGTTCGAAGCTGAAGGAAGCCGCCAAGGGCAAGTGACGCCGGGCTCCTCGGAGCCGCGTCCAGCACAGACGGCGATGGCCGGTCTCCCCTCGGGGAGACCGGCCATCGGTCGTTGCGGGTGCCCGGCGGTCAGAGCGCGGCGAGCTGCTCGGCGGGCAGCTCGACGTGGGCGCCGAGGTCGCGCAGCTTCGCCATGAAGTTCTCGTAGCCGCGGTTGATCAGGTCGATGCCGTGCACCGTCGAGGTGCCCTCGGCCGCCAGCGCCGCGATCAGGTAGGAGAAGCCGCCGCGCAGGTCCGGGATGACCAGCTCGGAGCCGATCAGCTTGGACGGTCCGGAGACCACCGCGGAGTGCTGGAAGTTGCGGGCGCCGAAGCGGCAGGGGGTGGCGCCCAGGCACTCGCGGTAGAGCTGGATGTGCGCGCCCATCTGGTTCAGTGCGCCGGTGAAGCCGAGCCGCGACTCGTACACCGTCTCGTGCACGATGGACAGCCCGGTGGCCTGGGTCAGCGCGACCACCAGCGGCTGCTGCCAGTCGGTCTGGAACCCGGGGTGCACGTCGGTCTCCAGGGCGATCGCCTTGAGCTCGCCGCCCGGGTGCCAGAAGCGGATGCCCTCGTCGTCGACCTCGAAGGCGCCACCCACCTTGCGGAAGGTGTTGAGGAAGGTCATCATCTCCAGCTGGCGGGCGCCCCGGACGTAGATGTCGCCCTTGGTGGCCAGCGCGGCGCAGGCCCAGGAGGCGGCCTCCAGGCGGTCCGGCAGCGCACGGTGGGTGTAGCCGTCGAGCTCGTCCACGCCGGTGATCAGGATGGTGCGGTCGGTGCCCATCGAGATGATCGCGCCCATCTTCTGCAGCACGCAGATCAGGTCGACGATCTCCGGCTCGATGGCGGCGTTGCGCAGCTCGGTGACACCCTCGGCGAGCACCGCGGTGAGCAGCACCTGCTCGGTGGCGCCGACCGAGGGGAAGGGCAGCTCGATCTTGGTGCCGTGCAGCCGCTGCGGGGCGACCAGGTAGGTGCCCTGCGGGTGCTTCTCGATGGTGGCGCCGAACTGGCGCAGCACGTCGAAGTGGAAGTCCACCGGACGGCCGCCGATGTCGCAGCCGCCGAGGCCGGGGATGAAGGCGTGGCCGAGGCGGTGCAGCAGCGGGCCGCAGAACAGGATCGGGATCCGCGAGGAGCCGGCGTGCGCGTCGATGTCCGCGACGTTGGCGCTCTCCACGTGCGAGGGG
The DNA here is from genome assembly GCF_055579945.1 of Kitasatospora sp. NPDC032150. Classification (NCBI taxonomy): domain Bacteria; kingdom Bacillati; phylum Actinomycetota; class Actinomycetes; order Kitasatosporales; family Streptomycetaceae; genus Kitasatospora; species Kitasatospora sp. NPDC032150. The sequence goes on along the minus strand of NZ_JBVIMH010000023.1, from coordinate 80,082 downwards.
TCGAGGATGAGCTCGCCGTCCTCGTCGCCCGTGCGCACCGTCACACCGTGGAGCTGGAGCAATCCACGCACAACCTTCACATCCCGGATGTCCGGGACATTGCGCAGGCGGCTCGGGCCCTGCCCGAGCAGCGCGGCGACCATGGCCTTGGGCACCAGGTTCTTCGCGCCGCGGATCTGGATCTCGCCCTCCAGCGGGTTGCCGCCGTGGACCAGCAGGACGTCGTCGGTCATCGTTCTCGCAATCACGGGATGCCATGGGAAGGGGCAGGGGCCTGCGGTGGCGCTCTACGGGTGGCAGCAGGCACGCGGCAACCATGGCTCGATCGAGACAAGGGGCCACCACCACGTAGATGGTAATGGCCGGGCGATTGGTTCCCTTGCGCCCTATTGGTGATCGTGGCCTCTGCGGGCTCCGCATGGCGCCCGGGTTGGTCCGTACGGGTGTTCGGTGGTCATTGCGGGCTTTCGTGTTGGGCGCCCGCCGAGGCCGCAACTGCGGGATCATGTGGGCATGACACCGGCCCTCTCGCACACCGGCCGACTCCTCGTCGCGACGCCCCTGCTGACCGACCCGAATTTCGCCCGGTCGGTGGTGCTGCTCCTCGACCACGACGCGCAGGGCGCGCTCGGCGTCGTGCTCAACCGGCCGACCCCGATCGAGGTGGGCAGTGTGCTGGACGGCTGGGCGGACCTGGCCGGCCGGCCCCCGGTGGTCTTCCAGGGCGGACCGGTGGCCCTGGACTCGGCGCTCGCGGTGGCCGTGGTGCCCGGCGAGCCGGGCCAGGCCGAACCGCTCGGCTGGCGGCGGGTGCACGGGGCGATCGGCCTGGTCGACCTGGAGGCGCCGCCCGAGGTGCTGGCCGGGGAGCTGGGCGCGCTGCGGGTCTTCGCCGGGTACTCCGGCTGGTCGCCGGGGCAGCTGGAGAACGAGGTGGCCGAGGGCGCCTGGCACCTGGTCGACGTCGAGCCCGGGGACATCTCCTGCCCGGAGCCCGAGCGGCTCTGGCGCTCGGTGCTGCGCCGCCAGCGCGGCCCGCTGGCGATGCTCGCGACCTACCCGGACGACCCGACCCTGAACTGACCCGCTCCCCGGGAAGCTGGCCGCCTTCCGAGCGGCCCCCATAGACTAGGCACCCATGAGCACTCTTGAGCCCGAGCGCGGCCTCGGCACCGGCACCCTGGTCGAGCCCGTCCCCCAGGTGTCCAACGGGGACGGAGACCACGAGCGCTTCGCCCACTACGTCCAGAAGGACAAGATCATGGAGAGTGCCCTGTCCGGCACTCCCGTGGTGGCACTGTGCGGCAAGGTCTGGGTACCGGGGCGCGACCCGAAGAAGTACCCGGTCTGCCCGATGTGCAAGGAGATCTTCGACGGGATCGACAAGCCGCAGGGCGACGACCAGCAGTAGGCCGTCCCCGTTGACGCGGTGACCGGGCGAGACCGGTTACGGTCCGTGCCGGCCGAACCGCGCGGGGTAGGACGGTCCGCACGACCGGTGTTCCTGCGGATCCCGTCCCTGCCCCGCTGCGTGCTGCCCGTGCCCGGAGCGCCGAGGAGCTCCGCTCGGGCCCGCCACCACCCTGACCGCCGGAGCCGGCCCGGCGGACGTCGAGTCCTGGCTCAGGGCCACCCGCACCGCCGCCACCGTCCGCCGCTGCCCCCGGGCCCCTGGGTGCCGACGGCATCGAGCTGCGGCAGGACGCCCGATTCGGCCCGAGCGCGTACCGGCGACGGGCCCCGTGCCTGGCAGCGCCGCGCCGGCGCGGCCGGCCACCCCCTGGACGGGCCGCCGTCGGCGCTCTGACGGCGGCCGGGCGGACTTCCGTGAGTGGGGGCCGGCCTCGCCCGGGTCGGCGGCTAGCGCGGAGCGTGCCTGGCCGTGTGGACTGCGAACGGCTCGATGCCGACCTCGGCGCGCAACTCGTCCATCCGCTCGGGCTGCTCGCACGGCCACGGGACGGGGGCCCCGTCCACCACCGCGCCGATCTGGGTGCCGTAGATCTGCGGGCGGCCCTCGTTGACCAGGGTGCGGTCGTGCAGGAAGGCGAGGTCGCGGGCGTCCGCCCGGCCCTCCCGTACGGCCGCCGCCATCAGTTCGAGGGCCCGCCGCTGGATGTCCGTTCGACGGTCGGAGTGCTGGGCGATCAGCCAGGCCGCGCGGGCCGCCTCCGCGCCCACCAGGTCGGCCGTGGGCCAGCCGTACGCGTCCATGATCTGGTCCAGCCGCTCGCCGTGGCGGGCGGTCAGCCGCCGCCAGGTCAGCTGCTCGGCCAGGTCGGGGCTGTGGGCGGTGGCGACGGCGGCGTGGTCGGCGGCGGCCATCGCGGTCAGTTCGGCGGTCAGTTCGGCGGCGAGCTCGGCGAGCTCGGCGAGCTCGGCCGGGGCGGGAGGTGTTCGTCGCTGGGTCATCCGGGCTCCTCGGTACGGGGTCGGGTGCCTCCACGCTAGGTCCGCCGAATGCGACCAAGATCATCCCCGGGGACGGAGACACGGGGCGCTCGACTGGGCGAGAATTGATCCACCGGGACGGCCGGTCCCGGAGCCCGCCCGGGTGGCAGGACGTCAAGAACTGGTGACCGATCGATCCCGTTCGGACGGCATTGCGGCGGACTCCGGCCGGATTCGTCCGGGAATCGGCCGGCTTGCCCGCGCCGGCCGGGAAATGATCACCGCGCTTTGTGTGCCAGAGTTGCCCAAGCCGCACCCATCGCCCGTAACCTACGGGCCAGGCCGCACTGCCGATGGGGCTGAGACCCCGGCCGGAGGCCGCCGAGTGCTTCTCCGTCCGGAGAAAAACTCGGGGGAGGGTCAGGCAGTTTGACGAGCAAGTGGAGCACGGTGGAATCCTGGTGAACCGGACGATCATGCTGCCGGCCTCGGTCGACGAGGCCGTGGAGGCGCTGGCAGTCACCCCCGGCGCGGTGCCGGTGGCCGGGGCCACCGACCTGATGGAGGCGGTCAACGCCGGACGGCTCCGCCCGGCCGCGCTGGTCGGCCTCGGCCGGATCACCGAGCTGCGCGGCTGGCGCTACGAGGACGGCGGCACCGCTGTCCTGGGTGCCGGCCTCACCCACGCCCGGATGGACCGCCCCGACTTCGCCGCGCTCATCCCCGCCCTCGCCGACGCCGCCCGTACCGCAGGACCCCCGCAGGTCCGCAACGTGGGCACGCTGGGCGGCAACATCGCCACCGCCGCGTCCGCCGGCGACACCCTCCCCGTCCTCACCGTGCTGGAGGCGACCGCCACCCTGGCCGGCGCCGGCGGCACCCGCGAGGTCCCGATCAGCCACCTGCTCACCGGACTCGACCCGCTGCGCCCGGGCGAACTGCTCACCTGGGTCCGGGTCCCGCTGCTGCACGCCCCGCAGGTCTTCCTCAAGGCCACCAACCGCAGCGGTCCCGCCCGCGCCACCGTCTCCGTCGCCCTGGTCCTCGATCCCGCCCGGCGCGCCGTGCGCTGCGCGGTCGGCGCCGTCGCCCCGGTGCCGCTGCGGCCGTTGGAGGCCGAGGCCTGGGTCGCCGGCTGCATCGACTGGGACGCCAGGGGCGCGGAGGGCGTGGTCCCGATCGACCCGGCGGCGGCCGCCGCCTTCGGCGAGTACGTGGCCGCGGCCTGCATCCCCGACGGTGCGCTGGTCGCCGGCCCGGAGGGGGCGGGCGCGGTGGCCGTACGGCTGCGGCGTACCGTATCGGTGCTGGCCCGACGGGCACTGGGAAGGGCGCTGAAGTGACGACGACAGACCCGATCGACTCCGGCTCGGTCGGACTCGACTCCACGGGGGCCGGTGCGGCCGGGGCCGACCCGCTGGGCACCGGCGCGCCCGTTGCCGCCGCGCTCGATCCGCTGGGCGTCGATCCGCTGGGCGGCGGTGTGCCGGCCGGTGCTCCGCTGGATGTCGACCCGCTCGGCGCCGATCCGCTCGGTCCCGGCGTGGTGGAGTACGGCGGCAACGGCCGGCCCTGCGCCTCGTACACCCTGCGCGTCAACGGCTTCGAACGGCCCGTCACCGACGCCTGGATCGGCGAGAGCCTGCTCTACGTGCTGCGTGAGCGCCTCGGCCTGGCGGGGGCCAAGGACGGCTGCGAGCAGGGCGAGTGCGGCGCCTGCTCGGTGCTGGTGGACGGTCAACTGGTGGCCGGCTGCCTGGTGCCCGCCGCGCTGGCCTCCGACAGCGAGATCGCCACGGTGGAGGGCCTCTCGGCGGGCGGCGCCGCCAGCGACGTGCAGCAGGCGCTCGCCGACTCGGGCGCCGTCCAGTGCGGCTACTGCACCCCCGGCCTGGCCATGGCCGTGCACGACCTGCTGCAGCGCAACCACCGGCCCAGCGAGATCGAGGCCCGCCAGGCGCTCTGCGGCAACCTCTGCCGTTGCACCGGCTACCGGGGTGTCCTCACCGCCGTGCAGGCGGTCGCCGAGGCGCGCGGTGCCGAGGAGGAACTCGCCGAGGAGGCCGCTGCCCCGGCCGAGGTGCCGGTGGCCGCCGACTCGGAAGGGGCCGCCACCGAGCCGCCCGCCGAGTCAGTCCCGGCCGAGGTCCCGGTCGCGGACGGCGGGCTCGCCCAGGCGACGGCGACGCAGCCGGTGCCCGTCCAGCCCGACCCCGCCCGGTCGGGAACCGCCCAGCAGGGGACCGCCCAGCCGGGGATCCAGCCCGGGACCGCCCAGCCCGTCGCCGACCTGCCCGCGCAGACCGGGGAGCTGCCGGTCTACGCCGACGCCGCGGCCTGGGTGGAGGCCGAGCCCTGGGTGGGGGCCGAGCCCTGGGTGGAAGCCGAGCCCTGGGTGGAGGCCGAGGTGCAGTACCCCGTCGAGCCCACCAGCGTCGGCAGTGGGGTCGGCATCGACTACGGCACCACGACCACGCACCAGACCGGTGTCTACGAGCCGTACCCCGGCTACACCGCCACCCCGCCGCACGGCACGCCGTACGACCCCGGCTACGAGACCCAGCCCTCGTACCAGGCCCCCTACGACGCGTCGTACGACACCGCCTACGGCCAGAGCCACTACGAGGCCGCCCCGGCCCACGGCGCGGCGATGGACGGCGGGCTCTACGAGAACGTGCCCGCCCACGGCACCCCGTACGTCCCGGCTCCCGCGCACGGCACCCCCTTCGCGGAAGGCGCCCCCGTCTACGAGGGCTACGACGGCAGCACCCCCGCCCACGGCATCCGCGAGGACGACCACGCATGAGTTCGCCGACCGACATCTCCTCGCCGACCGACCTGTCCGCGGTCGCCACCGAGGAGCCGAAGGACGCCGAGCCCTTCGGCCTCGGTAGCCCCGCCCTGCGCACCGACGCGCTCCCCAAGGCGCTCGGCATCTACCCCTACGCCGCCGACCTGTGGGCCGAGGGACTGCTCTGGGGCGCCGTGCTGCGCTCGCCGCACCCGCACGCGCGGATCGTCGCCATCGACACCGCCCCCGCGCTCGCCCTCCCCGGCGTGCACGCCGTGGTCACCGCCGCCGACCTGCCGCCGTGCCCCGAGGGCACCCCCGACGGCGCACCGTCCGGACCGTTCACCGCCGACCGGCCGGTCCTCGCCTGCGGCGTGGTCCGCCACCACGGCGAGCCGGTGGCCGCCGTCGCCGCCGACCACCCCGACACCGCGCGCCTCGCCGCCGCCTCGATCGTGGTCGAGTACGAGCTGCTGGAAGCGGTCATCGACCCCGAGCAGTCCTTCAACGTCCCGCCGCTGCACCCGGACGGCAACCTCTTCCGGCACATCCCGCTGCGCACCGGCGACCCGGAGGCCGTCGGCGAGGTCGTCGTCGAGGGCCTCTACCAGGTCGGCCGGCAGGACCCGGCCCCGCTCGGCTCCGAGGCGGGACTCGCCGTGCCCCGGCCCGACGGCGGCGTCGAACTCCACCTCTCCTCCACCGACCCGCACGGCGACCGCGACCGCACCGCCGCGTGCCTGGGCATCGAGCCCGACCGGGTCCGCCTGGTGGTCACCGGCGTCCCCGGCGCCACCAGCGACCGCGAGGACCTCTCCTTCCAGGTCACCCTGGCGCTGCTCGCGCTGCGCACCGGCCGGCCGGTGAAGATGGTCCTCACCCGCGAGGAGTCCTTCCACGCCCACACCAGCCGCCACCCGGCGCTGCTGCGCTACCGCCACCACGCGGACGCCGAGGGCAAGCTGGTCAAGGTCGAGGCCCAGATCCTGCTGGACGGCGGCGCGTACGCCGACGTCTCCGCCGAGGCGCTGGCCGCCGCCGCGGCCTTCTCGGTCGGCCCGTACGTCTGCCCCAACGTCCTCGTGGACGCCTGGGCGGTACGCACCAACAACCCGCCGGCCGGCCGGATGCGCGGCGAGGGCGCCCTGCAGACCTGCTTCGCGTACGAGTCCCAGCTCGACCAGCTCGCCGTGCAGCTGGGCATCGACCCGCTGGAGATCCGCCGCCGCAACGCCATGGCCACCGGCGACCCGATGCCCACCGGACAGGCCGTCACCTGCCCGGCCCCGGTCGCCGCCCTGCTCGACGCCATCGCCGAGTCCCCGCTGCCCGCCCTGCCCCTGGACGACCCCGAGGCCGAGTGGCTGCTCCCCGGCGGTCCCGGCGGCGCGGGCGACCCGGCCGCCGTCCGGCGCGGCATCGGCTACGCGGTCGGCATGGTGCACATGCTCGGCGCCGAGGGCGAGGACGAGGTCTCCACCGCCACCGTCCGGGTCAGCGGCAACCACGCGACCGTGATCTGCGCGGCGGTCGACGTCGGCCAGGGCTTCGCCACCCTGGCCCGGCAGATCGTGCAGTCGGTGCTGGGCGTCTCCGAGGTCTACGTCGCCCCGGTCGACAGCGACCAGTCGGTCGCCGGACCGTCCGCGCGCGGCCGGCACACCTGGGTCTCCGGCGGCGCGGTGGAGCGGGCCGCCCTGATGGTGCGCCACCAGCTGCTCCAGCCGATCGCCGCCAACTTCGGCATGTCGGTCGAACTGCTCACGATCGCCGACGGCAAGATCACCTCCTACGACGGCGTCCTGGGCATGCCCGTCAGCGAGGCCCTGGAGGGCAAGGAGCTCTGGGCCACCGCCCAGTGCCGCCCCCACCCGACCGAACCGCTCAACGAGTCGGGCCAGGGCGACGCCTTCGTCTCCATCGCCTTCTGCGCCATGCGGGCCGTGGTGGACGTCGACATCGAACTGGGTGCGGTCCGGGTCGTCGACGTGACGGTCGCCCAGGACGTGGGCCGCGCCCTGAACCCGCGCCAGATCGAGGACCGCATCGAAGCCGCCGTCGCCCACGGCGTCGGCCTCGCCCTGCTGGAGAACCTCCGCACCGAGAACGGCCGCATCCTCAACGCCTCCCTCACCGGCTACCGCCTCCCGACGGCCCTGGACACCCCCGACGTCCGGATCGCCGCACTGCTCGAAGAACGCGACGTCGTCGCCACCTTCGGCGCCAAGGCGGTCAGCGCGGTACCGGCCGTGGTCGCACCGGCCGCCGTGGCCGCGGCAGTTCGGGCGGCCACCGGGCTGCCGGTCGGCCGGCTGCCGATCCAGCCGGAGGACGCGATCGTCGGCTGACGGGGCGGGGCCTCACGGGACGGCTGACGCCGGTTACTGACGGGGCCTGCCCGCATCCGTCCGTCGGGCTCTGGATACGATCGATCGGCTGTCTGCCTGCCTGCGTCGGTGGTTTGCCGGCCGTGCGGACGGCATCGGGTGTTCTGCCGACGGGGGACGGGGCGGGGAGTGGTGGGGCTCAGCAGGACTGTGCGCGTACTGGGGGCCGTGACTGCGGCCGGAGGACTTCTTCTGGTGGGGGCGCCGGTCGCGAGCGCGGACTACGTCCGCGACGGGCAGTGGGCGAACAAGGAGTTCGACCTTCAGAAGGTCTGGTCGGTCAGCAAGGGCGACGGGGTTGTCGTCGCGGTTATCGACAGTGGCGTGGATGCGAGCCACCAGGACCTGTCAGGGCAGGTCCTGGACGGCTACGACCCGAGCGACAGAGGGCTCAACACCCATCCCACGGACCCTCACGGCACCGCGATGGCCGGGCTGATTGCCGCACACGGTCACGGTAGCGGGGATGGCGTCGTCGGTCTGGCGCCGGGTGCCAAGATTCTTCCGATCTACAAGTCGACGGCGCAGGATGCCGACAACGTACCCGAGGACATCAAGTGGGCTGTTGATCACAAAGCCAAGGTGATCAACCTTTCGCTGGGCAGCCCTATCCGGAATCCGAAGCTAGCGGATGCAGTCGCGTATGCCGCCAAGAACGATGTCCTCGTGGTCGCCGCGGCTGGCAATGAAGGCGGGCCAGTGGCCTCGCCGGCAAACGAACCAGGCGTGTTGGCGGTTGGGGCAGTAGACAAGAACAATGCCATCTGGAGCATGTCGGACTATGGCCCGGAGGTAGTGCTCTCGGCCCCTGGTATCCGTATCGTCAGTACCGGTCCGTGTAACAGCAACCAGTACTGCATCGGAGACGGCACTTCTGATGCGGCAGCCTACGTGTCCGGAGCCGCTGCACTGGTCCGGGCCAAGTTCCCGAAGCTGACGGCTGGACAGGTCGCCAACCGGTTGGTGAAGTCGGCCTATGTCCCGCCGTCACTACAGGGCGCCAAGTTGCCCGATCGGCACTATGGTTACGGCATCGTCCGGCCGTACGAGGCGCTCACCCAGGACATCCCCGAAGGCCCGGCGCAGGGCCCGCTGGCCAAGCCTGCTGGCGCCGAGGACGCGGGCGGCGGTGGTCAGGCTGCTGGCATGGCGTCCCCTGGCGCGACGAATCCCGGATCCACTAACCGGTCGCTGACCGGCGGGTCTTCCTCGCACTCCAAGGCCGTCATTGTCCTTGCGGCTGTCGGCGGCGGCATCGTGCTCCTGATCGCGCTGGTCGTGGTGATCGCGATGGTGTCCCGTCGCCGGAACTCCGTTCAGAGCCAGGCAGGTCAGGCACCGTATGGCGCTCAGCAGCACTACGGCGCTCCGCCTGCCTGGCCGCAGCAGATGCAGCCGCCGTACGGCAATCAGGTCCCGCCAACCGGCTATCCGCCCCAGCAGCCGCACCAGGGAAACCCGTACTACGGACAGGGCGGGACCCATCCCTAATCCTTCGCATGCTGGGGTCAATTGGGCATGTGGGGCCGGCTTGCTTCGTAGCGGGGGCATGTGAGGTTGCGGCGCCGTCAGCTGTCGGGTGGTCTGGTCGTGATGGACCAACTTCGGCGTGCAGAAGCGGTGCAGAGGCGCGGGGCCCTGCCCGAGTCGGCAAGTCGGGCGATACGATCGATGTGCCGTCTGCTTGTACTTGCGCCGTACGAGCGGACATCGGATGCCTACTGACGGGGTGACGGGGAAGCGATGACGCTCAGCAGGACCATGCGCGCACTCGGCGCCACGACACTGGCCGGTGGCCTTCTTCTGACCGCCACGCCGGTCGCGAGCGCGGATCAGATCCGAGACGCGCAGTGGGTGAACCAGGAGTTCGACTTGGCGAAGGTCTGGTCGGTGAGCAGGGGGGACGGCGTCAAAGTTGCGGTCATCGACGGCGGCGTGGATGGCAGTCACCCGGATCTGACCGGCCAGGTCGTGGACAGCTATGACCCGAGCGGCACGGGTGAAGCGACCCATCCGACCGACGCGCATGGAACCAGCATGGCCAGCATGATCGCAGGCCATGGCCATGGAAGTGGGAACAGCGAGGGCGTGGTCGGCCTGGCCCCGGGGGTAAAGCTCCTGTCGATTTACAAGGGAACCGCAGGCCACAAGAGCGCGGACGCCGAGGATATCCGTTGGGCCGTGGATCATGGCGCCAAGATCATCAATATGTCGATCGGCGGTCAGCAAGAAGATCCCAAGACAGACGATGCCGTGGCTTATGCGGCAGCCCACGACGTCCTGATCGTTGCCGCAGCTGGTAATAGCGGTGTGACCCCTGTCGAGTATCCGGCGAAGACTCCAGGCATCCTTGCAGTTGGCGCGACAGATAAGAATCGTGCGATCTGGGCGCAGTCCAACTACGGCCCGGAAGTTCTGCTGTCAGCTCCCGGGGTGGAGGTTCTCGGAGCCGGAAGTTGCGACGGCAGCCAGTACTGTATGGGAGACGGCACTTCGGGTGCCACCGCCTATGTCTCTGCGGCAGCGGCCTTGGTTCGTGCCAAATTCCCCAAGCTGTCGGCTGGTCAGGTGGCCAATCGGCTGGTGAAGTCGGCCTATGTTCCGCCGTCGCTGCAAGGCACCAAGTTGCCTGACCAGCACTACGGTTACGGCATTGTCCGCCCGTACGAGGCGCTCACCCAGGACATCCCGGACGGTCCGGCGCGGGGTCCGCTAGCCGCGCCTGTGGGCACAAACGGCGCGGGCAGCGGCAATCAGACACCTGCTGCGTCGTCTCCTAGTGCGGCTGACCCTGGGGCGGCTGGACAACCGCCAACCGTCGGGTCGGCGCACTCAAAGGCCTCCACCGTCATCTTTGCTTCTGGCGCCGGTGTTGTGCTGCTGGTTGTGGTGATTGCGGTGATCGTGGCGGTGGCCCGTCGTAATAAGCCCGTTCAGAGGCAGGCCCCCTACGGTGTTCAGCAGCAGTACGGTGGCGCGCCCTCCTGGCCGCAGCAGGCGCAACCGCCGTACCCGAGCCAGCCTCAGCCGCCCTATGGCAACCAGGTTCCGCCACCTGGCCATCCGCCCCAGCAGCCGTACCAGAACAACCCGTACGGACAAGGCGGGAACCAGCAGCGCTGAGGGTGTGTCAGCCGCTCTCGGGCAAGCGCTACCATCGAACGCCCTAGCTATCGAGCTGCTGTCTGCGAGCTAGGGCACCATCACCACCACCCGCCGGAGCCAGTGCCAGACGGGGAAGCATCGACACTCCAGGGGGAGAGAGCCGTATGTCCGACGGATTCCGGGTCAATACCGATGAGTTGGAGGCGGTGGTCAAGCGATTGCGAGCACTCCAGCAGAACCTTGGCCAGACCGCCAACAAGTCCAAGTACAACACCGTCGTAGCCCGCTCGGACTTCGGCGGCGACTTTCACGAGGCGCAGGGTTTGTATGCGGCGCATGACCAGGTTCAGCAGTTCCTGGCGAGGATGACCGCTGACTTGGACTCCCTGATCAACGAGTTCGGGGACAAGACGAAAACGGTGACCGACGCGTACCGCAACACCGACGAGCAGTACGTCGCGACCATGCGGAAGCAGGAGGGGCAGGTCTGATGGCTGCGGAGAACACGCCCAAGACTGACTTCGAGAACTTCGGCTTCAAGCCGCTCAAGCACATGCTCGAGATCTCCAATTCGGGGCGGCTCAAGGAGGTCGCCGATCACTGGAAGAGCGTGCAGGAGGAGCTGAACGCCGCTGCGGCCGACCTTCAGCAGGCGGTGCAGCACGCGAGCCAGAACTGGGAGGGCGCGGCATCGCAGGCCTTCGTCGGCCGGGCGAATCAGATCCAGGCCAACCTGACGAACACGGCAGCTCACGCCGGCAGCACCTCCAACGCGATGCACTTCGCCGGGACGGCGCTTGAGACGGCTGCCACCAGCATGAAGGGGCTCCATGAGCCCAGCACGATCGACAGCGGGCTGAAGTTCGTCGGCGATATGGGCGACCGTTCCGACGCGCAGTTCAAGGCCGATGTCGCGGGTGGCATGGACCGTTCTGCCGCGCTTCAGAAGAACTACGACCAACTGTCGGCGGGCGAGGTCGCGCACCAGAACGCGATCATCGTCATGGAGTACATCGGTAAGCAGTACAACCAGGCTTCCGGGTGGCTGACACCCCCGGACGATGAAGGAGGAGGCCGGGAGAAGCAGCGCGGCTTCCCCCCGCCGCCCTCCAACCCCGCCCCCGTCGGCGTAGGCCCCGAGCCCATGCCCACCCTCCCGAACCCGCACTCGCCGAGCTCCGGCGGTCCGGGTGGTCCCGGTTGGACGGGGCCGGGCGGTGGTCCGGGTGGGCACGTCCCGGGTGGGCCCGGTCTGCCGGATCCGAACATCCCGGCGCCGCCGTCCCCGGGGCACCCCGGTGGGCCGGGGCATCCGGGTGGGCCGGGGATGCCAGGGATGCCGGGTGTGCCGGGGCCGGGTCTGCCGGACCCGACCACTCCGCCGAGCCACACCGGGATCGACTCGCTCCCGCCCACGCCCACTCTGCCCCAGCCGGGCACCGGTGGTCTGCCGGGCGGCGGCGGTGGCACCGGTGGTCTGCCGGGCGGCGGCGGTGGCCTCGGTGGTGGCGGCCTCGGCGGCGGCGGTGGCCTCGGCGGTGGTGGCCTCGGCGGTCTGCCGGGTGGTCTCGGCGGCGGTGGTCTCGGTGGCCTCGGCGGCGGGACCCTCCCGACCGGAGGCGGCCGTACCGGTGGTACGGCCGGCGGTCTGGGTGCCGGGTCGGGCGCGGGCCGCGGCGCGGCCGGCGGCACCGGTGCGGGCGGGGGCGCGGCCGGCGGTGCCGGCGGGACCCAGGGCCGTCCCGGCATGCCCGGTATGGGCGGAGCGCACGCAGGCGGTGCCGGCGGCAAGGGCGCGGGCGGCGGCAAGAGCGGTCCGGGTCTGGTCCGTCGGGCCGGCGGCACGGTGGGCGGAGCCCGTTCGGGCAGCGCGAGCGGCCGGAGCTTCACCGAGGGCGGTTCAGGTCTGGGCAAGGCGCGCGCCAACGGCCAGCAGGGCGCGGCCGGAGCCCACGGGGCTCCCGGCAGTGGGGCGGCCAACAAGAAGAAGGGCAAGAACGGCAACCGCCCGGACTACCTCGTCGAGGACGAGGACACCTGGCGTACCGGAGGAGCGGCCAACCCGCCGGTCATCGAGTAGCCGTCGTCCGTAGGACCGAACCGTGGGGCGTTCTCCAGCCGGAGAACGCCCCACGGGCGTTTCCGACGATCGGCGAGGAATCGATGCGGGTCGTCGTTTGAGGCGGGGGTGAAACCCTCCGCCCTGATAGGGAGAAATGCCGAATGGCCGACCGGCGTGAAATTCCGATCGGCAATTCGAAATGGAGGCCATGACGGGAATCGAACCCGTGTGAACCGCTTTGCAGGCGGGTCCCTAAACCACTCGGGCACACGGCCGTGAACAGCAACGGAACGGACTCCGCAGCCGCAGTGCAGGGGGGAACGGGGAACGCTCAGGCCTGGCGGCCGAGGCGACGACTGCCGAGGCGACAGCGGTCGGGGCAGTAACGGTCGGGGCGACAACAGTCGGGAGCGGCGCAGGGGCGGGGCGTCCGGGTGGTCGCCGTCCTCCTGTTCATGGCCTGCTCCTCTCGCGCTGTGCGGTGTCGCCAGTGGCCTCCGAATCGATCGGAGCGCCCGTCGGTGAATTCATTTTACGGGGAGGCCGGCGGTGGGCGTCAATATCCGAATATGAATTCTGTGTTTCGTCGTGTGCTACCGTCGGGGACAGGTGAGTTGATCGCCCCGGACGAGGCGCGTCGTACCCGGTATGACAAGACGGCGCAGTAATCGCGGCAGAGCCAGGTCGGGCTCGGCCGTCCACTGCTGCGGAGGAGAGTCCGGTCATGGCCTGGGTGGTGCTGATCGTCGCCGGTGCGCTGGAGACGGTGTGGGCGGTGGCGCTGGAGGCGTCCAGGGGGTTCTCGCGGCCGGTGCCGAGCCTGGTGTTCGCGCTGGGGCTGGCGCTGAGCATGGGCGGACTGGCGTGCGCGATGCGGAGCATCCCGCTCGGGACGGGGTACGCGGTGTGGGTGGGGATCGGCGCGGTCGGCACGGCGCTGTACGGGATGGCGGTCATGGGGGACGCGGTGACGACGGCCCGGGTGACCTGTCTGGTGCTGATCCTCGGTGGCGTGGTCGGGCTGAAGGTCCTGCACTGACGCCTACGCCGGCAGCGGCTCTCCGGGCCGGGGCAGGCCCGATGACCGGCGGCGGTCCTAGGACCGATGGGGGAGGCGCCCGGGACCGAAAGTCAGGAGTAAATCGGGTAATAGGCACTTACCATGATGGGCATGACCTCGGCCCCCACCACCTCCGCGACCTCGTCCATACCCACCCCGACAGCCGAACCGGACACCGGAGGCGTGCTCAGCGGCCCGTACCGGGCACTGACCCTGGGGATCGTCTCGGTCGTGCTGCTGCTGGCCTTCGAGGCGACGGCGGTGAACACCGCGATGCCGGTGGCGGCCCGTCAGCTCGACGGCCTCGGCCTGTACGCCTTCGCCTTCTCCGGCTACTTCACCAGCACGCTGTTCGCGCTGGTGGTGTCCGGTCAGTGGTGCGACCGCCGGGGGCCGATGGGGCCGCTGTTCTCCGGGATCGCGGTGTTCGGGGCCGGCCTGGTGGTGGCGGGCACGGCGGCCAACATGTGGCTGTTCGTCGCGGGCCGGGCGATCCAGGGGCTCGGCGGCGGGCTGGTGATCGTCGCGCTGTACGTGGTGGTCGGACGGGCGTTTCCCGAGCGGCTGCGGCCTTCGGTGTTCGCGGCGTTCTCGGCGGCCTGGGTGCTGCCCTCCATCCTCGGCCCGGCGGTCTCCGGGGCGGTGACCCAACAGCTGGGCTGGCGCTGGGTGTTCCTCGCCGTGCCGGTGCTGATCCTGCTGCCGCTGGTGGTGATGGGACCGGCGCTGCGGCGCAGTGAGCGCGCGCAGCGCGAGCTGGAGACGGCGCCGGGCCCGGAGTTCGACCGGCGGCGTTCGGCGCTCGCCGCGATGGCCGCGCTCGGGGCGGGCCTGCTGCAGTACGCGGGCCAGCGGTTGGACCTGCCGGGGCTGATCCCCGCCCTGGCGGGGGCGGGGCTGCTGCTGCCGGCCGTGCTGCGGCTGCTGCCCGCGGGCACGCTGCGGGCGGCGCGCGGACTGCCGGCGGTGATCCTGCTGCGCGGGGTGGCGGCGGGGGCGTTCTTCGCGGCGGAGGCCTTCATCCCGCTGATGATGGTGACCCAGCGGGGTCTGAGCCCGACGATGGCCGGGCTGACCCTGACCAGCGGCGGGCTCTCCTGGGCGTTGGGTTCGTGGCTGCAGGGCCGGCCGGGCGTCCAGCAGCACCGGGAGGCGATGATCCGGCTCGGCTTCGTGCTGACGGCCGTGGCGATCGCGAGCACGGCGCTGGTGCTGGTACCGGCTGTCCCGGCCTGGGCGGCGGCGGTGGCCTGGGCCGTCGGCGGGCTGGGCATGGGCCTGACGGTGGCGAGCGTCAGCGTGCTGATGATGAAGCTGTCCGCTCCCGAGGAGGCCGGTGCCAACTCGGCCTCGCTGCAGATGAGCGACGCGCTGGGCAACGTCCTGCTGATCGGCCTGTCCGGGGTGCTCTTCGCCGGCCTGGGCGGCGGCTCGGTGGCGGCGGCCCAGGACTCGCCGGTACCGGCCTCGGCGTTCGCGGTGATCTTCCTGGTGATGACCGGGGTGGCGCTGTTCGGCGCGCTGGTCTCGGGCCGGGTACGGGCCGGGGCCTGAGCGGGCGGGGCGCACCCCGGCGCGAGCCGGGCCCCGGGTGCGCGGCGTCAGGTGTAGCGGCGTCAGGTGTAGATGTCGGCTCGCCCGGCCGGACCAGCGGCCGGCCGGGACTGCGGCCAGGGGTGGTGGAGCGGGCCCGGCCGCGGCGGCCCATAGGATCGGTGGCCCGCGAAACCGCAGGGCCGCCGGAGCGCGGTGGCCCGCGTCCAGCACGCCCGGAGGTGCGCCCGTCATGTGGCACTCGGTACTCGACGCTTACCGGGAACGGATCGTCGAGGCCGGTCGCCAGCCGCTCTTCCTGCTGCTGCTCGGGCTGATCGGCTCGTTCCTGTTCATCCGCTTCAGCGTCCGGATGATCCGGCGCGGCACCAGCTGGTGGCCGGGCAACGTCACCCCGGGCGGACTGCACATCCACCACGTGGTGTTCGGCCAGGCGCTGATGCTGGTCTGCGGGGTCGGCGCCTTCACCGTCCGGGGCGACGGCGGGGTGCTGCGCGAGGTGATGGCGACCGGCTTCGGGATCGGCTGCGGCCTGGTGCTGGACGAGTTCGCCCTGGTGCTGCACCTGGAGGACGTCTACTGGAGCGAACAGGGCCGAAAGTCGGTGGACGCGGTGATCATCGCGGTGGCGATGATCGGGCTGCTGCTGTTCGGCGCACTGCCGCTGGGCGGCTTCTCCGGGCACCTGACGCTCGGCCAGCTGGCGCTCGCCGCACTGGTGCTGCTGGTGGTGGTGGTCAGCCTGTTCAAGGGCAAGATCTTCACCGGCCTGCTCGGGGTGATGGTCTGGCCGCTGGCCCTGGTCGGGGCCGTCCGGCTGGCCAGGCCGCGCAGCCCGTGGGCCCGCTGGCGGTACCGCTCGCGACCCAAGCGGATGGCGCGGGCCGAGCGCCGCGACGCCCGGATCCACCAGCGCCTGGAGGCGGTCAAGCTCTCCTTCTACAACGTGCTGGCCGGCGCGCCCGACGTGGTCGCCGCCCCGCCGGTCGAACCGCCGGTGGCGGAGGCCGTCGCACCGGTGGCGGAGCCCACCGCCTCGTACGCGCCGGGACCGGTGCCCGCCTGGCGCGGACGCTGCGTCGCGTTCGCCGAGTGGTACCTGCGGATCGCCGCCCTGCTCAACCTGGTGACCGGGCTCATCGCGCCGTTCCGCAACCGGGTGCACCGGGCCAACACCGGCGAGTTCTTCACCCCGGTGCTGATGACCGCCGGGTTCACCGCCGCGCTGTTCGCCGGGCTGCTCGCGCTGATGCTGCGCCGCCGCAAGCGGGCCGCGTGGACCGTCGCGACCACCGTGGTCGCCGGGTACGCGGTGCTGATCGCGCTCGCCCTGGCCGTCGCCCCCGAGGACCGCTCGCACCCCTTCAACTGGGGCTCGGCCACCCTCACCGCCGCCGTACTGGCCGCCCTGCTGCTCGGCCGGCCGGCCTGCCGGGTGCGCGGCGAGCGGGGCAACACCGTGCTCGGGCTGGCGGTGCTGCTGGTCGGCGGGGCCGCGGTCACCGCGATCGGCGCCGCCCTGGTACGGGTCGGCTACGCCGGGGCGGCACCCGGCTGGGGCGACAGCGCGGTCTACGTACTGCTCCGACTGGTCACCCTGTCCGGGCTCGTCGAGTACTCCGACCTCGACGTGCCCGGCTGGGTCGCGCTGACCGTCAACGTCCTCGGCGCGGCACTGCTGGTGCTCACCATCCGGGTCTTCTTCCGCTCGCCGCGCAGCCGGGTGCATCTGGAGCCCGAGGACGAGCGGCGGCTGCGCGCCCTGCTGGAGCGGCACGGCGGCCGGGACTCGCTCGGCTACTTCGCACTGCGCCGGGACAAGTCGGTCTGCTGGTCGCCCTCGGGCAAGGCGGCCGTGCTCTACCGGGTGGTCAACGGCGTCGCGCTGGCCTCCGGCGATCCGGTCGGCGACCCGGAGGCCTGGCCGCAGGCGATCGCCCGCTGGCGCGAGGAGGTCCGCGACCACGCCTGGGTGCCCGCGGTGACCGGCGCCGGCGAGCAGGCGGGGATCGTCTACCGGCGGGAGGCGGGCCTGCGGGCACTGGAGTTCGGCGACGAGGCGGTGGTCGAGGTGGAGGGCTTCACCCTGGCCGGCCGCTCGATGCGCACGCTCCGGCAGTCCCACCAGCGGGTGGCCAGGGCCGGCTACCGGGCCGTCATCCGCCGCCACCGGGACATCCCGGTCGAGGAGCTCACGGCGCTCGCCAGGCTCGCCGACGCGTGGCGGCACGGCCGGAGCGAGCGCGGCTTCTCGATGGCGCTCGGCCGCCTCGCCGACCCGGCCGACGGCGACTGCCTGCTGATCGAGTGCCGGGACGAGCACGACCGCACCAACGCCCTGCTCAGCTTCGTCCCGTGGGGATCGCACGGCCTCTCGCTGGACCTGATGCGCCGTGACCGGGAGGCCGACAACGGGCTGGTGGAGTTCATGGTCGCCGAGCTGCTGACCCGCGCGGCGGCGGGCGAGCTGCCCGTCACCCGGGTCTCACTGAACTTCGCGATGTTCCGGTACGTCTTCGAGCACGGCGCCCGGATCGGCGCGGGCCCGGTCCTGCGGCTCTCCCGCACCGTGCTGCGCTTCCTCTCCCGCTGGTGGCAGCTGGAGTCGCTCTACCGCGCCAACGCCAAGTACCAGCCCGTCTGGGAGCCGCGCTTCCTGCTGTACGAGAAGTCGTCCGAACTGCCCGCCGTCGCGCTGGCCAACGCGCTGGCAGAGGGGTTCCTGACCCGGCCCCGGCTGCGCCGCTCGGCCGGCGAGGGACGGGAGTCGCTCGCCCGTTCGGCGCAGGTCGTTCCCGGCACTTCGACTGACCGCGGGTCAGCACGCTGACCTGCGTCCATCACCCGGGACCCGGTCGAACGGCGGGCCCGGATTCCGACCCGTTGCGGATGTCACGCGCCGACCAGGGCGTTTGACTTGGGACAGCGGATCGACGAAGGGGTGAGGTGAGGAGTGGGCGCGCAGCCGGGTAAGAGCCCGTGGCCGGGGACGCTGGCGACGAGTGCCGTGCTGGTACTCGGCGCCTGGATGATCCACGGCGGCAACGGCCTCCACCTGCCCCCGCTGCCCGGCCTCTCCCAGGGCTTCGGCAGCGCCACTTCGCCCGCGATGCTCGTCCCGCCTCGTCCCCGGGCCGTCCCGACCAGGATCAGGATCCCGTCGATCGGGGTGGACGCCCCCGTCACCAGCCTCGGCCTGGACGCCGCCGGCCGCCTGCAGGCGCCACCGGCCGGTGAGCGGAACCTGACGGGCTGGTACCGCGACGGCGTCACACCCGGTCAGCGCGGGACGGCGATCGTGGCCGGGCACGTCGACAACAGCAAGGGGCCGGCCGTCTTCTACAACCTCGGCACCCTGCGCCGGGGCGACCAGGTGGAGATCACCGGCGCGGACCGGGGCACCGCCTTCTTCCTCGTGGACGCCGTCGAGCTCTATCCCAAGGACGACTTCCCGGACGAGAAGGTCTACGGTCCCGCCCAGGACTCGCAGCTGAGGCTGATCACCTGCGGCGGGGGATTCACCGCGGGCATCGGGTACGACGCAAATGTCGTTGTGTTCGCGCACCTGGTCCGTAGCCTGTCCTAGTTGCCCCGGCGGCGGCCGCCGGCCGTGTCACCGAACGTCACCCGATCACATGTCGGCTGATCCCATGTCAGCCGACTCGACCATGCGAGGAGCATGATGAGCAGCCGGCCGCTGGCGGCGCAGAACCCGCTCGACTGGCCGCTGACCCACGGCGCGGTCCTGTTCGCCGTCATGACGGTCGGCATCGCCGCCCTGCTGGGTCTCGGGGTGTCGGGTGGCCGGCGCTGGTGGCGGCGGCGCCTCCCGGGTGCCGTGGCGGTGGCGGCGGTGCTCACCGCACTGCTGCAGATGGCCGTGGACGACTGGTGGCAGCCCTTCCCGGAGGAGCTGCCGATCCAGGTGACCGCCTGGATCGGCGTCGGCCTCCTCGCGCTGGCCCTCGCGGTGGCGCGGCTGCTCCCGCCCGGCCCCGGGCGCCGGCGCGGCCGGTTCGGCGTGGTGCTCGCCGCCGTGCTGGTGCTGCTGATGTCCTCCGACCAGGTCAACGGGTTCTTCGAGCAGTACCCGAGCACCCGGGTGCTGCTGGACTCCTGGTTCGGCCGGGCCCACCCGCTGACCGTCACCAGCTCGTCCGACACCGTCGCCGCCCCGCCGGGCAGAGCACTGGCCGAGGTCTGGCGGCGGCCCGAGGGGCTGCCCGCCAAGGGCACCGTCTCGAGCGCGCCGGTCCCCGGCGCGAAGTCCGGCTTCAAAGCCCGCGACGCCTACGTCTACCTGCCGCCCGCCTACCAGGCCGAGCCCAGGCCCCTGTTGCCCGTCCTGGTGCTGATGGCCGGTCAGCCCGGCACGCCCGCCGACTGGGTCAACTCCGGCCGGCTCGCCGAGCTGCTGGACGACTTCGCCGCCGGGCACGACGGGCTGGCGCCGATCGTGCTGGTCGTCGACCAGATCGGCTCGGCCTGGGGCAACCCGCTGTGCATGGACTCCAAGATCGCCAAGTCGCAGACCTACCTCGCCGAGGACGTCCCCGACTGGATCCACGCCCACCTGCAGACCGCCACCGGTCGCGGCTCCCTCGCGATCGGCGGGATGTCCCTCGGCGGGACCTGCGCGCTCCAGCTCGCCGTCAACGCACCGCAGGTCTACGGCACCTTCCTGGACATCTCCGGCCAGCAGGAGCCGACGCTCGGCAGCCACGGGAAGACCGTCAAGGCGACCTTCGGCGGTGACGAGGCCGCGTTCGATGCGGTCGACCCGATGCACCTGATGACCCGCAGGAAGTTCTCCGAGACCGCCGGCGCCTTCGTGGTCGGTGAGGGCGACCGGAAGTACGGGCCGCAGCAGCGCCGGGTCTACGCCGCCGCCGTCGAGGCCGGGATGAAGGCCACCTTCACCGCCATGCCCGGCGGCCACGACTGGAAGGCCTTCCAGGGCGGGCTGGTCCACAACCTTCCCTGGCTCGCCCAGCAGATGGGACTGATCCGATGAGCGCGGCCGCCCTCGAATCCGTCCCGAGGACACCCGAGGCCGAGCCGGACGGGCGGCGCCGGCTACGGGTGCTCGGCGCGGCCGTCGCCCGGCTGCGCACCGCGCCGCTCACCGTCGCGCTGCTGGTCGCGATGTGGGCCGTCGGCTGGGCCACCGGCAGTGTCGGCCGGGGTCCGTCCGAGGGGCTGCTCGGCCATGTCGGGGTGGGCCTGGTCAGCCTGAACGACGGTCACTGGTGGGCGCTGGCCGGCTCGCTGCTGTGGTGCTCGGGCATCGGCGCGTACGTGGCGACCAGCGTGATCCTGCTGGTGATCGGGCCCGCCGCCGAGCAGCGGCTCGGCACGTCGGTGACCGCCGCCGTGCTGCTGGCCGGGCAGGTGCTCGGCGCGCTGCTGGGCACCGGCGCCGTCCGCCTGGGCATGGGCGCCGACATCGGCTGGACCCTGGACATCCAGGACCAGCTGGCGATCGGACCGATGACCGGACTGGTCGCGGTCGCCGCCGTGCTCGCGCACCGGCTCACCGTGCTCTGGCGCCGGCGGCTGCGGCTGGTGCTGGTGCTCGTCCCGCTGGTGATGATGCTCTACGTCGGGAACCTGCAGGGTGTGCAGCGGATGGCCGGGGTGCTGGTCGGCTTCGGCCTCGGCGTGCTGATGCACCGCCGGCTGCCCGGCCGGGCGCAGCGGGTCTCCCGCACCGAGACCCGGGTGCTGGTCGCGCTCTGCCTGGTCGCCACCGCGCTCGGGCCGCTGGTCGCCTCGCTCTACCAGGACGCCATCGGTCCGTTCAACACCCTCGGCGACCTCTACTTCTCGCACGCCACCACCGGCCGGGACGTGGTCGCCGCCTGCCAGGAGACCGCCGCCGACTGCGCCCGCGCGCACGCGATGCAGCGCTTCTTCGGCTCCCCGGGCAGGCTGATGGCGGCCCTGGTCCCGGTCCTGCTGGTGGTGCTCGCCGAGGGGCTGCGCCGGGGCCTGCGGGTGGCCTGGTGGATCACCGCGGCGACCGAGCTGCTGTGGATCGGGGTGCTCGGCCGGCTGCTGGCCCTCAACTACGACGACTTCCGGGTCACCGACGGCGTGGCCGACCTGTACGAGCTGATCGGCGAGGCGGTGCTGCTGCCGGTGCTGATGCTGGCGCTGCTGCTGGCCACCCGGCGGCGCTTCGACCAGCGGCTGCCGCGCCGGGACCTGCGCCGGCTGGCCGGAGTGATCGGCGGGGCGCTGCTGCTCAGCGGCGGTGCGTACATCGGGCTCGGCTGGCTGGTCAGGAAGGAGTACGAGCCGACCGCGACCCTGGGGAAGCTGGCGGCGGGCCTGCTCGCCGAGCTGCTGCCGCCCGCCTACGGCGAGCTGCTGCCCGGCTCCCCGATCGCGGCCGGCGGCACGGCGCAGACCCTGGAGATCTACTGCGGGCTGCTGTTCTGGACGGTCGCGCTGACCTCGCTGCTGCTGGCCTTCCGCCGCCCGGTGGTGCACGCGGACGCGGCGGACGCGGTGCGCGCCCGGGAGCTGCTCACCCGGTACGGTGGCTCGACGCTCTCCTACATAGCCACCTGGGAGGGCAACCACTACTGGTTCGACCGGGACGGTACGGCCGCCGTCCCGTACCGGGTGATCGCGACGGTGGCGCTCACCACCGGCGACCCCTTCGGCGAGCCGGAGGCCCGGCGGCGCGCGGTGGCCGGGTTCGCCAGGTACTGCGACACCAGGGGCTGGACGCCCTGCTTCTACAGCGTCACCCCCGAGACCGCGGCGGCCGCCGAGGAACTGGGCTGGCGCTCGCTCCAGGTCGCCGAGGACACCGTGGTGCCGCTGCCCGGGCTGGCCTTCACCGGCAAGAAGTGGCAGGACGTGCGCACCTCGCTCAACAAGGCGGCCAAGCAGGGCATCACCGCCGAGTGGTGGCGCTACCAGGACGCGCCGCTCGCCATCACCGACCAGATACGTTCGATCTCCGAGGAGTGGGTCTGCGACAAGGGCCTGCCCGAGATGGGGTTCACCCTCGGCGGGCTGGCGGAGCTGGCCGACCCGGAGGTGCGGCTGCTGATCGCGGTGGACGGCGACCGCACCGTGCACGGGCTCACCAGCTGGATGCCGGTGTACGAGAACGGCGAGACGGTCGGCTGGACCCTGGACTTCATGCGCCGCCGGGCCGAGGCCCGCGGCGGAGCCGCCTACCAACCCTTCCGGGGCGTGATGGAGTTCCTGATCGCCTCCGCCGCGCTCGGCTTCAAGGAGGAGGGCGCCCGCTTCCTCAGCCTCTCCGGGGCCCCGCTGGCCCGCGCCGACCGGGGGGAGCCGCCCACCGCGCTGCAGCGGATGCTGGACTGGATGGGCGGGGTGCTGGAACCGGTGTACGGCTTCCGTTCGCTGCTCGCCTTCAAGGCGAAGTTCCAGCCCGAGTACCGGCCGATGTACATGGCCTATCCCGACCCGGCTGCGCTGGCCAGCATCACCCGGGCGATCGGCAAGGCGTACCTGCCGCATCTGACGGCGGCGCAGGGGGTGCGGCTGATGCGCAAGCTCTCCTCGTGAGCCGGACGGCGGGACGGAGCCGCCGAACGGCGGGGTGACCTGCGGGTTCGCTTCACACACAATGGCCATTGGTCTGGACCAATGGCGTCCGGGTCGGCTCCGGCGGACTGGGGGTCGACCAGGGCGCCGCGTACGAGCTGGTGGTGGCCGTGGCGGCGGGTGGGGCCGGTGGCGCGGGGGTGCGGCGGGCCGGTTGCGGGAGCTCGCCGAGGGGGCTGCGCACGGGGTGTGACGGGCCCGCGTCAGAGGCCGAAGCGGGGGGAGTACCGGTAGGCTGGGCGGGTTGTCCGCTCGCCGACCAACTGCGGGTCGGGGCCGCGATCATGGCTCTGACCTGCGACGATCCCCCCTCGGAGACCGTGAGTACTGCCGCCGCTTCAGCCATGGCCCCGCTGTTCTCGGACGCCGAACCGCACACTTCCGCCCGGGCAGCCGCAACTCCCTCGTCCCACCTGTCCCCGGCCTTCCCCGGCCGTGCCCCCTGGGGCACCGCCGGCAAGCTCCGGGCCTGGCAGCAGGGGGCGCTGGACAAGTACATCGAGAAGCAGCCCCGCGACTTCCTGGCCGTCGCGACCCCGGGCGCAGGCAAGACCACCTTCGCGCTCACCCTGGCGTCGTACCTGCTGCACAACCACCTGGTGCAGCAGGTCACCGTCGTCGCCCCGACCGAACACCTGAAGAAGCAGTGGGCCGAGGCCGCCGCCCGGGTCGGCATCAAGCTCGACCCGGCCTACTCCTCGGGTCCGCTGTCAAAGGAGTACGACGGCATCGTCGTCACCTACGCGGGCGTCGGCGTCAACCCGATGCTGCACCGCAACCGGACCGAGGCCCGCAAGACCCTCGTGATCATGGACGAGATCCACCACGCCGGTGACTCCAAGTCCTGGGGCGAGGCCTGCTCGGAGGCCTTCGAGCCCGCCACCCGCCGGCTCGCGCTGACCGGTACGCCGTTCCGCTCGGACACCAACCCGATCCCGTTCGTCCAGTACGGGGCGGGCAGCGACGGCATCCGCAAGTCGGTCGCCGACTACACCTACGGCTACGGGCACGCGCTCGCCGACCACGTCGTCCGCCCGGTGATCTTCCTCTCCTACAGCGGCAACATGCGCTGGCGCACCAAGTCCGGCGACGAGCTGGAGGCCAGGCTCGGCGAGCCGCTGACCAAGGACCTGATCGCCCAGGCCTGGCGCACCGCGCTCTCCCCGCAGGGCGAGTGGATCCCCGCCGTGCTGCAGGCGGCCGACCGCCGGCTCACCGAGGTGCGCAAGGCGATCCCGGACGCCGGCGGCCTGGTGATCGCCACCGACCAGAACGTGGCCCGCGCCTACGCCAAGATGCTGCGCGAGATCAGCGGCGAGAAGGTGACCCTGGTCCTCTCGGACGAGGCCGAGGCCTCCAAGCGGATCTCCGAGTACTCCGCGGGCGACTCCCGCTGGATGGTCGCGGTCCGGATGGTGTCCGAGGGCGTCGACGTGCCCCGGCTCTGCGTCGGGGTCTACGCCACCTCGATCTCCACCCCGCTGTTCTTCGCACAGGCCGTCGGCCGCTTCGTGCGCGCCCGCAAGCGCGGCGAGACCGCCTCGGTCTTCCTGCCGACCATCCCGATGCTGCTGGGCTTCGCCAACGAGATGGAGCTCCAGCGGGACCACGTGCTCGACCGGCCGAAGAAGGAGGGCGAGGGCCTCTTCGACGAGGAGGACCGCCTGCTCGCCGAGGCCAACCAGGCCAAGGACGGCCCCGATGCGGCCGGCGGTGAGGAGTTCAGCTACGAGGCGCTGGGCTCGGACGCGGTCTTCGACCGGGTGCTCTACAACGCCATGGAATTCGGCATGCAGGCGCACCCGGGCAGCGAGGAGGAGGAGGACTACCTCGGCATCCCCGGTCTGTTGGAGCCCGACCAGGTGCACATGCTGCTGCAGAAGCGCCAGCACCGGCAGATCCAGCGCAGCAAGGCCAGGCCCGCCGAGGAGGCCGACCTGCTCGAACTCCCCGCCGAAGACCGCCCGGTGGTGACCCATCAGGAGCTGCGCGAGCTGCGCAAGGAGCTGAACGCACTGGTCGCAGCCTGGCACCACCGCACCAACCAGCCGCACGGCACCATCCACAACGAGCTGCGCCGCCAGTGCGGTGGCCCGCTGACCGCGCAGGCGACGGCCAACCAGCTCAAGGCCCGGATCGCCAAGATCCGGGAGTGGGCCAAGTAGCCTGAGAAGGAGTGGGCGTTCAGCCCTCGCCGGCCGGGGACCGGAGCAGCAGCTCCAGTCCCCGGCGCAGTCTCTCCGGGCTGAACTCCGCGCCGAACGGCACCAGTTGCCCGGTGTCCAGCAGCGCCGAGTGCAGGGCGTTCGCGTCGGCCAGCAGCACCGCCGAGCCGGTGGCGGAGTACAGGTGGAGCTCCACCAGGCCGCCGGGGACCGGGCGGACGTGCACATCGCCGGTGCCGCTCGGTGCGCTGAGCCCGGCCAGCAGCAGATCGCGGGAGAGGGCCCAGGTCACCGGGGTGTCGCCGGGGGCGGGGAAGGTGAGCCGGACGACCAGCGGGTCGTCCTCCAGGTAGTCGCACTCCACCTCCAGCGGGAAGCGGGGGCCGAGCGGGCTCTCCAGATCCATCGCGAGCCGGGTGCGCAGGTACCGCCGGGTCGGCGGCCCCGACGGAGAGAGATCTTCCGGTTGCTCGCGAAAACGCATATCGTCCCTCGTCGTTGGAGTTTTCCGGCTGACCGGTTTGTTCGGGTGGCCCTGTCGACCAGACTCCCTCTTTGGTCGAACAGCCGCATCCGCCGACCGTCTGGGACGGAAATCGCCAATTGGGGCGGGTGGAAACCATCGGATCGGCGGTGGTCCTCGATGGCGAGTCGATGGTATGGGGGCCTGGTGCGGCGACTGGCGGGTGTGCTGCTGCCCGGACTGGCCGGCGCTGCCGTCCTGGCCGCCTGCGGTCGGCTGTACCGTGACCGGGCCGGCGGGCCGAGCGCCGCGCGGCTGGAAGTCGCTTACGAGCAGGGGCGGTTGGCCGAGCGCGAGCGGATCGGCCGGGACGCCCACGACACCGTGGTGCAGGGCCTCGCCGCGATCACGCTGCTGGTCCGTGCCGCCGACCGGGCGCTGCCGGCCGGCGCGCCCGGATTCGAACGGGCCAGGGAGCGGCTGGCGGCGGTGCACGACACCGCACTGCTGAGCCTCGGTCAGGCGCAGGACCTGACCGCCGGGGTGGCACTGAGTCAGCTGGGTGCCGGTGGCCTCGTCCCGGCACTGACCGGGTACGTGGAGCTGAGCCGGCGCAATCTGGACATCGTGCGCGGACTGCTGGAGCTCGGCCCCGACGGATCGTCCTGCGCCTCGACCCTGCGGGCGCCCGAGCTCCGGCTGCGGATCACCGGCACCGCCCGGCGGCTCGGCCTGGCGGCCGAGAGCGCCGCGTTGCGGCTGGTCCAGGAGGCGGTCGCCAACGCGGTCCGGCACGCCGGCGCGGACACCGTCACCGTCGAACTCCACCACCTGCCCGACCGGGTGCGGCTCCTGGTGCGGGACGACGGGGTCGGGCTGTCGGCGGAGCGGAGGCCGGGGCCGGGCCTGGGGCTCGCCGGGCTCGAGGAGCGGATCGGGCGGCTCGGCGGGCGGCTGGCCCTGGACTCGGTGCCCGGCGGCGGAACCACCGTGGCGGTGGAGTTCCCCGACCGGGAGGCGGGCGATGCCGCCCGGGGGCGCCGGCTCCGGGCGGTCCGGCCGTGGTGGCGGCGTACTGCCGGGTAGTCAACTCCCCCTGTCATACTGGGGCTCCGGCGAGGTGGTTCGTCTGATCGCGCCCCGTTAAGACCGGTCGGTCTAAGCCGAGCAGTGCGGCGCGGCGGCGTCAGGACGGGGGGCGGACTGGTGTCCGGAGGGGTGGTCCGCGTACTGGTGGTAGACGACCACCCGGCGCTGCGGCTCGGGGTCCGGGTGATGCTGGAGGACCAGCCCGACCTGCGGGTGGTCGGCGAGGCCGACGGGGTCGACCGGGCGCTGCGGCTGCTGGCCCAGTCGCCCGCCGAGGACGCCCCCGACGTGGTGCTGCTCGACCTCAACCTCGGAGCGGGGCAGCCGCAGGGCGTGGACTTGGTGCAGCGGCTGGCCGGGCGGGCGGACGCGCCGGCCGTCCTGGTGTTCAGCGCGTACGGCGCCGCCCAGGAGGCCTTCGCGGCGCTGGACGCCGGGGCGATGGGCGTCATCGGCAAGGAGGCCGGGGCCGAGGCCCTGGTGTCCGCGGTCCGCGCGGCCGCGCGCGGCGAGTCCGTGCTCGGGCCGGCGGCGGTCGGCCGGCTGCTGCAGCGGATGCGCGGTGCGGTCCCGGTGCTCTCCCGACGGGAGACCGAGGTGCTCCGGCTGCTGGTGGACGGGCTCTCCAACCGGCAGATCTCGGCCCGGCTGTTCATCAGCGAGGCGACCGCGAAGAGCCATCTCACCAACATCTACGCCAAGTTGGGCGTCGAGAGCCGGGGCGCCGCGGTCGCGGTGGCGCTGCGGGAAGGGCTGTTGCGGGTCGGCTGAACGCACCCGGAGGGGCTGTCGCGGGTCGGTCGGGGGCTGTCGCGGGTCGGTCGGGGGCTGTCACGGGTCCGGGAGCGTCCGGAGTGCGGTGAGGTCTCGAACTGGTGATCGATATGGCTGGGGAAAATGCCTGGATATGTCCCGATCTGAAGTGGGGGATACCCAGAAAACCTCCCGGATTTTGGACAAACTCTTCCGCACCGGGCCCGCCTTCACTACGTTCTGCCCATCGCTCGCCGACGGTCCACCCAACCGAGGCGGGCGCCGCACGGTCGTGCGCTCGTCGATGATGCCGGCGCACCGCTCAAGCGCGGACACCCATTCCTGCGCGCTACACCTCCCACCTCCCTCCCGGCGCTCCGTCCGGTGCACCCCTCCCGCCGGGGCACCGTCGGTCACCGTCGCAGAAAGGAATGTGCGCGTGACCACCGAGACCTCCCAGACACTGGACCGCGGCGTGCGGGTCCTCAAGCTCCTGGCAGACGCGGAACGCGGGCTGACCGTCACCGAACTGTCCACCCGGCTCGCGGTCAACCGGACCGTGGTCTACCGGCTGCTGGCCACCCTGGAACAGCACGGCCTGGTCCGCCGGGACATCGGTGGTCGGGCCAGGGTCGGCCTCGGCGTGCTCAGGCTCGCCCACCGGGTCCACCCGCTGCTGCGCGAGGCCGCCCTGCCCGCGCTGCGCGGCCTCGCCGAGGACCTGGGCGCCACCGCCCACCTCACGCTGGTGGACGGGAACGAGGCGCTGGCCGTCGCGGTCGTCGAACCGAGCTGGACGGACTTCCACGTCGCGTACCGGACCGGCCTGCGGGTCCCGCTGACCGAGAACGCGGCCGGTCGGGCGATCCTGGAGGCGCGTGCCTTCCCGGGGCAGCGCCGCCTTGAGCAGGGCCTCGCCGTCACCCAGGCGGACGAGCAGTCCGGTGCGAGCGGGGTGGCCGCCGCACTGCTCGGACTGAGCGGGATCGAGGGCAGCGTCGGGGTGGTGATGCTCAGCGGGCTGGTGCCCGAACGGGTCGGACCCCGGGTGGTGGAGGCGGCGACGGAAGTCGCGGACGCGCTCCGGTAGACGCTCCGGACGGGCCGTCCGGGGGCCATCGGCCCCGGCACCCGGTGCGGTGGCGCGGCCGATCCCGCGCCGGCCCCGGCGGCGAAGGGGCACTCCGTCGGCCAAGTCCGAAGGCCCCGGCGGCCCACCCGTCTGCGGGGAGGGGAGCGGGTGTGTTTGGATGCCTGTGTGCCTGATGTGAAGCTGCCTGCGGCGCTGACCGCTCCGAGGACCCGCGCCCTCACCCTCTGCGGTGTGCTGGTCGGCGCGCTGCTGGGGACGGCCGCGTTCGCGCCGCTGCCGTTCACCCGGACCATGCCCGGCTCCACCGCGGACGTCCTCGGCGACTTCCAGGACCAGCCGGTCCTGAGCATCACCGGCGCACCGGTCCGCCCGACCCAGGGCCAGCTGCGGATGGTGACCATCACGGCGACCAGCCCGGGTGAGCGGATCAGCCTCCGGGAGGCGCTCAGCTCCTGGGTGAGCCCCAAGGAGGCGGTGCTGCCGTCCGAGGCGGTCTACCCGCAGCAGAACCCGGCCAAGGCCAACCAGGCGACCCAGCAGGAAATGGCCCAGTCCCAGGACAGCGCGACCGTCGCGGCGCTCGGCTACCTGCACCTGTCACCGGAGAAGGTCAAGGTCAAGGTGGACCTCGGCGACATCGGCGGCCCGAGCGCCGGTCAGCTGCTCGCACTCGGGATCATCGACAAGCTGGCCGGTGACGGCGGCGGCGGCGACCTGTCCGGCGGCAAGGTGATCGCGGGCACCGGCACCATCGACGACCAGGGCAACGTCGGCGCGGTCGGCGGCGTGCCGCTGAAGACCCAGGCCGCGGCCAGGGACGGCGCCACGGTGTTCCTGCTGCCGACGGCCGAGTGCTCGGACGCCAAGGTGAACACCCCGTCCGGTCTGCGGCTGGTCCCGGTCAAGACGCTCTCCGGCGCGGTGGACGCCCTGAAGGCGCTGAAGACCGGCGGGTCCGTCCCCAGCTGCTGAGACGGAGGGCCCGGCTACTCCCGGGCGGCCTGCTCGACCAGCGGCAGGATCCGGTACGGCACCGGGTTCTCCAGCGCGATCGCCGTGGACGCCCGGACGATCCCCTCGAAGTCGACCACCCGGTCGATCACCCGCTGCAGATCGCCGTTGGACCGCGCCACGATCCGGACCAGCATGTCCCCCTGGCCGGTGATGGTGTGCAGTTCCAGCACCTCGGGCACCGAGGCCAGGTGCGCCCGGACGTCCACCCCCTGGCCCTGCGAGATCTCCAGTGTGGCGAAGGCCGTCACCGGATAGCCCAGCGCCGCGGGGTCGACCTGCGGGCCGAAACCGCCGATCACCCCGCGTGCCTGCAGCCGGTCGAGCCGGGCCTGGACCGTCCCCCGGGCCACCTGCAGGCGGCGTGAGCACTCCAGCACCCCGATTCTGGGTTCCTCGCTGAGGAGTCTGATCAACTTTCCGTCGAGCGCGTCGATGGCGTCGTGGGGGGTGTGCACGGCGGGCTCCGTCCGGTGGGCAACCTGTCCAGCTGGGGCTGTCATTCTCCGGCGCGGCCGCGCAGCTTGCCCAGGATCAATCGGAACAGTTGCGCGTCGGTGTGATGGGCGCCACGCTCCCTGCACAGCCCCGTGGCGCGGGCCCCCCACACCGCGCCACGGGGCCGGGGATGCCGGCGGCCCGGGGACGAGGGGGAGGCGCTCTTGACCGACGTCTCCGTCCCGGCCCGGCGGACCGACGCCGTCGGACTCGCCGTCGGACTCGCCGTCGGCGACGCCCGCAGGACCGCCCACCACCACCGCGTCGCGCCGGCCACGCGGTGCACCGCCCGCTCCGGGCCGCTCGGCGTACGCCCGACGACCCGGCCCCCGGGGCGTCCTAGCGCACCACGGTCTGGACGTTCGGCGGGTGCCCGTTCCAGGTGGCGAAGACCGAGTTGACCCTGCCGCCCTGGGCGAAGTCCACCCGCAGCCAGCCCTCCTGGCGCCAGACCTGCATCTGCCAGCCCGGTTCCGGAGCGGCCGAGACCAGGTCCGCCCGGTCCTGCCGCATGTCCAGCGCCACCCGCCCGCCCGGGACCAGGTAGCTGCGCACCGAGGTGTCCGCCGGCTGCGAGCTGCGCGCGACACCCGGAGCGGGGGAGGACGGCGGCGGGGACGCGGACGGCGTCGGCGAAGCGGAGTCCGGGCCGGCGGAGCCGGACGCGGCGGCCGTGGGCTCGCCGATGACCGGCGAGGGAGTCGACGGATCGTCAACAGGCCGTCCGCTGGGCGACGGCAGCGGTACGGCCCGGGGCTCCTCGAAGGCGGCGTCCGCCAGAACGGCGTGCACACCGAGCCAGGACAGCGCCACCGCCGCCGACGTGGCCGCCACCCAGGCGGTGAGTTGCACCAGTCCGTTCCGCATCGCGAGCACATCCTGCCGCATTCCGCCGCCCGGTGGCCCGCCGGCCCGCGAACTCGCCCGGCGCTCCCCGGAAGTGGGCCGGTGAACCGGCCCCAAGGGCCCCGCCCGGCCGCCGAGGTACAGACCACCACACCCGAATGGCGTACCGTGCAGGCCCATGGCAACAGTGCTCGTGGTCGAGGACGACCCCTTCGTACGCTCCGCCCTGATCCGGCACCTGGCCGACTCCGGCCACGCCGTCCGCAGCGTCGGCACCGCGCTGGAGGCACTCCGCGAGGTCGCCCAGGTCGGTTGCGACCTGGTCATCCTCGATCTCGGCCTGCCCGACCTGGACGGCAGCGAGGCCCTGAAGATGATCCGCGGGCTCACCGACGTCCCGGTGATCATCTCCACCGCCCGCGACGACGAGGCCGAGATCGTCCGGCTGCTCAACGACGGCGCCGACGACTACCTCGTCAAGCCGTTCTCCGTCGAACACCTGACGGCCCGGATGGCCGCCGTGCTGCGCCGGTTCGGCAGCGGCAGCGCACCGGTGGCGCAAGTCCTGCGGGTCGGTGGCCTGGTGGTGGACGTCCAGCGCCGCGAGGCCGCACTCGACGGGCGGCTGCTCGACCTCACCCGCCGCGAGTTCGACCTGCTCGCCTTCCTCGCCGCCAAGCCCGGCGTGGTCGTCCCGCGCAAGGAGATCCTGGCCGAGGTCTGGCGCCAGACGTACGGCGGCGACCAGACCATCGACGTCCACCTCTCCTGGCTGCGCCGCAAGCTCGGCGAGACCGCCTCCCAGCCGCGCTACCTGCACACCGTGCGCGGGGTCGGGGTCCGCCTCGAAGCACCGTCAGGTGACCCCACGTGACACGGAGCGCCGGCCGGCCGGAGCGCCGCGGGCACTCGCTGCGCTGGGCACTGGTCAAGGCGGCCGTCGCCGGGACCACCATGGTCGCCCTCGCCTTCCTGATCCCGCTCGGCCTGATGGTCCAACAGACCGCCAGGGAACGGGCGTTCACCTCCGCCGAGCGCCAGGCCGCCGCCCTCGCCCCCGCGCTGGCCATCACCACCGGCCAGGACGCCATCGCCCGCGCGCTCGCCAGCACCGACGCCGGAGCCCGCGGCCGGGTCGCGGTCCACCTGCCCACCGAGAGCGGCACCGAAGCCGTGGTCGGCACCGCCCGGGCCGACGCCCTCGACGTCTCCACCGCCGCCGGCCGGGCCGACCCCGCGGGCCGGACCTCCGCCGGCGGGCCGGCCCGCTCCTTCACCGTCCACGTCACCGGCGGCTTCGCACTGCTGCAGGCCGTCGCCGTGGAGGGCGGCCGGATCGCGGTGGTCGAGGTGTACGTCGCCGACGGCGACCTCACCCGGGGCGTCGGCACCGCCTGGCTGGTGCTCTCCCTGGTCGCCCTCGCCCTGGTCGCCCTCTCGGTCCTGGTCGCCGACCGGATGGGCGCCCGGATCGTCGCCTCCGCCCGCCGGCTGGCCGCCGCGGCCCGCTCGCTCGGCGGCGGGAACCTCGCGGTGCGCGTCCCCGTCGAGGGCGACCGGGTCGAGGGCACGCCCGAGGAACTCCGCGAGGCCGCCCACGCCTTCAACGCCATGGCCGACCGGGTCGTCCACCTGCTCGTCGCCGAACGCGAGCTCGCCGCCGACCTCTCGCACCGGCTGCGCACCCCGCTCACCGTGCTCCGGCTGAACGCCGCCGGGCTGGGCGAGGGCGACGCCGCCGACGCCACCCGGCACGCGGTGGCCCAACTGGAGCGCGAGGTCGACCAGATCATCCGCTCGGCGCGGCGGGCGCCCGACGACGCACCCGCGGTCGCGGTGGGCTGCGACGCCGCCGAGGTGATCCGCGAGCGGGTCGGGTTCTGGTCCGCGCTCGCCGAGGACGAGGGACGCCGCTGGCAGCTGGCCGGGGCCGAGGGGGCGGCGCCGGTACCCGTCCAACGCGGCGACCTCGCCGCAGCCGTGGACGCGATGCTCGGCAACGTGTTCCGGCACACCGCGGTCGGCACCGCCTTCTCGGTGGACGTCCTGGTGACCGAGGCCTCCGTCATCGTCCTGGTCGGGGACGCCGGAGGGGGCTTCGCCGACCCGGTCGCCGCCCTCCGCAGGGGCGAGGGCCAGGGCGGTGAGGGCTCCACCGGCCTCGGCCTCGACATCGTCCGCAAGCTCGCCGAGGGCACCGGCGGCGATCTCGCCCTCGGCCGCTCGGCGGTCCTCGGGGGTGCCGAACTCCGCCTCCGCCTCCGCACCCGCCCGGGCGGTGACCCGCCGCGGGCCTCCCGCCGCCGCAGACGCGCCTGACGCCGCTTCAGGATCGCCGGGTCGTACCGCTCCCGAGCGCCCCCGCGGCCCTGACGAACCGTCGATTGGCCGGATGGCGGGGCGGGTTCCTTAAAGGCGTCCTAACGGAGGCGTTGGAGCGGCTGAGGTGGGCCGATCCGGTGGGAACGCGCCGTTAGCGTCGGCGGGGCCGGGGCCGGGGAGCTCCGGCCGATCTGTCGTCAAGCGGAGGTAAACGGGTCATGACGTCCCAGCGGAACCGGCGTTCAGGCAGCCACCGGAGAAGTCGGAAGGGAACGGTCATCGGGGCGTCGGCGCTCGCCGCCGTGGTCGTCGCGGGCGGTGCGATGGCCCTCGCCTCCTCCGCGAGCGCGGCCTCGGTC
Source organism: Kitasatospora sp. NPDC032150 (assembly GCF_055579945.1). Lineage (NCBI taxonomy): Bacteria > Bacillati > Actinomycetota > Actinomycetes > Kitasatosporales > Streptomycetaceae > Kitasatospora > Kitasatospora sp. NPDC032150. The sequence goes on along the minus strand of NZ_JBVIMH010000023.1, from coordinate 46,540 downwards.
GGCGCCGCCTACAGCCGGACCAGCACCTGGGAGAGCGGCTACACCGGCCGGTACCTGGTGACCAACCCCGGCGACAAGGCGCTGGAGGACTGGACGCTCAGCTTCGACCTGCCGTCCGGAGCGAAGATCGACTCGCTCTGGAACGCCACCTTCACGGCGTCCGGGCAGCACATCACCGTGAAGCCCCAGTCCTGGAGCAGGCGGATCGACCCCGGCAGGACGGTCGAGGTGGGCTTCGTCGTCCAGGGCTCCGGTGCGGCGCAGGTCGAGCCGGCCAACTGCCTGATCGACGACACCTCGTGCACGGCGGGCACCGGCCCGACCCCGGTGCCCTCCGGCCGCCCGACCACCACCACGCCGACGCCCAGCGCCACCCCGAGCACGGCCGGGCCCACCCCGACGACCCCGACGCCCACGTCCACACCGACGTCCACACCGACGTCCACGCCCACCGCCACGCCCGCGCCGGCCGGCGGTGCCCGCTTCGCCCCGTACGTGGACACCTCGCTATACCCGCCCTACGACCTGGTCGCCGCGGCCAAGGCCGGCGGGGTGAAGAACTTCAACCTCGCCTTCCTGGTATCCGGCGGCGGCTGCACCCCCAAGTGGGGAGGGGTCAGCGACCTGTCGGCCGACGCCGTCGCGGCGCAGATCGGCGCGCTGCGCGGGATCGGCGGCGACGTCAGGGCCTCCTTCGGCGGTGCCAACGGCAGTGAACTCGCCACCGTCTGCTCCTCCCCGGCCGAGCTGGCCGCCGCGTACCAGCGGGCGGTGGACGCGTACGGTCTCACCAAGGTGGACTTCGACATCGAGGGCGGCGCGCTCGCCGACACCGCCGCCAACACCCGACGCGCCCAGGCCGTCGCCCAGCTGCAGCGGACCGCCGCCGCCAAGGGCCGCACCCTGGACGTGTCCTTCACACTGCCCGCGCTGCCCACCGGCCTGACCCAGGACGGCATCAACCTGGTGGCCGACGCGAAGCGCAACGGGGTCGCGATCGGCGCCGTCAACATCATGGCGATGGACTTCGGCGACGGGGTCGCCCCCAACCCGACCGGGAAGATGGGCACGTACGCGATCGCCGCCGCCACCGCCACCCAGGCACAGGTCAAGGGCGTGCTCGGCCTCGACGACGGCGCCGCCTGGGCGAAGGTCGCCGTCACCCCGATGATCGGCGTCAACGACGTCGCCACCGAGGTGTTCACCGTCGCCGACGCCAAGCAGCTCGCCGACTTCGCCGCGGGCAAGCACCTGGCCTGGCTCTCGATGTGGTCCGGCACCCGCGACAAGGCGTGCCCGGGCGGCGCGAAGCCGTACGCCGACGCGACCTGCAGCAGCATCGCCCAGCAGCCGCTGGACTTCGCCCGGACCCTCGGCGGCCACACCGGCTGAGCCCGCCGCCCGCTCGCCCGTCCGCCGGCCGTCCGGACCGGGGTGTTCCCGCAGCCCGGGGCACCCCGGGCTCGGTCAGGTAGTGTCGCTAGCTGGTCAACCGGCGGACGGAGCGGAACGTGACAACGGTGCAGGAGCAGCAGCGGGCGCCCCAGCGGCAGCTCGGCCAGAACGGCGCTGCCCCGACGGGACGGCCGCGCGCCCGTACGGTCGGCGCCGTCCTCTCCGCGCCCGTCGACGCCCTGCGCGCGGCCCCGCGGCAGGCGCTGGTCCGGGCGGGCGGTGTGGCGCTGTTCTCACTGCTCGCTTACGCGATCGTCCGGCACTTCGTCGGCACCTCGATGGTGGACATGATCGTCTACCGGGCCGAGGGCTCCGCCGTCGCCCACGGCCAGGACCTGTACGCGCTGCGGGTCACGAAGTGGAACCTGCCCGCGACCTACCCGCCGTTCGCCGCGATGCTCTTCGTGCCGACCGCCTACCTCGGCGTCGGCCTGCTGCGGGTCGCGGTCACCGGCGGCAACCTGGTCCTGCTCGCGCTGCTGGCGCACCTGTCCTTCAAGCTGGCCGGCTGGCCGCGCCGTGAGCTGCGGCCGGTCGGGATCGTCCTGGTCACCGGCCTCGGAGTCTGGCTGGAGCCGGTCTTCACCAACCTGCGCTACGGCCAGATCAACCTGGCCCTCGCCTGCCTGATCCTCTGGGACCTGACCCGGCCCGACGAGCGCCGCAGCAAGGGCGTCGCCATCGGCATCGCCGCCGGGATCAAGCTCACCCCCGGCCTGTTCGCCGTCTACCTGCTGATCACCGGCCGGATCCGGGCCGCCTTCGTGGCCGGCCTCACCTTCCTCGGCACCTTCGCGATCGGCGCGGCCGTCCTGCCCGACGCCACCCACGGGTTCTGGACCAAGTACCTCTACGACTCCTCCCGGGTCGGCAAGACCGAGATCGTCGACAACCAGTCGCTCCGCGGCGCCGTGGCCCGGCTGATGCACACCGCCGACCCCGGCACCACCGCCACCGTGATCGCCGGCCTGGCAGGACTGGCCGGACTCGCCATCGCCACCTGGGCGTACCGCAGCGACCGCTGGCTGCCCCGCTCCGAGGCCTGGGGCGTGTGCACCGCCGCCGTCACCGCGGTCCTGGTCTCGCCGATCAGCTGGACCCACCACTGGGTCTGGTGCGTCCCGATGCTGGTGCTGCTCGCCGCGGAGGCGGCGCACGAGCGGTCCCGGCCGGCCGCGATCCGGCGCGCCCGCTGGCGGTGGATCTTCGGTGCGACGCTGTTCGGCTTCCTCTCCTTCGCGATGTGGATCATCCCGCACAAGGGCGACCGGGACCGGCTCATGCCGTACGTCTTCCAGATCCCGGCCGACGTCTACCCGCTGATCGGGCTCGGGTTCCTGGCGCTGTCCGCGCTGCGGGTGCGCTCCCGCCGCAGGGCCGCGGGGGCACCGCTGGTGCCGCTGCAGCGGGCCGACAGCGCGCCGGCGCACCGGCCGGTGAAGGTCGGCGCGGAAGGCCGCTAGGCGCAGCCCCGCGGCGGCACGGGGCAGCGCACGGCGGACCCGCCCTGCCCGGGAGCGCGGGAACCGTGCGAGCGGGCCACCACCGACCCGGGGCGGACGACTGCGTCCGGCTCGCTCCGCCGGAGGCCGAGTACGGCCGGCCGTGCGTCCCGTACTGCCCTGACGGCTCTCAGCGGGCCCCCGCGGCCCGCTGAGGCCCCCGGGGGCGCGCGTACCAGCCACGGCTGATCACGCGAGCAGCTCGGCGAGCGAGTTGTCAAGGTCGAGGGCCGCGAGTTCGGCGCCCGGCGGGACAAGCCGGTGCGCCCGCTCCAGCCACCCCGCCACTATCGGGAGGGGGGCCTCCAGCAGGGCGTCGCCGGCCGGGGAGCTGAGCGCCAGGCACAGCACGCTCTGCCGGCCCGACCGCGTGGGCCACACCCGGACGTCCCCCTGCCCGCACGCCCTGAAGGTCCCCTCCACCAGCAGCTCGCGGGCGAACACCCAGGTCACGGGCGCGCCGCTGTCCAGGTGGAAGGTGATGTGCACGGCGAACGGGTCGTGACTGCTGTACGACAGCCGGGTCGGGACGGGGATGCTGTGTTCCGCGGAGAGCACCAGGCTGAGCTCGAGCTCCTGCTCGACGACGGTGGCGGATCTGTCCATGACCGGCTTCCTCTCGGGTACGTGGAGCCGCTTCCGGGCCCCTTCACCTGGAGAGAGCACGCCGGGCGTCAGGTCTTACACACTTTTCGCGGATCTCCCGGGATTTTCCAACTGCCCGCCGTCACGGCGCGAAGGTACTACCCTTTGTGACTGCCTGACGACTGTCCGCCGCAAGCGCGGCGGCTCGTCCGCGCCCGCCTGCGCTGCTGCGCCGGTGCCCCAGCGGCACCACCCTGCTCCGCTGTGCTCCCGCCCGCGGCCTGCTCGCCCCGTAACGCTCCTGCCCGCAGTCCTCTGCTTTGCCGTCCCCCCGGCGCTGCAACGAAAGAAGAACCACATGACGGACCGGCCCTTCGACGGCGGCGCGGACACCGCCGTCGACCCGACGCCGGGCTACTACCCCGACCCCTCCGTTCCGGGATTCGTCCGCTACTGGGGTGGAACGGCCTGGGTACCCGGCACCAGCAGACCCGCACCCGAACCGGGCGAGGTCCTGGAGCCCCCGCGCTTCACCGTCCGCCAGACCGCGCCGTCCGCGGCCCGCTACGCACCGCCGCCGGCGCCCGCCCGGGCACCCGCCCCGGCTCCGGCGGCGCCCGCCGCTCCGGCCTCGCCCGCTGCCGGCTCGGCGGGTGCCGTCTCGTCCGCTGCCGCTCCGTCCGCTGCCGCTCCGTCCGCTGCCGCTTCGGTGAGTGAGACGGGGCCGCTGTTCTTCGACCAGACCTCCGGCGGGGCCTCGTTCGTGCTGGCGCCCGAGGCGGAGCGGGAGCTCGAGTCGTGGACGCGGTCGACGGCCGGACCCGTGCCGCCCGCGCCCACCGCGGCCGCCGCCCCGGAGCCGGTGGCGCCGCCAGAGCCAGAGCGAGAGCCGGAGCCGGTCGGTGCGCCGGTCGTGCGGCCCGAGCCGGTCCCACGGAGCGAGAGCACCGGGGCCGAGGACCGCCAGGCGGATTCCGAGGCCCGGCGTGACGCGGCGGAACCCGGTGCGGCGCCGCGTCGGGTGTCCTGGGACGCCCTCCCCGCGTGGTCGAAGCCGAGCGAGATTCGCGTCCCCGTGGCCGCTCCGGCCGTGGCACCCAAATCCGCCGCGGCACCCAAATCCGCCGCGGCACCGAAGTCGGCATCGGCAGCGAGGGTGACAGCCCCCGTCCCCGCCCCGGCCCGGAAACCGAAGCCGACGCTCGCCGCGTCGCGCGGTGCCGGCGCCCGCAGGCCGGCCGAGCGGCAGGCACGCCCGCCCGCTCCGGCGGGCCTGGGCCGCAGGCTCGCCGCCCGGCTGTTCGACAGCGCGGTGATCGCGCTGGTCGCGGTGGCCGCCGGGGTGCCGCTGGTCTCCTCGGCCGTCGCCCACGTCCAGGACCGGTTGCAGCACGCCCAGATCGTCGCCACGATGACGCACCGCGCGGTGGACGTCTGGCTGCTCGATGCGGTGGTGCTCGGCAAGGCCGGGGTGCTGCTGGGCCTGCTGGCGCTGGCGGGCCTGCTGTACGAGGTGGTCCCGACGGCCCGGAACGGGCAGACCCTGGGCAAGCGGCTGCTGGGGATCAGGGTGGTCCGCGCGGCGGGGCCGTCCGGTCCGCCCGCGCTCGGGCGGTCGCTGCTCCGATGGGCCGTCAGGCAGCTCTCGGTGGTCACGGTGGTCGGCATGCTGTCGCCGCTCCTCGACCCGGCCGCGCGGCGCGGCTGGCAGGACCGTGCCGCCCGGACCAGGGTGGTGCGCTCCTGAGGGGTGGTCACCGCTCGAGCCGATGCCGCAAAACGGTCTAAATATCCCAACATCATAGGAATGCTGATGTTCTACTCGAATCCATGAGCAGCCACGACCCCGCAGGCCAGGAGCCGGAGGGCGGCGGCAAGCCCTCCTTCGACAAGCAGCAGCCCCCGGCGGAGGGTACGCCGGGAGCCCCGTCAGAACCGCCGTACGGCGCGCCCCCGCAGCCGCCGACCGGTGCGGGGCCGACCGGCGCGCCCCCGCCGTCGGGCAGCCCGTACGACACCCCGCCGGGCTACGGCGCGCACTACGGCGCCCCGCCGCCAGGGTACGGAGCGCCGTACCCGCCGGGCGGCCCCGGCGCCGCTCCGGGCCCGGTGCCCGGGATGCCGCCGCTCGGCAGCTGGCCCAACCGGATCGCCGCCAAGCTGATCGACTACATCGGGATCCAGATCATCGCCGCGCTGATCGTGTTGCCGTTCGCCAGCCTGGGCAGGCAGGACGGCTATGTCGGCGCGACCTGGCTCGGGTACGCGCTGTACCTGGTCTACGAGGGCGTCATGCTGAGCCGTGACGGTCAGACGGTCGGCAAGAAGCTGATGAAGCTGCGGGTCGCGATGCTCATCGACGGGAGCGGCCCGACCGGCGCGGCCGCGTGGACCCGGGCGGCGGTCTTCGTGGTGCCGGCGCTGGTCTGCTGCGGGCTGCTCTGGTGGCCGATCAATGGTCTGTTCGGGGTGTTCGACAAGCCCTACCGGCAGTGCATCCACGACAAGGCGGCCAAGACGGTGGTCGTCTCGACCGCCTGACGCCTGACGCCTGACGCCTGACGCCTGACGCGTGACGCCTGACGCCTGACGCCGGGACGCCGGGACGTCGGACGGACGGGCCGTGGCCACCGGGACCGGGTTCCGCTGGCCCCGGCCCGTCCGTCCAGGGGGCGTCAGCGCTGGCGGGCGTACTCCGGGGCGGCGGGCCGGGCGGCGGGCCGGGGCTCGGGGCGGGGCTGGTCGGACGCCGGGCGGACGGGCGGGCGCCGCCGTCGGTCGGCGGTCATCAGCAGGGCCGTGACCAGTACGCCGAGCGCCACGGCGACGGCGACCAGAGCCACGATGCCCGCCACCCCCGTCGCCCCCGACACCGCGAGCAGCCCCACGGTGGTGGTGACGATGATCAGGGTGCCGAGGCAGAACTGGGCGAGTGTGGGGCGCGGCATGGCGTCAGTCCTTCGCGCGGATTCGGCTTCCGACGGTCGTGCAGAAGGTCTACCCCGGGTCTCGGCCCGGTAAGTAGAGCCTAATAAGGCATGTGCGGGGCATGCGAGGGCGCATGGGTTCACCGCCGGCTGCGGGCCGTGCTGCCCGAGCTGACGGTTCACCCGGACCAGTACGGGTCCGTCGCCGAGGCGCAGCTGCGGCCGCCGTCACCGCCGCGTCCGAACGGGTGGCTCTCGAAGCCGTCCGCCCCGCCGGTGTCCTCGACGTCGGCGACCGAGCTCTCCAGCCGGACGCAACCGGTGGCGGCGTCCAGCCACCACAGCCGCGCCGTGTGGCCGGCGGCCCGCACGACCACCTCCTGGGCGCGGCGCTCGACCGGGTAGCCGTGTTCGGTCCAGCGCCGGGCCACCTGGTCGAGCAGGGCGGAGTACCGGGCGGCCGAGACCCGGGTCCTGACCCAGCGGACGCCCTGGAGCTCGGCCCGGCCGGTGCGGTGGCAGCCCTGGGTGCCGCAGAGCCCCGAGAGCACGGGAAAGCCGGTGTACGCCGGGTCGGTCCACTGGACCGGGGGCCGCACGGCCGCCGAGGCCTCGCCGAAGAGGTCCTCCAGCCGGCCGTGTGCGACGGCCAGCGGCACCACCGGCACCGGGGCGGACGAGCAGGCGCCGCAGAGCAGCAGCACGCAGACGGCGAGCAGCACGCTGAGGACGGGCGGCCGAGGCACCCCGCCGGCCGGTGCGCCGGTGCGGGTGCCGCCCGTCCGGGCACGGGGAGAGCGGCGGACCGTCACCGGGCTGGCGCGGGGAGAACGGCGGATCGTCACCGGCTGGGCGCGGGGCAGCCGTTGGAGCGTCACCGGACGGGTACGGGGAAGCCGGGGAAGCCGGGGGAGCCGGGGCACCGTCACCGGCCGGGCTCCCGGGTGATCTGGTCGGGGTGGCCGCCGACGATCCGGCCGATGTTGGGCAGTGAGTCGCCGCCCTTCCCGTCCTTGCCGAAGTAGTTGCTGTGGGAGTCGGTCGGTGTGCCGTCGTCGACCTTGAACCGCCGGGCGCCGAACTCCGCGCTCGCCGGGTCCTGGCCGAACCACAGCCCGTGCGGGTCCACCTGGTGCCCCGTCACGGCGGCGAAGGGGCTGGTCACCACGGCGCCGCCGATGGCGAGACCGGTGGCGGCGGCATCGGTCCTGGACGGCAGGTGGCTCACCGGGTCCGCCGCCGCGGAGCCGACGTAGACGTGGTCGGCGCCGACGCTCAGCTGCGAGGCGTGGTCAGCACCGACACCGGGACTGCCGACCAGGACCACGTCGTCGGCGGGGACGCCGCCGGGGCGCTGCGCCGCCTGGCCGACCAGGAGCGAGCCGTAGCTGTGCCCGATCGCGGTGACATGGGCGGGGGCGTCCCCCTGGTGCGTACTGCGCAGGCCGGACAGGAACCGGTCGTACCCGGCGGCTCCCTCCACCGCGCGGTCCTTGGTGAGGACGGAGCCGCCGTCCCACAGCGGCGCGTCGTAACCGAGCCAGATCATCGAGGCGGTTCCGGTGGCCTCCTCGCCCGCGGCCTGGCGGATCCGCAGGGCGGTGGTCGTGTCGCCGCCGGCCGCACCGGCGAGGGTGCTGTCGAGGCCGGGGACGAGGGCCGAGACGTGCCGGGCGGTGTCGGGGTCTCCCCAGCTCAGGACGGCCCGGCCCTGGCCCTGGTCGCCGAGGCCGATCAGCAGCAGCGGCGGATCGCCGCCCGGCCCGCCGCCGTCCGGGAGCTCGCCGGCCAGTCGCTTGCGGATGGCCTCGAAGCCGTCGAGCTTCCGCTGGTCCGCCGCGGAGAGCGGGGACGGCTTGCGCCGGTACTCGTCGAGGAGCCGGGGCAGCACGATCCGGTTGGCCTGGTCGCGGGCGGCGCTGGGGATGCCGTCGCGGTTGCCGAGCAGCTCGGGGTGGTCCTTGACCAGCTTCTGCTGCTCGGCCGGGGTGAGGCCGTGCCACCAGTCGTGCACCTGGGCGGGCGAGGCGTCGTCGGGCGGCCAGGCCGCGGCGATGAGCTTCCGGCCGAGGTCGTTGATGCTGTCGAGGCGGGTGGTGGCCGCGTCCCGGTTGATGCCGTAGCCGGAACGCGCGCTCTGAGCCAACTGGTCCAGTAGCGCGGCGACCTGCTGGTCGGCGGCGTCGGCCTCGGCGACGGCGCCGCCGATCCGCGCCGCCAGGGCGTGCGCCCGGGCCTGCTGCGGGGCGCCGAGCGCGGCGTAGTCGGGGTCGTGCCGGTCGGCCTCGGTCGGCGGCGGGCAGTCGACCGATCCGTCGGGGCCGACGGGGAATCCGGCCTGGGCCGCCTCGTCGACGGCCTCCAGCAGCTTGGCCTGGGCGAGTTCGAAGGCCTCGGCGGCGTCGCGCAGCAGGATTCCCATCCCCTGCATCGCGGTGTGGGAGCCGTCGAGGCGCTTGTCGGTCCGCTCCAGCGCCTTCGTCGCCGCCTCGGCCGCCGAACCGGTCCAGTTGCCGCCGTGGACGATCCAGCGGACGGCCTCCTTGATGACCTCGTGGTGGGCCGCGTTCGCCCGGCCGAGCTCGTCGTACGCGTCCGCCGCGGGTCCGAGCCCGGACGGGCGGGCGTCGCGCAGGGCGGTGAAGTCGACCATCAGCGCGCTCCGTTGGCGGCCGTGGCGTAGGACAGGCCGCCGTGCACGGCGGCGTCGGCGGCGCTGTAGTTGTCGGCCGTGGCGATCAGGTTGGCGCCGTTGGCGTCGACCTCGGCGGCCAGCGCGCGGAGGCACTCCTCCCACGCCTGGGTGCAGCGGGTGAGGGCCTCCTGGGTACGCCAGCCGCGAAGCCCGGCGGCCGCCTCATCGGACGGCCCCTGAATACGGACGATCTCGGCGGGCATGGCGGCCGCGACCTCCCGGCTCTGCCGGCCGACCTGGGCCAGGCCGTGCGGGTCCACGCTGATGGCGGCGGTCATCGCTCTCCCTCGTGGCCCACCGCCGGTCCGGCAGGCCGCAGTTGGGTCATTTGGCCACCACTTTACTGAGCGTTGATGGACTGTCGCTCTCGGTTGCCGACGGTGAGGGGGGTGGTTCGATACGGTGGGTTCGAGTCGTGTTCAGGTGTTCGTCGGGGGAGTCGAGCCGTGTCCAACAGTGTTGATCCGCCCGCTGGGTGGCCCGCTACCGAGGCTGAGGCGCTGGCCGAGCAGGAACGGCTGCGGGGGCTGGTCGACGCCGGGCCGTGCGGGCCCGACCTCGCCGAACTCTCGCTGGTGGCCGGCGTCGACGTCGCGTACGACGACGAACGGGACGTGGTGGCCGCGGCCGCGGTCCTGCTCGACCGCGACAGCCTGGAGGTGGTGGAGGAGTCCACCGCGATCGGGCGGATCAGCTTCCCGTACCTCCCCGGGCTGCTGGCCTTCCGCGAACTGCCCACCGTGCTCGCCGCCCTGGCGGGCCTCGGACGTACCCCCGACCTGGTCGTCTGCGACGGCTACGGCCTGGCGCACCCACGCCGCCTGGGCCTGGCCAGCCACCTCGGGGTGCTCAGCGGCCTGCGCACGATCGGCGTCGCCAAGACCCCGTTCACCTTCACCTACGAGCAGCCCGGCCCCGAGCGGGGCGCGTGGACGCCGCTGCACGACGCCGGGAACGGCGAGGAGGTCGGCCGGGCACTCCGCACCCGTCGCGGCGTGAAGCCGGTCTTCGTCTCGGTCGGCCACCGCATCGGCCTCGCCGAAGCCGTCGATCTGACCCTCGAGTTGGCACCCGTGTACCGCCTGCCGGAAACCACCCGGAAGGCTGACTCGCTGTGCCGCAGGGCGCTGTCCGAGGCCGTGGAACGGTGTTGACGGGTCCATTGACGGACCTGCTGACCCTTCGTTGACGGCATCCTGTAGGCCGGGGCGGGGTATGGGAGTCTGCGGCGGCTGACGGTTGGCGCCGGGGCGGTGGTAGAGGTCTCAGGTCCCGGTCGCACGGCGGCGTTCTGACGGTCTCTGGCATGTGTTAGACATGAGGGTCAGCGTCGGGGCGCGGTATGTGACGGACAGGCGTCCGGTCGATGCGAGGGTCGATGATGCTGGCGGTACGGAAGTTGCCGAGGGTGCACAGGGTGTACGGGGGAGGTACGAGGTCGTGAGCACAGGGACCGGTTCGAGCGGGGGCGCCGGAGCCGGCTACCGCGTGGAGGTGGACGGCCTGCGGGCGTTCGCCACGCAGGTGCGTGGGCTGCTGAGCGAGTTCGAGACGAACGCGGGTGGCAACCGGGCGCACGGGCAGAGTGGTGTCGGGGCTGGTGCGTTCGGGGACTTCGCGGAGGCTCAGGCGCTGCACGCGAAGTACGAGGTGATGCGTGAGCGTCTGCGCGATGTCCTCAATTTTCTCCAGGATGCGATCGATGACGCTCAGCGGAAGGCTGACCTCACCGCCACCAACTACGAGGAGCAGGAGCAGGAGACCTCCCGCAGCCTCAGGGTGAACACCGACGGTTGGTCGGTCGGCAGCACCTCTACGCCTGCCAGTCCGGCTGGGTACACCTCCAAAGCTGCTTCGACCGGTGCGTCCAAGGCTCCTGCGGGCGGCCCCTCGGCGGGCAGTAGCCAGCCGCACCCGACGTGGTAGGCGAGGGCGTTGTTGAGAGCGGCCGAGGCGGCGCAGTGATGAGGATCAGGACGGGGACAGGAGGCGTCCGAGCATGAGTGACGCGAACACGAACTTCAGCGGATACAGCCACGGCGACCTGCGGCGCATGGTCCAGTCCATGGACTCTGGTGCGGTCATGGCCGCCAGTGATCCCTGGCGCAAGGCTGCCACCACTCTCAAGCAGATCCGAACCGCCCTCAACACTGCTGCGGGCGATGCCACGCATTCTTGGGAGGGCACCACCAGTGATGCCTTCTACAGCAAGATGACGAATCTGGCCAACAGCGTCAACAATGCTGCCGCTTACGCCAATGACGCTGCGGTCGGGCTTCAGGGGGTCTCCGAGGCAATCGACCAGGCCAAGCGCGACATGCCCGAGGAGCCCGACTTCCTGGACAAGGTCGGCGACTCCATTGGCGACGCAGCCAAGTCGATGGTGGGCGAGAAGACTACGCCCATCGCTGACGAGCGGAAGGCGCAGGCTGTCGCAGTCATGGATACGCTGGCGCTCAAGTACCGTGCGAGCACGGCGGCATTGAAGCCGCCACCTCCCGCTGGTGGGGTCGACGATGTCATAAACCTTCCCGCACCTGATGATTCGAGTGGAGCTGAGGCTATCAGCGGCCTGATTGTCGGCGCTGGTCTGGGTCTCGCGAGTGCGGGCAGCACCGCCGAAACCACCCGCCCGAGCAGCCGCGAGTCGGGCTCATGGTCTTCCGGTCAAACTGCAACTCCTCCGAAGCCAGTTGTGGCTCCGCCTACCGATCCCGGCGTCTGGGGAGGTACGGCCAATCCGGCTCCTCGTCCGCAACAGCCTGGAAACCCCGGACCTGGCACCGGGATTGACGGTGGTGTAGTCACGCCCAAGCCGGGAAAGGTCGGGGGCGGACCGATCGTTACTGGCGGAGGCGGAACCGGTACTCCTGGCACCGGCACTCTCCCGGGCACGGGGGCTTGTCCTCCCGTAGTTGGCGGTGGAGGCATTACCGGCAGTTCCAAGGGGGGCTTGCCCGGCGGCGGCTCTTCGTTGGGCCGGGGTGGTCTTGGTGCCGGTGGCGGTCGTGGCTCGGTCCGTGCGGGTGGCGCGTTCGGGGCCGAAGGTATGGGCGGCGCCGAAGGCGGAGCCGGTGGGGCTGCGGGCGGCGGCCGCATGGGCCGGGGACTCGGACAGCGTCCCGGCGGGGTAGCGGGTGAGGCCGGAGCCGGTGGTGCCGGGCGTCGCTCGTTCACCGAGGGCGGCTCGGGCCTTGGTCGGGGCCGTGCACAGGCCGGGCAGTCTGGACAGTCTGGTACCGGTAACGGCAACGGTGCGCACGGGATGCCCGGTGCCGCGGGGAAGGGTGCCAAGAAGGACAAGAAGGGTAAGGATCGTCCCTCCTACCTGGTGGAGGACGAGGAAACGTGGAAGTCGGGGGAGAAGGCCAACCCGAACGTGGTGGAATGATTTCCGCCAGCAGGACAGTCTGACCTGACCGGCCGTCCCGCAGATCGCCTCTGCGGGACGGCCGCTTCGATGAGTGGGGTGACGTGGCTTGACGACCAGCCGACCGATGCGCGGTGTGGCCGCGCTTGCAGCAGGAGCCCTTCTCTGGGGCCTGACTGTGGAACCTGCCAGTGCGGATAGTACCCGTGACGGACAGTGGGCCCTTACGAACTACGCTGCCGCCAGTTCGGTCTGGCCGATCAGCGAGGGCGACGGTGTAAGGGTTGCTGTTATCGACAGTGGTGTAGCAGATCACCAGGATCTGTCGGGGCAGGTTCTGGCTGGTGCAGACTTCTCGGGTGACCATACGGACGGGCGTGTAGACAAGTCAGGTCATGGGACCGGCATGGCTAGTGTGATTGCTGGCCATGGCCACGGAGACCAGGCCGGAATTATGGGCCTAGCGCCGAAGGCAAAAATTCTTCCGGTTAGGGTTGCCTTGAATGACCATGGCGAGTTCAACAATGCAACCGAAACCAGGATCGGTGACGCCATTCGTTTCGCTGTGGACCATGGCGCCAAAGTAATCAATATGTCGATCGCTGGCGATGATCGCACTGACACGGCCACGCGCGGAGCCGTAAAGTATGCGGTTGACAAGGACGTTGTTCTCGTGGCCGGTGCCGGAAATCTTGCAAACGTCGATAGCCCAGTACAGTACCCGGCGGCGTTCCCGGGTGTAGTCGCGGTCGGCGCTATCGATAAGAGTGGGAAAGTCTGGGAGAAATCGAACCGCGGTCCGGAGATCACCCTCGTAGCACCTGGCGTCGACATCTACCGGGCAACCGCGGATTCGCCTACCAGCTATGGCTCGGGAACTGGCACCTCAGACTCCACCGCCTATGTCTCCGCCATTGCGGCGCTTATCCGCTCCAAATACCCCAATCTTTCCGCCGGTCAGGTCATCAATCGGATGATCAAGGCGGCGGTCGCGCCGCCCGACGGCTCGAAGGTTCCCAACAACAGCTACGGTTATGGGATTGCGTCGCCCTCGAAGGCGTTGGCGCCTAACGCGGATGTCGACAACGGGCCGAAGGAGAACCCGCTGCTTGGGCGGGTCGAATCACAGGGTGGGGACGGCGGAGCGTCGGCAGCCCCTTCGTCCGGGGCGAGCAAGGACAGCGGGCAGCCTCAGGCCGCGCCTGAGAAGAAGGACAGCAAGAAGAACTCGATGGCGCTCTACGCGGGCATCGGTGTTGTCGCGCTGCTGGTGATCGGTGGCGTGGTGCTGCTCGTGGTGCGCCGTGGGCGCGGATCTGGTGGATCCGGCGGCCCTGGGGGCTCGGGTGGACCGGGTGGGCCCGGGGGTTACGCGCCGGCGGGTGGCCAGCCGCCGTACGGGGCCGGTGGGCAGCAGTACCCGCCGCACCAGCAGGTGCCGCCCACGGGTGGTGGTGCGCAGCCGCCGCAGTACTACCAGCCGCAGCCGCCGGCCTCGGAGAACCCGTACCGCTGACACGCTCGCGGATCACGAAGCACTCCGTAGATGCGAACGGCCCTTCGGGCAGGGATGGCTCGTTCATCACCCGTCCGAAGGGCCGACACGTTTTCTGCAGCGTCGGACTGGGTGGATTCACCGTTCCACAGACCAACGGGCGTGCAGCTACTGGGCAATACGGCAGCCCCGGCCGGCTATTCGGTCGGGGCCGCCGCTGAGCCAGGGATCAGCTCATCAGCAGCTACTTGGGAACTCTCCCGCTTTGACCCCGGCGATGAACGCCGACCATGCCTCGGCCGGGAAGACCAGCGCGGGCCCGTCGGGGTCCTTGGAGTCGCGGACTGGCATCACACCGGGAAGGCCATCGGCCACCTCGACGCAGTCACCCTGTCCGTTGCTGTATGAACTCTTGCGCCACCTGACGGCTGGCATCTGGTGCTTCACTGGCACTCCTCTGCGACTTCCCTCAGCCACGAGACCGACTTCTCAGGTTGAACCGATGACGCCATGAGACGAAGGAAAGTCTCCTGATGGCGGGCGACTTCGGATGGCCGCTCGGTGTAGATGCTGCTCGTCGTGACCTCGGAATAGGCCACGCTTCCAGGGAGGTCGCTGAACGACAGAACGGAGAAGGACGCTCCCATGGCGGCGTGAGCGCCAGCCGAGAACGGGAGCACCTGGATGGTGATGTTGGGTCTCGTCTCGGCCATGTCGGCCAGGTGCCCGAGTTGGGTACGCATGGTGGAAGCGTCGCCGACGTGCCTCCTTATGACGGCCTCTCCGATGATGGCCCAGAGCTGCGGCGGTTCTGGCCGGTCGAGGATCTGCTGCCGTTCCATGCGAAGTGCTACGCGGCGTTCGATGTCGTCTGCCGACTCCGTGGGGTTCATAGCCCGGATGACCTGCCGGGCGTAGCTTTCCGTCTGGAGAAGTCCCGGCACCAACTCGCACTGGAACGTCACGATCTTTGTTGCGTCGGCCTCAAGTCCGATGTACGCGCGGAACCAGTCCGGCAGCGCATCGCCATAGGCGTGCCACCAGCCTTGCTGGCGACTCTGCCGAGTGAGGCTGATGAACTGTTTCACTTCGGTGTGATCGTCAACGCCGTAGTGTGCCAGCAGCTTCGCCGCATCACGGTCCTGTAGCGGCACGCTCCCACTCTCGATGCGGCTCAGCTTGGACGCGGACCAGCCCAGTGCAGCGGCAACGTCCTTGGCGCTCGCGCCGCGCGACATGCGCAACTTTCCCAGCTCTGCGCCGAGCCTACGCCGCAGCACGGTTGGGCTGTCCACCCGTCACTCTCCCCGGTAGGTCACGTCGGTACACAGTCTGCCACTCCCGTTGAGGTGCTCAACCGTCACCCGTTCGTGCAATTGCATGGTTCATGCACTTGCACGGCGACTCTATGGCAGAGCATGCTGCTGAACGTAGTCAACTGCCAACACAGCGTGATGGCAGCGGCTTGCTGCCGGGCATCCCCATGCCCGATTCCGTTTGCCGCCACGGCCGTTGACCGGCCCAGGCTCACGTCCACCCGACCATGTCCAGGAGGGGAATCGCCATGCCCGAAGCGCTGGAGAGGCCACCCACCGCGCCCGACGAGTACGCGTTCTGGCTGCCGCGCCACCGAAAGTCGGGAAGCGCCGCCCGAAGACTGCTCCGAGGCTTCCTGGCCGACCTCGCCGACGGCGAACGGTACGTGGACGTCGGCGAGTTGGTTCTGACCGAGCTGGTCAACAACGCCGTCCAGCACGCCCGCACGCCACCAGGCCGACTGCTCATGGTCCGCTTCGAGCTGTGGCTGCAAGAGCTGCGGGTTGAAGTGCATGACGCGGGCACCACGTACCCCGTGGTGCAGGCGGCGGGTCCCGACGACGAGTACGGCCGAGGGCTTTGGCTGGTCGAGCAGTTGACGACCGGCTGGGGTTGCCGCCCGCGCGAGGGCGGGATCGGCAAGCTCGTCTGGGCTGTCATCGCACCGGCGGCCGGGGATGCGGAGTGAGCGCGGTCGATCGGGTGGTGGTCGAGATCGAGGACGTGTGCGGCCCGGCGACCTTCGAGCGCCTTCCGGACGCCCTGTCGGCGCTCTGGGGCTCGCTCCGGTTGCTTCCGCTGGGTGCGGCGCAGGCCGACGCGTTCCGATACTTCCTCACCCGCCCGCAAGCGGTCGAGCGCGTGCAGGAGTTCATCCAGCGCGATGGCCGGCTCGACCTCGCGTTCGCCATGAACGGCCGCTCGCACTACGTGCGGATCCGCCCGGCGAACAAGGCCACACCCCACTGACCCGACGCGTTCCGAACCGGCCACGCCCGGCGGGCGGGTGCGGGGAAGTGCAGTCGCTCCGACCGGTCCACGCCCGGGAGCGACCGAGCCACCTCAGCATCCGCCCGGACCAGCCCACCCGCAAGGCCGTAGGGAAGCGGCGGCGATCTCGTACACGCGCCCGCAATCCGTTCGATCACGTAGAGTTCCTGGTCATAAGTCCAGGAGGGGGTCCTGGCTTGTGAACATCGAGGGGGGATCGATGGCGGACATCCACGTGCTGCCGTCCGCGCTCCGGCAGTCCGCATCCGGAGTGCAGACCGCGGCCGGACAGGTCGGTCCGGCCGCTGGGCACTGGCTTGACAGCAGTTTCACCGCTGCCGCTTCGCTGACCGGCTGGGAATCGGGGCCAGCGCTACAGGAATGTGCGCAGGCATGGCAGACGCACATGACCACCGTGGTGCAGAACCTCCACAACCTCGGAGACCAGTTGCACCAGTCGGCGCAGACGTACGAGCTGGCCGAACAAGAAGCTCAGCAACGCATCGTGGAAGCGCTCCGCGACCTCCACTCCACGGAGCGGTGACCATGGACCTGGCACATCTGAAGTCCGCGAGGAGCACCGACCTCGACTCCGCCGCGAGCGACTGGGTCGAGCTGGCGAAGGAGTCGTGGTCAGCTGTCAATGACATCCACGCCAACGGGCTGAACCCACTCAAGGAGAACTGGCAGGACCGGGTTGGGGAGGCGGCGGGCCGAAAGCTCGCCGAGCAGGCTCAGATCCTGGAGGCCGGGGCCAACATCATCCGCGGCGTCAGCATGATCCTCGACGGCTTGTCCACCTTCATCACCCGTGCGAAGCTCACCATGCAGGGCGCGTTGGACATGGCACAGGCCCACGGCCTGACCGTCGACGAGACGCAAGGCATCGTCACCGAGGCTGCAGGTGGCGCGCCCGTGGACGCCTCCGTCGTCCAGGAGGTCAACGCCCTGCTGCAGGAGGCACTGCGCGAGGCCGAGAAGGCGGACGGTCAGGCGGCGAAAGAGCTACGGAAGCTGGGTGCCGCCATCGGCGAGACCAGCCCGGGCAGAGCGCTCAGCGACCTGCAGGACACAGCGTCCCAGACGGAACTGGACATGTACGCCGGTGGCATTCCCGACGGTAAGGACCCGCGCCTGGTCGCGGACTGGTGGAACTCCCTGTCCGACTCGCAGCGCAAGCAGCTCGAACTCTCCAACCCGGTGGCCTTGGCCAACCTGCCCGGCATCCCCGAGAGCGTGAAGCAGGACCTGCGCGGCGGGCCCGGGGCGAAGTACGACCGTGTGAAGGCCGTCCAGTGGGCACTTGAACACTGGAACACCAAGGACGGCGACCTGGACGACGAAAAGGTCGGCAACTGCACCAACTTCGTCTCCGAGGCCCTGCACCAGGCCGGCATGAAGTTCACCGACGACAACACCTGGGGAGACGGTTGGTCCCGCACGGATAATCGCTGGTACGACTGGGCGCAGCCGGACCACACCGATGCCTGGGGTGGGGCGCAGAACCAGCACGATTTCATGATGGCCCACGGGGGACAGGAGGTTTCGGCGGATCAGGTTCGGCCGGGCGACCTCGTCTACTTCGAGGAGGACTCCGACAAGGACAGCACCCCCAAGGGGAACATCCACCACACCGCCATCGTCACCGCGGTCACCCCGGACGGCGACATCCGGTACACCCAGCACACGTCCCAGAGGGGGAACACCAGCATGGCGGGCCGCATCGACCTGTGGAACCGACGCGACGGTCATCAGAAAGTGCACTACGTTCGCGTCAACCCGACCTGGTACTGAGCGATGGTTGAGAAGAATCGCAACTCCGCGGGCATACCGGTGTCACCGACGCGGTGGCGTTGGACAGCCGCCGCCGTGCTCATCGCCGTCCCTGCCGCGATGGTCTGCAGCTCCTACGCGTACGAGACGAACTCCGATTGGCATTGG
The DNA here is from genome assembly GCF_055579945.1 of Kitasatospora sp. NPDC032150. Taxonomy (NCBI): domain Bacteria; kingdom Bacillati; phylum Actinomycetota; class Actinomycetes; order Kitasatosporales; family Streptomycetaceae; genus Kitasatospora; species Kitasatospora sp. NPDC032150. The sequence continues at coordinate 28,263 of NZ_JBVIMH010000023.1, read as the reverse complement.
ATCTCCTGGTCGATCTGTACCGGTCGGGCGGCAGCCCCAATGCTCACGCAGGCCGCGGCGTGGGCCGGCCTGCTCCTCGGCACGTCGGCCGCGATAGTTGCTCAAGTGCTGCTATGGACAGCGAGTCGTGGGCGGCAACCCGTCAGTTCCTGGGTCATTGCACTCCTGAGGGCAGTATCCGTCATCAGCCTGCTCTGCGTCGCCGTGGAGGTTTCCGATCTCAACAGGCTGCTTCCGGACTTTCCGGCCCGTCCTGCGGTGACCAGCGGATGTGGTGCCTGATGGTGCGTGAGTTTGCAGGACCGGCTTTCCTCCGCGCTCCGGCACGGTGGCGCTGGCTGGCCATCGCCGCGCTCGTGAGCAGCCCGGTCGCCCTGGTCTGCGTGCTCTTCGCGCGATGGTCGGACGTCGTTCACGTGGTCGTTCTGGACGACGCCTGCCTGAACAGCCCCGGCCTGCCCGGTCTCGCTCAGGTAGCAGCCTGCGCTGGTTCCCTCCTCGGCTTCGGGGCCGTGGTCCTGACGTCCATGCTGCTCTGGACGGCGACTCGTGGCCCGCAACCAGTCCAGTCGCTGCTGGTTCCCGCACTGAAGGCCATGCTCTTCGTCAGCCTGGTGTTCCTCCTGGTAGAGGTGTACGACCTGTCCGAACTCCTCGGGCACTTCCACCCCGTGCATCGACGTCGGGACTGCGACCTCTGACGTGGGACTCCGCGACCCCGCAGGTGGCACAACCGCCGTACCGCCGCTGACACGCTCACGGATGGCGCAGGATCCGCGGAAGCGAACGGCCCTTCGGGTAGGGATGGCTCGTCCATCGCCTATCCGAAGGGCCGACATGTTCTCTGCGTCGTCGACGTCGAAGTCGAACTCGAAGCTGAAGAAGTTCGCCACCCGCGCGCTGTGCTCCGCCGTACTGCTGGCGACGCCGTTGCTGGCGGCGCAGCCGGCGGCGGCCGAAGGGCCCAGGACTCCGCGGGAGGCCGCGGTCTGCAAGGGGCTGCTGAAGGCGTTCTTCGGAGGGACTCACGGATTCAACCAGCAGGACGTCGATGCGGTCTGCGCGATTCAGTCGGACGCCGACGCGGACAATTGACGGAGCGTCGGACGGCGGGCCCCGCTCACCGGACGGGTGCCCGCCATTCGCTGCGCAGGGCGGCCATGCAGAGCACGTCGTAGCGCCGGCCCTCCCACATGTGGGCGTCGCGCAGGCGGCCTTCGAGGACGAATCCGGCCTTCTGGTAGGCGCGGATGGCGCGCAGGTTGAAGGAGTAGACCTCCAACTGGACGCGGTGCAGCTGGACTTGGTCGAAGGCGTAGCCGAGCAGGAGGCGCGCTGCCTCGGTGCCGTAGCCGCGGCCGGCGAGACCGGGGCCGAGGGCGATGCGGAAGGCGGCGGACTCGCTGTCGTGGTCGATGTCGATCAGGGCGAGTTCGCCGAGGTAGTCGCCGGTGGTGCGGTCCTCGATCGCGAGGTCGAGCCGGCCGGGCTGGGTGGCGCGGTCAGCGCACCAGTCTCGGACGAAGTCGAGGGTGAACTCCCGGCGGGTGCCGGTGAGTCGGCGGTTCTCCGGGTCAAGGGTGGCCTGCCAGAAGGGTTCCGCGTGCTGAGGGCCCAGGGGTACCAGGCGTACTCGTTCGCCGATCACGGTGGGTTTGTCGTTCAGGGCGTGGTCGTTGATCACTCGGTAGTTCTACTCGGGCGGTCACCGGTCGGCCAAACCGTCTCCGGACGCCGGTGACGCGTGACACCATTTCAGAAATGGACCAGCGGAAGTGATCACCGCCGCACCGCTCGGGCGTCCGCAGCCCGCCGACTGTCCATCCGGTGGTGCGGCGCTCACGACCGTGCCGAGCCGTCCGGCTCGGAGGGGCCTCAACCGACCACTTTCCCCGGTGCGGTGCGGTGCGGTGCCCCGGCCCGACCTGCGCCCGCCGAAGGGCCCGAGCGGTGGTGCCCGCCGGACAACCCGCCGATGTGCCGGCCGGTAACCGTGCGTCCCCCATCCGCGCGGTCCGGCGCGACAACAGTGCGACCGGGCCGGTGGTGCTCGATCTCAAACCCGGTTGCACCTACGGTCTGACCAGCCCGTTGCCGGACATCCAGGCCAAGCTGACCATCAACGCACGCAACAGCACGATCACACGCACGGCTGCGACGCCGTTCCGCATCCTCACGGTCAGGAACTCCCTCGTCCTCCGTGACGCCACCATCAGCAACGGCGACGCCGGCGGGGACTTCGGCGGGGGCATCGCCAACTTCGGCACGCTCACCGTCACCAGCAGCCGGATCCGCGACAACCGCGGCAACTTCTCCGGAGGCATCGGCGGGTTCACCGGCACCACGACCACGATCACCGACAGCATGCTCACCGGTAACCACGCAGTTCACAACGGCGGCGCCGTGGCCAACGACGGCGACATGACCATCAGCCGCAGCCGGATCATCGGCAACTCCGCCGACCAGCTGGGCGGCGGCGTCGCCAACGACGGCATGCTGGTCATCGACGACAGCAACCTCAACGACAACCAGGCCGGTACCGGCGGCGGCGGGCTCGCGACCTTCAACGATGTGGCGGTCACGGTGGCCCGGAGCAACATCAACGGCAACCGGTCCGCCGTCGCCCCGGGCGGCGTCTACAACGACGGCAGTACCTTGACCCTCGCCATGAGCCGGGTCAACGGCAACAGCCCCACCAACTGCGTCGGCAGCCCGACCGCGGTGCCCGGCTGCTCGGGCTGACGGCACATCGAGGCTCCGGTGCAGGGCGACTGAGCAAGTCGCCCCTCCAACCGGAGCCTCGTTGCGTCGGCAACCGCCCGACGAGCTGACGCCGCTCGGCCGCTCGCTGTTCGCGCCGATGGACGCGGCCTGCGCCTGGGGCCGCGAGCACCTGGCCGACCTGCTGGCGGCCCGTGAGGCGTACGAGCAGGGGGAGCGGGAGGTGGCGTAGGACGCGGCGGCGGTTGGCAGGATCTTGGCGTTGTGCGGCGGTCCGACCGCTGGTGGAGCCGGGGGCGGCCGGGCCACCCTGGACGCATGATCACTCCTGACACCAAGGACTGGACCTGGGTCCTCCAGCGCCCGTGCGCCGACTGCGGACTGGACACCCCGTCGGTGGTCCGCGAGGACGTCCCCGCGATGATCGGCGCCAACGCCACCGCCTGGGTGGCCAGGCTCGCCGAGCTCCCCGACGAGCGGCTGCGCCGCCGCCCGAGCCCCGACGTCTGGTCGGACCTGGAGTACGCCTGCCACGTCCGGGACGTGTTCCGGCTCTTCGCCGTCCGGCTCGACCTGATGCTCACCGAGGACGACCCGCTGTTCGCCAACTGGGACCAGGACGAGACCGCCGTCGCCGGGCAGTACGGCAGCCAGGATCCGGGGCTGGTCGCGGTGCAGCTGGCCGAGGCCGCGGAGCGGCTGGCGCAGGCCTTCGAGGCGGTCACCGGCGAGCAGTGGCAGCGCACCGGCAACCGCAGCGACGGCGCACGGTTCACCGTGGAGTCCTTCGCGCGCTACCTGATCCACGACCCGGTGCACCACCTCTTCGACGTCACCGGGACCCGGGTCTGACGCCTGCTCAGGCGGCCTCGGGCGGTCTCGGGCAATCCCCGGCGGTCCCGGGAAGTCCCCGGCGGTCTCGGGCGGCGGTCCCGGGAAGTCCCCGGCGGTCTCAGACGGTCCAGGCGGGGAGCCCGTGCGGCACGGCCTCGGCGAGCACCCGCTCCACCGCGAAGTCGGACCCGTCGCGCACGACGAGCAGGAAGCGGTGCCCGACCTCGGCCCGGCGCGGCTCGAAGGCGATGTGGGCGAACGGGGCGGTGGCGGTGCTCGCCGCGGCCAGCCGCTGCAACTCGCCCTCCACCCGGGCCCATTCCTCGGCCGGGACGTACTGGCGCATGACGGAGTGCCAGACCACCGTCAACGTGCCCTCCTGGGGCTCGACGTCCGCGAGGAACGCGGCGGCGCCGACCGGGTCGACCCGCGTCTCAGTCGTGGCGGCGAGCCGGAGCGCCCCGTTCAGCCGGGCGGCGCGGGCGGGCTGGTCGGCCCAGACGTAGGCGCGCAGCGCGAGCGCGCCCTCGGCGGAGACGGGGTCGATCGGGGTCGGGTCGCAGCCCCGCCGCTCGGCGACGACGACGGGCGGCCGCTCCTCGTCGAGCCAGGCCGGCGGGGCGCCGCGCCAGGCGTCCTGGAGCAGGACGGGCGAGTCCTCGGGGCCGTACCCGAAGCCGGCGGACTCGTAGCGGAAGCGGTCGGCGAGGAGGTTGAGTCCGGCGCTGGAACCGAGTTCGAAGAGCCGTACGGGGAGCGGGCGCCCGGCGAGGGTGTGCAGCAGGCCGGTGATCAGCAGGTTGGCGCGGCCGACCTCGTTGGTCTGCGGGGGCCTGGTCATCCAGTCCCTGATCCACGGGAGCTCGGCCGCCACGGTGGTGCGGAAGGCGTCCCAGGCCCGGTCGGCCGCGGCCGGGTCGAAGGCGCCGCCGGCGCTCGGGAAGTGCACCGCGAGCTCCGGGGCCCGCCCGGTGAGCACCAGCGCGTGGACGCCGCCGATCAGGCGCAGCGCGATCGCGTCGGGGCCGGGGGCGCCCTCGTACCCGGCGATGGCCTCGGCACACGGGCCGCCGTCCCGGACGTCCTGGGCGGCCCGTGTGAGCAGCGCGGCGTACAGCGGGGAGCCCAACTCCTCGCAGGCGTCGGCCTGGAGTCCGATCATCGCGACGGCGTGGTCGATGGACATGCGAAGGTGACTCCTGCCTGCTCGGGACCCGGACGGAGACCATCCTTCGCCTGGCGGGGACCGGTGAGTAGTGACTCGGCAGGTGATAACGATCACGGCCGCGGGGGCCGGCTCACCAGTCGGCCGCCTCGTGCCGGAAGGCGTGCCGCAGCTGGCTGGCGATGCTCGCGCTGTCGCTGCCGACCACGTCGGCGATCTCGGGGGTGGCCAGGCCGACCACGTAGTGCAGGATGGCGAGATCCTCGTCCATGGTCGCGCTCCGCTGCTCCGGGAGGTCCGGCCGCTCGGAGGCGGTGCGGCCGGCCGGGCCGTCGCGGTGCGCGATCTGCTCGGCGACGGTGGTGCGGAGGATCTGCCAGGCCGCCGCGGCGGGATTGGGGCTGCCCAGCACCTCGCGCCACACTCCGGCCAGGGCGCGGAAGGCCTGTTCGACGATCGCCGCCGCCTGGGCCGGCTCGTGGAACCAGACCCGGGCGTAGCTCAGGTACCGCGGGTGGTGCAGCTCCCGGAACGCGGTGAACTCCAGTGGCATGGCGGAGAGTTCGGTGGAGTCGAGCCCGGTGGCGTCGCCTCCGGAGCCGTCCGGACTGCCCAGGCCGGTGGAAGGGACATGACGGTCGGTCACATCGGCCTCGCGATCTGGTCTCGGCGGCAAGGGAGCACCCTGCGCTCACTCTAGGCCCTTGGGTGGCTGCTTTGAGTGACAAGTCCCATCAGATTCCCGGAATGGGCTTGATTGAGCCGCTATTTGACGCTTCGTCAGCCGAGGTGTCGGACGAGTGTACCTGCAAGCGTGTCGCAGCTGGTTGGTGTAGGTACAACGGCAGTGGCTGCAAGGGAGTTGGTGTGCCACCGTGGGTCTCATGGAGGCACACGCGGACCACCACCACGGCCCTGGCACCGGCCGAAGCCACACCCACGCAGCCGCCGATCCGCTCACCGGCGGGCCCGCAGGCGGGCGCACCCGCAGGCTTGATCACGTCGGCCGTGGCGACGGCCACGGTCACGGTGGACACGGTCACGACCACGGTCATGGCGAGCACGGTCACGACCACAGTCACAGCCACAGCCACGGCCGCGGCGACGATCACGGCCATGCGGCGGAGCGCTCCTGGCGCGGTGCCGTCCACCGGCTGGCGCACCTGGTCGGGCCGCACTCGCACGAGGCCGCCGATCGGGTCGACAGCGCCCTGGAGTCCTCCGCCCGGGGCCTGCGTACGCTCTGGGTCTCGCTGCTGGTCCTCGGGCTGACCGCCGCCGCGCAGGCGGTGATCGTCGGGCTCTCGGGCTCGGTCGCCCTGCTCGGCGACACGGTGCACAACTTCGCCGACGCCCTGACCGCGGTGCCGATCGGACTCGCCTTCCTGCTCGGCCGCCGGGCCGCCAACCGCCGCTACACCTACGGCTACGGTCGGGCCGAGGACCTCGCCGGGGTGGCCGTGGTGCTCGCGGTGCTGGCCTCCTCGGTGCTGGCCGCGGCCACGGCCGTGGACCGGCTGCTGCACCCGCAGCCGGTCACCCACCTGTGGGCGGTCGCCGGGGCGGCGCTGGTCGGCTGCCTGGGAAATGAGTGGGTCGCCCACTACCGGATCCGCACCGGGCGGGCGATCGGCTCGGCCGCCCTGGTCGCGGACGGTGTGCACGCCCGTACGGACGGGCTGACCTCGCTGGCCGTGCTGCTCGGTGCGGCGGGCACCGCGGTGGGTTGGCACGCCGCCGACCCGATCGTCGGCCTGGTGATCACCGGTGCGATCCTGCTGGTGCTGCGGACCTCCGTGCGCGAGGTCGGCCGGCGGCTGATGGACGCGGTCGATCCGGCCCTGGTGGACGCGGCGGAGCGGGAACTGCGGACGGTCGCGGGTGTGCAGGGGGTCGGGGCGCTGCGGATGCGCTGGATCGGGCATTCGCTGCGGGCGGAGGCCGAGGTCGTGGTGGACGGCGGGCTCACGGTGGTCGCCGGACACCAGGTGGCGGAGGCGGCCGAACGGGCGCTGATCAGGGCGGTTCCCCGGCTGTTGGCCGCCACCGTGCACATCGACCATCCGCCGGTCGGGGTGAAGCCCTGACGGTCGATCATGGTCGGCTCAGGGGACGGGCAGGGGTGTCACCGATGGCCGCGGCGGTGTGCCGGACGGCAGGCTGACGATCATGAAGATCACCACCGCCGCCACCGAAGCCGAAGCCGCCGCGACCGGAGCCGAGGCCGCCGGGGCCCGGGCCGTCGGCGCCCGTACCTCCCTCGCCCGCAGGGCGGCGAACGCGCTCGCCGGTGCGGCCGTCACGGTCGCGATCGTGGCGGCTTACGCGCCCGGCTTCGCCCACCCGTAGCCGCCGGCACCCTGGCAACCCGATGACCTATGACGCCGAGTGCGCCGTCAGGACGTACGACCGGCTGCCGGCCCGTTGACCTGAGGCTCCGCGGTCCGGTCGGCTTCCGCCGCCTGGCGGGCCCGCACTGCGGCCGCCGCTGCGGCAGCCGAGGCCGCGGCCGCGGCGGTCGAGGCGGCACCGGTGCGGTGCTCGCGTTCGGTGCGGCCCCGCTCGCCGCGGCTCCGGTCGGCGCCTCTGCGCTGGGCCTGAGTGCGCTGGGCCGACTCGGCCCGGCACTGCTCGGTGGCGCGCGGCGCACCGCCCCTGGTGCGGGCCGAGCCCTCGATCGCCTCGCGCGCCGCGAGGTAGGCCTGGACGGCGGCGATGCCGTAGACGGGCTGGATCAGCTGGTGCCCCTTGAAGAAGGGGCGGGCGGGGGCGAAGCCCGCGGCGACCACCAGATCGCGGATCTCGGCTATCTCCTCCTCGGTGCGGGCGGTGAAGCGCACCTCCCAGCCCTTCTTGTACGTGCGGCCGTCCTCGCCGTTGCGGCGGGCCAGGTCTGGCTGGCGGACGTAACCGGGCAGACGGCCGAGACGAAGTTGGGCGGCACGCAGGCCGGCGGACTCATCGCGTGGCATGAGCTGATGGTAGGCAATCCCGGAGGGCGGTCATGACCTCGGGGTGGTGCTCCACCGTATGTCCTTCGTCACTGTCGGTCAGTCGCCGCAGCTCAGCACGGGGTGTCAGGCGAGCGTCACTGAAGGTCGTAGGCGACGAAAAACCGGATGGCACATGTCAACTGCGGTCGAAACCGGCAAGGCGATGAACGTCCGTTACGCCGAATGAGTGAGGGTATGGGGACTTTAGTGCAGGGCAGTCCCGATTTCGCGACGGTTGGGTAACAGTGCGTCAGGTCGTGGGTGCAGCGGGCGAGCTGTTGGGGAGGGTGTCGGCATGAGCTACCAGACTCCTCCTTCGCATCCATCACTCGAAGAGTTGGCACGCCGTCAGCAGAACGTCATCACGGCCAGTCAGCTGCGCGCCCGGGGAGTGCCGACCAGGTTGGTCAGCGAGCACTGCCGGCGGGGCGGTCCGTGGCAGCGGGTGCTGCCCCGGGTCTACCTGCTGCAGGACGGTGAGCCCACACCCGAGCAGCGGATGTGGGCGGCGCTGCTCTACGCGGCGCAGAACGGCCGTGAGGAGGGCCGCCGCGAGGGTGCGGTGATCACCGGCGCGGCGGCGCTCGCCCTGTACGGCTTCGCCTCGGCGCCCCGGCTGCCCGCGGTCACCGAGGTGGACGTCCTGGTGCCCAGGCAGCGGCGGTTGCGGGACGTCGGGGAGGTGCGGATCAGGCGCACCGGAAGGGAGTTGGAGGCGCGTTCGGTGCACGGCCTGGCCTGCGCCCCGGTGGCGCGGGCGGTCGCGGACGCCGTGCGCGAGTGGACGGACGAGGGCGTGTTCGACCGCGGCGAGGCCCGGCCCGAGCTGCTGCGAGACGTGCTCAGGGAGGCCGTCTTGCCGGGCCCGGCGGCGCCGGGGCTGGTGAGCGGCGAATTCCGCTGCACGCTGCGGGAGTTGGTGGCCGAACTGCGGGAGGCGGATCTGCTGGGGGAGGTCCGGGTGCGGGCGGCGCTGGACGAACTCCTGGCCGTGGAGCGGGAGTCGGTGCTCGACCGGATCGGCGAGCTGGTGGACGAGTGGCTGCTCCCGGTGCCACTGGCCGGCCCCGAGCTGCGGATGCGCGGCGGCACCTACGTCGCGGTGCCCGACCTGTACTGGCCGGCGGTGGGTGTGGCGGTCGAGGTGGATTCCGAGCTGCGCTGCGTCAGCGAGGGCGAGTCCGCCTGGGTCAGGGGCGGGCAGCACCGGATGGAGTACCTGGGGGTGCGGGTGGTCTACGTCTCGGGGGAGCGGGTCCTGCGGGAGCCGGACGCGGTCGGGGCCGAGCTCCGGGAGGCGTTCGTGGCGGGTGGGGTCGATGTGGTGGAACTGGTCGCCATCGAGCACTGAGGCTGCCGCCGGTGCGAGACCGGCCGGGCGGGGGCCTCAGGTGCGCGACCCCGCGGCCGACCGCCGGAGCGGCCGGCTCCCGTGGGGTACGGGCTCCTCGCCCGAGGTTCCCGCACCCACTCCCGCTGAGGCGGACATCCTCCCGCTGAGGCGGACATCCCCGCCTCCGGCCGGGGCGGGCCCGGCGGGCGCCGAGCGCTGGAGCGGCACCGGGCCGCGGGCCGAGCCGTCAGGCCGCCGGGCCGAGCCCGGCTCCCCGCGCCGCCGGTGGCTCACGCCACGACGATGGGGGTCCCGGTCAGTTCGACGCCGGCGCTGCGGAGTTCGGTGAGGGCGGCCTCGGTGGTGGCGGGGGCGACCCCGGCGGTGAGGTCCAGCAGGACGCGGGTGGCGAAGCCCTCCCGGGCGGCGTCCAGGGCGGTGGCCCGGACGCAGTGGTCGGTGGCGATGCCCACCACGTCCACCTCGGTGACGCCCCGCTCGCGCAGCCAGCCGGCCAGCGTCTCCCCGTTCTCGTTGCTGCCCTCGAAGCCGCTGTAGGCAGCAGAGTGGGCACCCTTGTCGAAGACCGCCTCGATCGCACCCGAGGTGACCGAGGGCGCGAAGTTGGGGTGGAAGCCGACGCCCTCGGTGCCCGCGACGCAGTGCGCGGGCCAGGAGTCGACGTAGTCGGGCTCGGCGGAGAAGTGCGGGCCCGGGTCGATGTGGCAGTCCCGGGTGGCGACGATGTGCGCGTACCCGGGGGAGGCCTCGGCGATCAGGTCGGTGATCGCGGCGGCCACCTCGGCGCCGCCGGCGACGGCCAGGCTGCCGCCCTCGCAGAAGTCGTTCTGCACATCGACGACGATCAGTGCCCGGTGCATGGGGTGCTTCCTTGGGTGGATTCGGTGGTTCGGCGGCTCGGTGCGGCGGCCCCGGTGGTGTGGCCACTCTAGGGAGTGACGCGCGTAGGCGGAAGCCCGGCGGCAGAGGCCCGGCAAGGCGGTGACCCGGGGGCGCGGGGAGCGGCGCGGCCGCCACGGCTTCGGCGGCGGCCGCGCAGGCTCGCACCCGCGCCCCCCAGGGGTGTCAGGAGGTGAGCAGTTCGGTGGCCAGTACCGGTTCGCCCTTGGAGAGCTGGGTGGCCGACAGCGGGAGGGCGGCGCGGGCGCGCTTGTGGCGCTCCCTGGCGGCGGTGAGCGGCTCGCGGCCCACCACCTCGCCGCCGGTCACCAGCGGGACGTGCAGCAGGTGCGGCGCCAGCGACTCGGGCACCGGCCCCGTCCCGACCACCTCGGCCTCGGCCACTCCGTCCGCGTCGGGCCGCCGGGCGGCCCACTTGCGGCCGCCGACGCTGGTCTTGCCGCCGGCCGAGCGCTTGGCGACCGAGACCAGCGGACCGTCCGGCGTGGTGGCCCGGGCGACCAGCTTGTACACCATCGCGCAGGTCGGGTGCCCGCTGCCGGTGACCAGGCTGGTGCCGACGCCGTAGCCGTCGACGGGGGCGGCGGTGAGTGCGGCGATGGCGTACTCGTCCAGGTCCGAGGTGACGATGATCCGGGTCTTCTCGGCACCCAGCTCGTCCAGTTGGCGGCGGACCCGGTGGGCGAGCAGGGTGAGGTCGCCGGAGTCGATCCGGACGGCGCCGAGGGTCGGCCCGGCCACCTCGACGGCGGTGCGGACCGCCTCGGCCAGGTCGTAGGTGTCCACCAGCAGGGTGGTGCCCCGGCCCATCGACTCGACCTGGGCGGTGAAGGCGTCCCGCTCGCTGTCGTGCAGCAGGGTGAAGGCGTGGGCGGCGGTGCCGGCGGTCGGGATGCCGTAGCTGTAGCCGGCCTCCAGGTCGGAGGTGGCGGTGAAACCGGCGATGTACGCGGCACGGGCGGCGGCCACGGCGCCGCTCTCGTGGGCCCGGCGGGCGCCCATCTCGATGCAGGGGCGGTCCCCGGCGGCGCTGGTCATCCGGGACGCGGCGGCGGCGATCGCCGAGTCGTGGTTGAGGACCGAGAGGATGACGGTCTCCAGGATGACCGCCTCGGCGAAGCTGCCCTCGACGGTGAGGATCGGCGAGCCGGGGAAGTAGACCTCGCCCTCGGGGTAGCCGTGCACATCGCCGGTGAACCGGTAGTTCGCCAGGTACGCCAGGGTGTCCTCCTCCACGACGCCCTGGTCGCCGAGCCAGTCCAGCTGGGCGCCGGTGAAGCGGAAGTTCTCGATCGCGTCCAGCAGCCGTCCGGTCCCGGCCACCACGCCGTAGCGGCGGCCGTTGGGCAGCCGCCGGGTGAACACCTCGAAGACCGAGCGGCGGTGTGCCGCTCCGCTGCGCAGGGCGGCCTGCAGCATGGTCAGCTCGTAACGGTCGGTGAGCAGCGCGGTGGAGCGGTGCGCGGTGATGGCGTCCATGAGGATGATGCTACTACCACTTAGCGTCAAAGTGACGATTTCTGCTCGGGCGGAGTGACTCGGGCGGAGTGACCCGGATTCGCCGGGACCTTCCCCGGATGGAAGCATGAGAGGCGGAAACCGTGTCCTGATGAGGAGTGTCCGCCGTGAGTGTCGCGCCCGTGGAGATCGAGCGCCCGGAGGTAGAAGGCATTCCGGCGGTGGAGCCGGACACCCCTTGGGTGACGATCGTCCACAACGACCCGGTCAACCTGATGAGCTACGTCCAGTACGTCTTCCAGGCCTACTTCGGCTTTCCCAAGGACAAGGCCAGGAAGCTGATGATGGAGGTGCACACCAGGGGCAGGGCGGTGGTCTCCAGTGGCAGCCGCGAGGAGATGGAGCGGGACGTGCAGGCGATGCACGGCTACGGACTGTGGGCAACTCTCCAGCACGACTGACCGCACGCTCCGCCTGTCGAGGCCTGCGGGTCGCAGGGCCTGCCGACGTCGGCGGGCGAAGGGGTGCTCCCGGCCATGGCCGTGAGCACGCCGGAGCGGGGCCCCACGACCCCCGCCCGGTGGCCGGGAGGTGAGTGGGCGTGCGCACCGGACAGGATCGCCCGGAGTCGAACGGGCGGTGACGACATACGACGAAGACGGGCTGATAGGGACTCATGGCTGGGTTGTTCGAGAGTGCCGGCGACGGCGGCGCGGTGATCGTGCTGGACGAGCTGGAGGTGTCCATCCTGCGCTCGCTCGAGGTGCAGATGCTGGAACTGATCGGGCCCGGTCCGGGTGAGGGCGGCGGTGACCCGCTGGCGGCGCTGTTCGCCGAGGGGCCGACCGAGGCGCCCGCCGATCCGGCGCTGGCCCGGCTGTTCCCGGACGCGTACGGCGAGCCGGGGGCGGCGGCCGACCTGGAGACCAGGGCGATGGCCGGCGAGTTCCGCCGGTACACCGAGCCGGACCTGCGGACCCGCAAGCGGGACGACGCACTGAACGTGATCAAGGCGCTGGACGGGCTCGGCGGCGAGGGCGGCACGGTGAAGGTCGAGGCGGCCGACTACCGGCACTGGCTGGGCGCGCTGAACGACCTGCGGCTGACCCTGGGCGCCCGGCTGGAAGTCACCCAGGACGACGAGGACTTCTACGGGCTGCCGGACAGCGATCCGCACAAGCCGCTGGTGATGGCCTACCTCTGGTTGGGCGGCATCCAGGAGTCGCTGCTCGCCGCGATGGCCGACTGAACGTTAACGACCGGTAACCCCCTGTCCACCTTTTGGACAGGGGGTTATCTTATTTCCGGCTAATTATCGCAAAACCGGACATGCCATGCTCAAATAACGCTCAGATGGGCTCGGTGTCCGGGCATACCGTGGTATCTCTCCTTCTTTCCCTCACGAACCAAGGACGGTGGCCATGGCCGATCAGGCGTACGACGAAGTCGTCGATACCGAGCCGGATGAGGAGGGCTACGCCCGCGGGTTGGGCAGCCGCCAGATCCAGATGATCGCCATAGGCGGCGCCATCGGTACCGGCCTCTTCCTCGGCGCGGGCACCGCCATCTCCAAGGCGGGCCCCAGCCTGATCCTGAGCTACGCGGTGGCAGGCCTGGTGATCTTCGCGATCATGCGGGCGCTGGGGGAGCTGCTGACCTACCGTCCGGTCTCCGGCAGCTTCGCCGAGTACGCCCGGGAGTTCCTCGGCCCGTTCGCCGGGTACGTCACCGGCTGGACGTACTGGCTGTTCTGGGTGGTCACCGGCATGGCCGAGACCACCGCCGCCGCCGTCTACGTGAAGTACTGGCAGCCCGCCGTCCCGCAGTGGGTCAGCGCACTGGGCTTCCTGGTGGTCCTCTACGCCGCCAACCTGATCTCGGTGAAGGTCTTCGGGGAGATCGAGTTCTGGTTCTCGATGATCAAGGTGACGGCGATCATTGGCATGATCCTGATCGGTATCGGGGTGCTCACCCTCGGCTTCAGCAAGGCGGGTGACACGGCGTCGGTCACCCACCTGTGGCACGACGGCGGCTTCTTCCCCAAGGGCGTCGGCTCGACCGTGATGACCCTGCAGATCGTCATGTTCGCCTACCTCGGCGTCGAACTGGTCGGCGTCACCGCGGGGGAGAGCGAGAATCCCGAGAAGACCCTGCCCCGGGCGATCAACACGCTGCCCTGGCGGATCGCGCTGTTCTACATCGGCGCGCTGGTCGTCATCCTGGCCCTGGTCCCGTGGACCGAGTTCCAGCCCGGCGTCAGCCCGTTCGTGGCCGCCTTCGGAAAGATCGGGATCCCGGCCGCGGCCGGCATCATCAACTTCGTGGTGCTCACCGCGGCGCTCTCCTCCTGCAACTCCGGCATGTACTCCACCGGCCGGATGCTGCGCGACCTCGCCCTGCGCGGCCAGGCCCCCGCGCGGCTGACCCCGCTCAACTCCCGCAAGACCCCGGCCGCCGCGATCACCGTCTCCTGCGCGCTGATGGGCCTGGGCGTGGTGCTCAACTACGTGACCCCGGCCAACGCGTTCGAGTACATCACCTCGGTCGCGACCGTCTGCGGCGTCTGGACCTGGGCGATGATCCTGATCTGCCAGATCCGCTACCGCCGGGCCTGGAAGAACGGGCACCTGCCGCCGCCCGGCTTCAAGGCGCCCGGCGGTGCGGTGGCCAGCTGGGCCGCGCTGCTCTTCCTGGCCCTGGTCGTCGTGCTGATCGGCTTCGACCCGGACAACCGGATCTCGCTCTACGTCTTCCCGGTCTGGGCGGTGCTGCTGGTGGTCGGCTACCAGGTGCTCAAGCGCACCCGCCCGGAGGCCGTCCACGCCGAGGCGCACGACCACCTGCACGTCGGGTCCGGCAGCTGAGACGGGGCTCAGATCCGGCGAGGGGGCGTGGCTATCCTGACCGCATGCTGACCATCACCCGAGAGCTGCACGACGCGATACTGGCCCACGCCCGCGCCGACCACCCGGACGAGGCCTGCGGCGTGATCGCCGGACCGGCCGGCAGCGACCGCCCCGAGCGCTTCATCCCGATGCTCAACGCGGCCCGCTCGCCCACGTTCTACGAGTTCGACTCCGGTGACCTGCTGAAGCTCTACCGGGAGATGGACGACCGGGACGAGGAGCCGGTGGTGGTCTACCACTCGCACACCGCCACCGAGGCCTACCCCTCGCGCACCGACGTCAGCTACGCCTCCGAGCCGAACGCCCACTACGTCCTGGTCTCCACGGCCGAGGGCAACGGCGAGGGCGACCCCTTCGAGTTCCGCTCGTTCCGCATCGTGGACGGTGTGATCACGGAGGAGGACGTCCAGGTCGTCGACGCCTGACGACCTGCCTCAACAGGGGCCCGTCGCACTGCCCACGGACGGTGCGGCGGGCCCTTCCGTTCGGGGCGCGTCTCAAGTGGAGGAACGGAAACATCCGTATCGCAAGACGGAGATGCCGCTGCGGGGCCGGGAATCTATACGATGAGCCCATGCGTTCCGTCGATGTGAGCAACCAGGCCCCGGGCATCCGCCTCGTGGCGCGCCTGCACATCGACCTGTGCCGGCTCGCCAGTTCGATCTGTCGCTCCGCGGCGGAGCCGCTCACCGACACGACCGCCGACGTCAACTGACCTCGGCACCGAACCGCCGCCCCGCCCCGGGGCCACCTCCCTGCCGCGAGCCCTGCGGCACCCCGACCGACTCCACAGGAGCGCAGCCATGGCCATCGAGGTCCGCATCCCGACCATCCTCCGCACCTACACCGACGGCGCCAAGGCCGTCGAGGGCACCGGCAGCAACCTCGGTGAGCTCTTCGCCGACCTGGACACCCGCCACGCGGGCATCGCCGCACGCCTGCTGGAGGAGACCGGCGAGCTGCGCCGCTTCGTCAACGTCTACCTGAACGACGAGGACGTCCGCTTCCTCAGCGGTGTCACCACGGAGCTCTCCGACGGCGACAGCATCACCATCCTCCCCGCCGTGGCCGGCGGAGCCCGCTGACCTTCCCCGCCCGCCCGACTCACCGCCGCCGGAGGCACCGTGCGCTACGACAGTCCGCTCGAAGCCGTCGGCAACACGCCGCTGGTCCGCCTGCCCAGGCTCTCCGCCGCAATCCCCGGCAACACGGAAGGCCTGGTCAGCCTCTGGGCCAAGCTGGAGGACCGCAACCCGACCGGCTCGATCAAGGACCGCCCGGCCCTGCACATGATCGAGCGGGCCGAGGCGGCCGGCCGGCTCACCCCCGGCTGCACCATCCTGGAGCCCACCAGCGGCAACACCGGGATCTCGCTCGCCATGGCGGCCAGGCTCAAGGGCTACCGCATGGTCTGCGTGATGCCGGAGAACACCAGCGAGGAGCGCCGCGAGCTGCTGCGGATGTGGGGCGCCGAGATCATCTCCTCGCCCGCGGCCGGCGGTTCCAACACCGCCGTGCGGATCGCCAAGGAGATAGCGGCCGAACACCCCGACTGGGTGATGCTCTACCAGTACGGCAACCCGGACAACGCCGGTGCGCACTACGCCACCACCGGCCCCGAGATCCTCGCCGACCTGCCGACCGTCACCCACTTCGTCGCCGGACTCGGCACCACCGGCACGCTGATGGGCGTCGGCCGCTACCTGCGGGAGAAGGTCCCCGGCATCCGGATCGTCGCCGCCGAACCGCGCTACGACGACCTGGTGTACGGGCTGCGCAACCTCGACGAGGGCTTCGTCCCCGAGCTGTACGACGCCGAGGTGCTCTCCACCCGGTTCAGCGTCGGCTCGGCCGATGCGGTGCGCCGCACCCGTGAACTCCTGCAGCAGGAGGGCATCTTCGCGGGCGTCTCCACCGGCGCGATCCTGCACGCCGCGATCGGCGTCGGCCGCAGGGCGGCGCAGGCGGGCGAACAGGCGGACGTGGTCTTCGTGGTCGCCGACGGCGGCTGGAAGTACCTGTCCACCGGCATCTACACCGCCGCCACCACCGAGGAGGCCGTCGAGGCGCTCCAGGGGCAACTCTGGGCCTGATGCCCCGTCAGTCCCGTTGGAGGGCGCGGTACCCGCCGGGTGCCGCGCCCTCTGGTGTGCGGATCCGTGACAATCCGGAAATTGTCCGCATCCGACCTCCGGTCGGTCACGGTACGGTGACGGGGCGCGGGTGGTGCGCCGGAGCGCGCGGGCGGGCCGGGAAGGCTGGTCTCCACCCCCCGAGATCGGCCTCGGAGAACCTCGCCCGAAGGTGGTCCACGATGAGCCCGCGCAGCTGTGAACTGTGGTCCTACGCGGAGATCGCCCGGCACATCAACATCCGGCCCGACAGCGTCCGCAACCTCCGCCGGCACGGCCTGCTCCCCGAACCGGACCTCGTCGACGCGGGCGGCCGTCCGCGCTGGTACCCGGAGGGCATCCGGGCCTGGGCCCGCAACCGGCCGGGCCGTCGCTGAACGAGCGTGTGTGCGACCCGGGTCGAGGGTCTGTGCGGGCGGCGGCGCGGGCCCGGCCCGTTCTGGTGATTCCAGCCACAGCCCGGCACGGGGACGGGGACAGAGTGCCTCCGCGCCCGTACTCTCGACAGGCGAACACAGCGCTACCGGCAGGTAGTGGCAGCGGATGCGGACCATGACCCAGTGGGGCGGAGGGGCTCGGCATGAAACTGACCGTGGTGGGGTGCTCGGGGAGCTTCCCGTCCGTCGACTCGCCCTGCTCCAGCTACCTGGTCGAGGCCGACGGCTACCGCGCCGTCCTGGATCTCGGCAACGGCGCCCTCGGTGCCCTGCAGAACTACTGCGGACTGTACGAGGTCGACGCGGTCCTGCTCACCCATCTGCACGCGGACCACTGCATCGACCTGTGCGCGTACTGGGTCGCCCGCAACTACCGGGCGGAGGGGTGCCCCGCCGCCATCCCGGTGTACGGCCCGCACGGTACCGCCGAGCGGCTCGCCCGGGCGTACGACATGCCCGAGGAGCCGGGGATGAAGGAGGTCTTCGACTTCCACACCCTGAACTCGGGCAGTTTCCAGCTGGGCCCGCTGAGGGTCACCGCCGTACCCGTGAACCACCCGGTCGAGGCGTACGCCTTCCGGATCGAGCACAACGGCCGCAGCCTGGTCTACTCGGGCGACACCGGGGAGAGCCCCGAACTGGTCGAACTCGCCCGAGGGGCCGACCTCTTCCTCTGCGAGGCCGCGTTCACCCACGGCAAGGAGGAGATCGAGGCCGTCCACCTCAACGGCCGCCAGGCCGGCGAGCACGCCGCGGCCGCCGGGGTGGGACGCCTGGTGCTCACCCACATCCCGCCCTGGACGGACGCCGAGGGCAACCGGAGGGACGCGGCCAAGGAGTACCACGGCCCGATCGAACTGGCCCACGCCGGCGCGGCGTACGAGGTCTGAGCCCCCGCCGGTGCGGGGCTGTTACTCTCGCCCGCTCGCCTCCGGGCCCTCTGACCCGGCGCCGACGCTCTTCGCTCTGGCACTCCCTCGTTCCTCGGTCGCTTGTCGCTCATCGCTTTCTGCACCGGTGGGCCGCCCCCAGCCTCCGGCCGGGGGGACCCCCTCGGCTCGGGGCTGTTGCTCGCCCGCTCGCCTCCGGGCGTCAGGCCTTGGTGACGTCCTCGATCTCCTCCTCGGGCTCGCGGCCCGGGGTGGGGAGGTTGAACTTGGTGATCGCGAAGCGGAACAGCACGTAGTACAGCGCCGCGAAGACCAGGCCGATCGGGATGATCAGCCAGGGCTCGGTGGCCTTGCTCCAGGACAGGCCGTAGTCGATCAGGCCGCCGGAGAAGGTGAACCCGTCGTGGACGCCCAGCGCCCAGGTGATGCCCATCGACAGGGCGGTCAGCACGGCGTGGATCGCGTACAGGACCGGGGCGATGAACATGAAGGAGAACTCGATCGGCTCGGTGACGCCGGTGGCGAACGAGGTCAGCGCGAGCGAGATCATCATGCCCAGTACGGCAGGTCGGCGCTCGGGACGGGCGCAGTGCGCGATGGCGATGGCGGCGGCCGGGAGCGCGAACATCATGATCGGGTAGAAGCCCGACATGAACTGTCCGGCGCTCGGGTCGCCGGCGAAGAAGCGGGTCAGGTCGCCGTGGACGACGGTGCCGTCCGCCTTGGTGTAGTCACCGGCCTGGAACCAGGCGTAGGAGTTGACGAACTGGTGCATGCCGACCGGGATCAGGGCGCGGTTGATCAGGCCGAACGCACCGGCGCCGAAGGCCCCGGCACCGATCAGGGTGTTGTTCATGCTCCCGATGGCGTCGCCGACCGGCCCCCAGCAGAGGGCGAAGAGCACACCGACGGCGGTGCCGACGAAGGACATGATGATCGGGACCAGTCGGCGGCCGTTGAAGAAGCCGAGCCAGTCGACCAGCCTGACGCGGTGGCACCGTTGCCAGATGACCGCGCTGAGCAGGCCGATGACGATACCGCCGAGCACACCGGGGTTCTGGTAGGTCGCGGCGACCCACTTGCCGCCTGCGATGTGGCCTTCGGTGATCGGGAAGGCGGTCAGCACGTTCTTGTAGGTCAGGAAGCCGACCAGGGCGGCGAGCGCGGTGGAGCCGTCCGCCTTCTTGGCGAAGCCGATCGCGATGCCCACGGCGAACAGCAGCGGGAGGTTGTCGAAGACGGCACCGCCGGCGGTGGAGAACACCGCGGCGACCTTGTTCCAGCCGAGGCCGTCCTTGCCGAAGACGTCATCCTGGCCCAGCCGCAGCAGCAGGCCGGCTGCGGGCAGGACAGCGATGGGGAGCTGGAGGCTGCGCCCCATCTTCTGCAGGCCCTGCAGCAGGTTCTGGCCGAACTGCTTGGCGGGGGAGGGGGCCGGTGCCGCGGCGGGCGACGATGCCTGCGCAGTCGTACTCATGGGGGATGGTTCCTAACGACAGGGCGGATCGGACAGGGGGACGTCCATTGGGGACCGAACCGCGAACTGGTCTACACCACTAGTGGTGTAGACCAGCTTTGTAGCACGTGCGGACGAGGGGGGAAAGGGTCGAAAGCCGCACCGCTGGGAAGCGCTATGAAATCGAAACCTTGTTGCGGATTAATGATCGCGACCACCCGGGACGGCCGTGATTTTGGAGAGTCGCGCAACAAAAGCGGCGCCCCCGGTCGAACGATTCGGGCCGGGAATTTCCCCGACCGCTTCCCGGGGCCGGTCGGTCCGAGTTCCGCTCAGGCCTTGGTGACGTCCTCGACGTCTGCCTCGCCCTCGCGTCCCGGGGTCTTCAGGTCGAACCCGACGATGACGAGGCGGAATGCCGCGTAGTACGCGACCGCGAAGCAGAGCCCGATCGGGATGATCGGCCAAGGCCTGAGTCCAGCAGCGCACCGCCGGCCGCGGCGACGTCTTCGGCCGGTCCGGTCTGGACTGGGAGAACGTCGCCAAGGCCTGGAGCGGTGGCGGTCGCGGAACCCTGGGGTCCGGTCCCGCGTTGTGCGAAGTGCACCTAAGATTGGTGTAGACCACTATCAACGGGGTCGACGCGCCGGGCCGCAGGCCCCACTGATCGTTCATTCTTGGATGAAGATCAGTACCGTGCGCGCCGGAGTGCTCCATAAGTGGCCTGACATGGCACACCGGACAGTCCCGGGTGATGCTGGTCGCGCTGCCTCACGGCGCAACACAGCTGAGCCCGCATCAACTCCGGCAGCCACCCGCCCCGGCCCCCGCCGGGAAACCCCAGCACCGAGCAGGACGGCACCCGGCAGAGCAGCCGACGCGCCGAGACAGAGGGAGAAAGACATGGCCAGCAAGGCTGAGAAGATCGTCGCCGGCCTCGGCGGGATCGACAACATCGAAGAGGTCGAGGGCTGCATCACCCGCCTGCGCACCGAGGTCGTCAACCCCGAGCTCGTCGACGAAGCCGCGCTCAAGGCCGCCGGCGCCCACGGCGTCGTGAAGATGGGCACCGCGATCCAGGTCGTCGTCGGCACCGACGCCGACCCGATCGCCGGCGAGATCGAAGACATGATGTAACCCGGCTCACCGGCTCCAGCCACAAGGCCCGCCGCCCCCACGGCGGGCCTTCGCACGTTCTTCGCACAGACCGGGAACGACTACGCTCGGAGGCTATGTCACGCATCGACGGCCGCACCCCCGACCAGCTCCGCCCCATCACCATCGAACGAGGCTGGAGCAAGCACGCCGAAGGCTCCGTCCTCATCACCTACGGCGACACCAAAGTGCTCTGCACCGCCAGCGTCACCGAAGGCGTCCCCCGCTGGCGCAAGGGCAGCGGCGAAGGCTGGGTCACCGCCGAGTACTCCATGCTCCCCCGCGCCACCAACACCCGCGGCGACCGCGAATCCGTCCGCGGCAAGATCGGCGGCCGCACCCACGAAATCAGCCGCCTGATCGGCCGCTCGCTGCGCGCCGTCGTCGACCACCGCGCCCTCGCCGAGAACACCATCGTCCTCGACTGCGACGTCCTCCAGGCCGACGGCGGCACCCGCACCGCCGCCATCACCGGCGCCTACGTCGCCCTCGTCGACGCCGTCTCCTGGGCCCGCGACCGCAAGCTCCTGCGCGCCAAGAGCCAACCCATCACCGGCGGCGTCTCCGCCGTCAGCGTCGGCATCGTCGGCGGCATCCCCATGCTCGACCTCCAGTACGAGGAAGACGTCCGCGCCGAGACCGACATGAACATCGTCTGCACCGCCGACGGCCGCTTCGTCGAAGTCCAGGGCACCGCCGAAGGCGCCCCCTTCGACCGAGACCTCCTCAACCAGCTCCTCGACCTCGGCACCCTCGGCTGCGCCGAACTCGACCAGATCCAGCGCAAGGCCCTGGAGACCCTGGAGAGCTGATCCACCGGCAGAACCGCCACGGGTTCCGGGAACCGCCGCCGTACCGGCCCACGCTGTACAGGCCCACCCGGAACCCGTAGCGTTCCGCACAGTGATCCGGACCCGGGAACCGGCCGCACCCCGCCGACCGTCCTCCCCTACCGGACCGACCCAGCGCCACCACCGGAGGACCAGCGATGCAGCACAGCATCAACCGCTCCACCACCCTCGCCGCAGCCGCACTCATCCTCCTCCTGCCACTCAGCGCCATCAGCTGCTCCGCAGCCCAGAAAGCACTCGACTGCGGCAACACCGCTGTGAAGATCACCAGCGACGTCGCCGACGCGGGCAGCGCCTACAACAACGCCGACAAGGACCCGCAGGCCGCCGGCAAGGCCCTGCAGAAGCTCAAGCAGGACCTCGACCAGATCGGCCGCAACTCCAGCGACACCGACCTCGCCAAGGCCGTCGACGACCTCCGCACCCAGGCCGACAAGGCCCAGCAGGCCATCGACAACAAGCAGACACCCGACCTCAAACCGCTCGGCGACGCAGCCGCCCAGCTCACCAAGGTCTGCACCAAGTAAGACCGACCTTTGCCCCCGGCCACACGGCGACCAGAGCGAACGGGCAGGCCAGACCAGGTCAGTAGGGTGGACGGCATGACTACCCGACGCCTCGTCCTCGCCACCCGAAACCAGCACAAGGTCGCCGAACTGCACGCCATCCTCGGCGACGCCGGCCTGGACGTCGAACTCGTCGGCGCCGACGCCTACCCCGAGATCCCCGACGTACCCGAAACCGGCACCACCTTCGCCGAGAACGCCCTCCTCAAGGCACGCGCCCTCGCCCAGGCCACCGGACTGCCCGCCGTCGCCGACGACTCCGGCCTCTGCGTGGACATCCTCAACGGCGCCCCCGGCATCTTCTCCGCCCGCTGGGCCGGAAAGCACGGCGACGACCGCGCCAACCTGGAACTGCTGCTCGCCCAGCTCTCCGACATCACCGACCCGCACCGCGGCGCCCACTTCGCCTGCGCCGCCGCACTCGCCCTCCCCGACGGCACCGAGCGCGTGGTCGAAGGACGGCTGCTCGGCACGCTGCGCACCGCCCCGGCCGGCGACGGCGGCTTCGGCTACGACCCGATCCTCCAGCCCCTCGGCGGGACCCGCACCTGCGCGGAGCTCACCGCCGAGGAGAAGAACGCCATCAGTCACCGCGGCCAGGCCTTCCGGGCGCTGGCGCCGGTGGTCCGCGAGCTGCTGGGCTGACGGGGCGTCGACACGTCGAAGGCCCACCCCCGAGATCACTCGGGGGTGGGCCTTCGATTCTAAGGTTTGTACGGCCGGAGGGATTCGAACCCTCATGGGGAATACCCCACTGGGACCTAAACCCAGCGCGTCTAACCAGCTCCGCCACGGCCGCCCGTGCTGCTGACCATCATGCTACTTGGCTCGCAGAACGGATGGCACCTCCATTCCCCTGGAATCGGACCTTGCCCCGGTTTCCGCCGCACCAGGTCTCCGTGCGGGCATGGCAGTTGGGGCAGAGAAAACGGAGGTTCTCCGGGCGGTTGTCGAGCCAGTCGCCGTTGACGTGATCGATCTGGAGCGTGATCGGCCCGCCCATCCACTTGCCGGGATTGCCACAGGAGTTGCACCTGTAGGGCATGCCGATCGATTCCATCGCTCGCCGTAGCCGGGGATGGTTGAGCCGGGTGGACCCGGGTGGCAGCAACCGGAGGACGTTGCTGGGCTGCCGCTGTGTCGGAATCCGGGGCGGAAGGTCGGTCGACCGCCGGGTGAAGTGGGAGGTGTCCAGCCCCAGTTTGTGTACGTGAGTGCGGACTTTGCGATGGTTCGCAGGGTTCGTGACGAGCCCGAACCGGCGCATGACCTGCGCGAAACTGGTGGATTCGGCGACAGCCGTGCGCAGCGTCGCCTCGTCGAAGTTTGCGCTGGTGCGGAGTGAGAAATGAGCGGTGTCGAGCTTCAGTTGCGCGATCGCCTGGCCGAGTAGGCGACGAGTGGCGCTGTCCTCGTTGGCAACCCCGAGCAGCCTTGCCACTTCACGCACGCTGCGTGCTGTGCGGACCGCCTGCTCGATCTCTTCTTGGGTGAATGGGAGATCGGTGCTGGCGATTCGGTTCATCTGTGGGAAGTGGCTGACGTCGATGCCCGCCCGGGCAATGCGCCGCCGCAGGTGGGAGAGGGTTCCACTGGCCGGGACGGCGCCCAGCTTCTGCGCGGTCTCGCGCAGGTTGGTCGACTCGGCCACTGCGGTGGCGATAGCCGAGTCGGAGTACTTCAACCAGGGGCTGGCCTGCTTGAAGTGGTTGGTGTCGAGATCGAGCGCCTTGACGACCTTTTGCAGCTGCTTTCGCCTGCCGCCGCTGATCTCGACGCCGAGGTTGCGCATCAGGTCGTTCCAGTTCCGCGAACGCGCGACCTGGGTAGCAAGGTTGGTCGGCTCGTAGGTGTTATTCATCGGGTGCCTCCGTGAGTGGATTGGGCGCCCGTCCCCCGCACGTACAAACGAGCGGCGGGCGAACGGGTCACGGGTGTCCCGAGGTTGGAGTGGTGAGAGGCAGCGCGGGTACGCGACAACAGCCCGCCTGGCGGTCGCTGGTGCCGGGTGCCTCGGTGGACATCGCCAGGTGGCGACTTCGGGGGTGCGGGTACGTGTGAGGGGAACCGTGTGCCGCCGTACCGCTCCCCGTAGCCCTGAGCCGCTGCCCGGCCGGACTGCGCTCCCGCGCCGCCCGGCCGTGCGGCGCGCAGCCCGGTCAGGCCGCGGCGATCTTCAGGTCGCGGAGCAGCTTGGCGACGTGGCCGGTGGCCTTGACGTTGTACAGGGCGTGTTCGACCTTGCCCTGTTCGTCGACGATCACGGTGGAGCGGATCACGCCGACCACGGTCCTGCCGTACATCTGCTTCTCGCCGAACGCGCCGTAGGTCTCCAGCACCGACTTGTCCGGGTCGGAGAGCAGGGTGACCTTGAGGTCCTCGGCCTCGCGGAACTTGCCGAGCTTCTCCGGCTTGTCGGGCGAGATGCCGATGACGTCGTAGCCGGCGCCCGCGAAGACCTCCAGGTTGTCGGTGAAGTCGCAGGCCTGCTTGGTGCAGCCGGGGGTGAGAGCGGCGGGGTAGAAGTAGACGATCACCTTGCGGCCGAGGTGGTCGGCGAGGGACACCTGCTTGCCGTCGGCGTCGGGCAGGGTGAAGGCGGGGGCGGTGTCGCCGGCCTTGAGGCGCTCGCTCACGATGGGGATCTCCTCGTGGATGGACTGGTGGTCGTACCACGGTCAACTTACCTTCCGATGGTGGGTGGGCCGCGCGGATGGCGGGGGCAGCTGACAGACTGGCCTTGACGGACAGGACGAGTGATCAGATGAGGGGTGGCCCGAGTGGGCAAGGCCGGCACTGAGGGCAAGGCGGCGCGGACGACCGCCCAGATCGAGGCCGACATCGAGCGGACCCGCAAGCAGCTCGCGGTGAACCTTGATGAGCTCGCGATGCGTGTTCACCCGAGCACGGTGGCCGCGCAGACCAAGGCGAAGATGCTGGCCTCGGTCGAGCAGAAGGCCGGTCGCGCGTATGTGGCGGCGAGCGGTGCCGTGGAGCAGCTGAAGGCGCACTTCACGGACGCGAACGGCCGTCCGCGGCAGGAGCGGATCGTGCCGGCCGCGCTGGTGGGTGCCGGGGTGCTGCTGCTGATCGCCTCCGCGCGCAGCAGGCGCAGGCAGGGCTGAACCCCGGTTCCGGGGTCGGCGTGACCGAGGGGGCCGGAGGTTCCGGCCCCTTCTCGTTGCCCGCTCGCTCACCGGGTCAGCGTCACGGCCGCGCCACGCGCCGGGTACCGTCGGGGGCGTGAGCACGAATGCAGAGCAGAACCAGCAGTACGAGGAGCCCCGTCACGACCGGCTGGGCGAGAAGCTGCCGATCAAGATGTTGCACGACCGGGTGCTGGTGAAGACCGAGGCGGGCGAGGGCGAACGCCGTTCGACCGGTGGAATCCTCATCCCGGCGACCGCCGAGCTGAGCAAGCGGTGCGCGTGGGCGGAGGCCGTCGCCGTCGGCCAGAGCGTCCGCTCCGTGGAGCCCGGTGACCGGGTGCTCTACGACCCGGAGGACAAGCTGGAGGTCGAGGTGCGCGGTGCCACCTACGTGCTGCTGCGCGAGCGCGACCTGCACGCGGTCGCGGCCACCCGTTTCGGCGACACGGAGGGCTCGACCGGCCTCTACCTGTGATCGGTCGGCAGCTTGCTCGGGCCCTTCCCCGCTGACCGGGGGAGGGCCCGAGCTCGCTATGGCTCGGTCAGCAACGTGAGGTGGGCGGCGGCGCTTCGGGACAGACTGTCGAGGACGGCCTTGCCCTCGGCGGCCGTGTCAGCGGGGGCTGTCCGATGATCCCGTTCTTGGTTCCGTAATACAAAGCAAGATCATCTGGAGTGACTCGCATGCTCCACCTCCAGGCGGGCAGCTGGGCTTCGAGCGTATTCGGGTCCGCGCCTGTCGTGTGCACCAGGCGGGCGGTCGCGTCGGAGCTTCCGGGAATCTGCGGTGAGGCACGGCGCAGCAAGCTTTGGATTCTCGTTGATGCAGGGCGGTGTAACGCTCGTTTGCCTCGCCCTGGTGGTGGGGGCCTGAACGACCTGCCTGACTGATGTCATGACTGCTCAGAGTTCTTCGCCGAACCCTATGCCGGAAGAGGGGCAGAGGACTGAAGGCGCAAAGCGTGCCCCTTGGTTCGAGCCGACATTAATGATCTTGGGTCTGGTGGCCAATGGCGGCTTGCTCAGTTGGCTCGGGTTCGAGGTCGTGAGCGGAGCGCTGACCTACGCTGGCCGCCTGAGCGGCTTCATCGCGCTTGCCGTGGCCCTGGTCTCATTCATGGCCGCAGTTGCGGTTCCGGACTACTGGAAAAATAAAAACGTCAAAATTTCCGGAATCGTCGTCCTGCTCGGCGTCCTGATCGTGCTGGCCGTCAACTTGATGCTTTTGGCCGTGCAGATCCAGGGGCGCGAGTACACGCCCTACGTGTTTGCCTGGATCGGCCTGGCGTCCTGGTCGGCCTGGGCTTTATGGATGCTGTTGTGTCGGAAGAAGGTATGGAAGGATGTCAGGGCTCCGCGCACGTTTGCGATCGGGGTTTTGGTTACGGCACTTATCGCGGTCGGGAACTTTTCTTACGTGGAGATCTATGAGCCTTACGCCGAGCCTGTTCTCCTTTCCGTCAGTGCCGATTTCGAACAGCTGGCAGCGAATTCAGCTACTGGTGGGACACAAGTCCCGTTGCGGCTGACCGTGAAGAATAGCGGGAAGGTTGGCATTTATATCATCGAAAGCGTTTTTTTGGTGGAAGGGGAGACATTTAGCCCGTCCCCGAAGGCGAGGCTCGGGCCTGAATGGCTGAAGGACTTCGAGGACGGCGGGCAGGATCTCCTGCAAAATTTTCAGGACCACAAGCTCTTTTTGATCGATTCAGGACGAGTCGTTGAGGGCGGCCAAGGTGATACCTGGCTCGAGCCCGGGCAGAACTGGGTCACCCGGAAAATTATCCAGCTTCCGGCGCATCACAACTATCAGGACCTGCTGGCTGGCGCGGAGTTACTAACGCTCAGGATGGATCGTGTGACAATTGAGCAGGCTCGGCAGACGGTTTCGTGGGATGTGAATTCCCTTGAGCATCGAAGGAGCGCGCCAGCATGGGTGGCTGCGCCTGAGAGAAATTTCGTAAGGCGCGATATTTACTTTCGAGAAAGTAACTCTCTGTTGGCGTCCACAAGAAAGCCCAGGCATGCCACTACGTGGTTCGTTATGCCTGATCCGCGGGTTGGTCCCACAATCCAGGCAACCATTGCTGCGGAAGGGGAGGAGGGTAAGGCCTTGGGTGGTAGTCGGCAAAGTATTATGCGCACTCGATACGGCTTGTCAAGTGTGGGTAGCGGGTATACTCGGTTGCCGGTAGGGGCGGCCAAGAATCCGTGAAGACCGTTCTGTTGGCGGATTGTTCGCCCTGCCCCTCGATCGGGTGTGCGACGGGCTGTATTTGCTTGTCATTCGCGATGGCGGGCAGGTGTGAATCGAACTACATGCGCCGACGGGTCTATGGTTCACATGGGCGCTGTGCGAGCGCGACCTGCACGCGGTCGCGGCCACCCGTTTCGGCGACACGGAGGGCTCGACCGGCCTCTACCTGTGATCGGTCGGCAGCTTGCTCTGGCCCTTCCCCGCTGACCGGGGGAGGGCCCGATCTGCTGCCGACTGCGGCCCGGCCGGAGTGCGGGGGCGGCTGTCGTGGACGGCTCTTCCGGGGCCTGAGTCGTACGGTCGACCGGTGCCGTGCGGTCGGTGTGCGGCCCGGACTGCGAGGAGGAACGATCGTGATCGTCGCATTCAGCGTCACGCCGTTGGGCATCGGGGAGGACGTCGGGGAGGCGGTCGCCGCGGCGGTCAGGGTGGTGCGGGAGAGCGGTCTGCCGAACCGGACCGATGCCATGTTCACCAGCATCGAGGGGGAGTGGGACGAGGTGATGGGCGTGGTCAAGCGGGCGGTGGACGCCGTGCGCGAGAGGTCGAACCGGGTCAGCGTGGTTCTCAAGGCGGACATCCGCGAGGGTGTGACGGATGGTTTGACGTCCAAGGTCGAGAGCCTGGAGCGGTATCTGAGTGACAGTTAGCCTCGATTCGTCAGCGGGGTTTGGTCGCTGAGAGGCTCGGCGGTTCGCCCGTTATGTCCCCAGGCAGTTCGGGGTGGGCCGTCGCGTGACGCTGCGGGGTGCGCCGGGTTCCACGGACCCGGAGTGCTGCCGTTCTCCTCCTTCCTGGTCCTTATCGAATGGGTGTCGGGCCGTCAGGTGACGGCCGCGATGGCGGTGAGCCGGTGCCAGCAGGTGGTGAACGCGGTGGCCCAGGGCCAGGTCGCGTCGATCCGCAGCCAGCGACGGCGGGCGTGGTCGGCGAGACG
This sequence comes from Kitasatospora sp. NPDC032150, assembly GCF_055579945.1. Classification (NCBI taxonomy): domain Bacteria; kingdom Bacillati; phylum Actinomycetota; class Actinomycetes; order Kitasatosporales; family Streptomycetaceae; genus Kitasatospora; species Kitasatospora sp. NPDC032150. The sequence continues at coordinate 102 of NZ_JBVIMH010000023.1, read as the reverse complement.
GGCGGGTAGGTGGTAGAGGCGGAAGCGCATGGTGTCCGGCTCCGCGTCGGCCAGGCCGTCGACGTCGTGCAGGGCCAGCAGCCGCACCCAGGCGTCGAGGTC
>NZ_JBVIMH010000022.1:100626-130406 GCF_055579945.1 Kitasatospora sp. NPDC032150 | reverse complement strand
TAGTGTTTCGGTGGTCATAGCGTGAGGGAAACGCCCGGTTACATTCCGAACCCGGAAGCTAAGCCTCACAGCGCCGATGGTACTGCAGGGGGGACTCTGTGGGAGAGTAGGACGCCGCCGAACAATTTTTAGTGAAAGCCCCTCCCGGGGATACCGGGAGGGGCTTTCCGCATTTCTGCGTTAATCTCTGCGAATGCAGAACCTGACCCTTACGTGGCAGACCGCCGGCGGCGCGTCGGTGGTCCTGCTCGGAGCGGCGTATGCGGTCAAGCGCGCCACTCGTTCCGGAGCGGCCACACGTGCCGGCGGTACGGCCGCGCTACTGCGGGAGGCCGGCATTCTGCTGGGGCTCTTCGCACTCTGGCAACTGGTCGGCCATCTCTCCGTGTTGAGCACGGATCATGCGTTGGACCGGGCGGAGTGGATCCACCGGACGGAGCTTCGGCTGGGGTTCCCGGACGAGGCGGCCTGGCAACGTGCGGTCGAGCCGTATTCCTGGCTGGTCGCAGGAGCCAACTACTACTACGCGACCATGCACTTCGGTGTGATGCTGGTGCTGCTGCTCTGGCTCTTTCTGCGGCACCGGGACCGCTATCACTGGGTGCGGACCACCGTGGTGCTGACCACGGCGGCCTGTCTGCTCATCCAGTTCGTCCCGGTCGCCCCGCCCCGCATGCTGCCGGAGAGCGGGTTCGTGGACCTGGCGGCGCAGTACGGGCAGTCGGTGTACGGCGGCAGGGTAGGCGGGGTGGTGCCGGATCAGTTGTCTGCGATGCCCTCGGTCCATGTGGCGTGGTGCGTGATCGTGGCGGTGGCCGTCGTACGGGTCGCGCGTGGGCCGTGGCGGTGGCTCGTGGTGCTGCATCCGCTGGTCACGGTCTTCGTCGTAGTGGTGACGGCGAACCACTTCTGGGCGGACGGGCTGGTGGCAGTGGTGCTGCTGTCCGTGGTGTACCTGGTGCAGTACGCCGTCAGCGGCTGGCGGGCGGATTCCGAAGGGCCGACACCCTCCGTCGTGCAGCCGGAAGGCCGGCCCGGGGAACGGGCGTCCGTGAGCCGCTCCTGAGCACCGGCTCCAGAACGCCAGGCCCTGGACCGCGGAGTCGGAGCGCACGGCCGGGAGGGGGGGGGGGGGGGGGGGGCGTACCCCCCCCCCCCCCCCCCCCCCCCCCCTCCCGGCCATCGGCGGCGCGGACGCCTGCCGGTTACTTCACCGGCAGGGCGGTGCGGCCCCAGAGGCTGTTGGTGAGGACGGCGGTGGCCCAGTACCAGGCGACCACCCCGGCGAGGGCGGCGATCCAGCCGGCCGCCTTGGCGAGCCCGCTGCTGCCGCCGAGGGTGGCGATGGCGGTGAGCAGCAGGGCGACCGTCAGCAGGCCGTAGAGCAGGCGGCTGAAGCGGCCGGAGGCCCAGCCGGCGACCGTGAGGGTGAAGGCGAGCAGGGCCCACAGCAGCAGGAAGAGCCCGGCGGCGTACTTGCCGGCTCCGGCGGCCACGGACCAGGTGGCCCAGAAGGCGCCGAGGCTGGTGAAGGCGGTGCCGGTGAAGGTCTCTGCGTTGCGGAGCTGCCAGAGTCCGGCGATGAAGAGCGTCACCCCACCGACCAGGTGGGCGAGGGCGAGGGCGTCCTTGACCCCGGCGCCGCTGAGGACGCCGGTGGCGAGCAGGCCGTATCCGAGAAGGGTGAGTCCGAGGGCCAGGTATCCGAGGGGACCCGCGTCGGCGCCTGTGGGTCGGGCGTTCGCCCCGGTAGCTTCAGTGCTCACCGGAGGCTCCTTTCACTCTGTGCGCAAGGCGGCGGCATGAGGACGGACGAGGGTTGCTGGGCGAGATGCCGTGCCTCAGACGCACGGAAGTGGCACACGTCAGGGGGAGGACGGCTGCGGATGCGGGGCGCTGGGCACCGGGACACGAGGTGTCGGGCACGTGGCACTGAGCGCGGACGCACCGGGCATACGGCTCGGGACGCGTGGAGATGGCGTGCGGCGGCTGCGGCTGAGTGGGGAACCGGCGCGTCCGGCCGGTCGAGCCGGAGGCGGTCTGGTGGTCGATGTCCGCTCCGGGGAATTCCCCGGCGTATCCGGTGTACCCGCCTCCGGACCGCTTGCACCTTCGTGAATATTACGATTTGTGAACTTGCTGGCTTCGGACGGTAACGACTGTCGGTCACCCAGGGGGAACGGGCGGATGCCGCGTCGGCTCAGTCGACCCGCGGGCCGGGCACCCGGAGGGTGAGGATCGCCATGTCGTCCGAGGGCGGCTCGGGCGCGAAGCGTTCCACCGCCCGCTGGACGCGTGCCGCGACGGCTCCGGCGGTGAGCCCGGTGCAGCCGCTGAGGACCTGGGCGAGCCCGTCGTCGCCCAACATCCGTGAGCCTTCGCGGCGTTCGGTGACACCGTCGGTGACACAGAGCAGCACCTCGCCGGGATGAAGTACCAACTCCTCGGCCTCCAGCTCCAGTTCGTCCAGCACGCCGAGCAGTGGTTGCGGTGAGGCGGCCGGTTCGACCTGTCCGTCGGTGCGTAGGCGCAGCGGCAGCGGGTGGCCCGCGCAGACCAGGGACAGCGCGGTGCTGCCGTCCGGTCGGGGCGTCAACTCCCCGTACAGAAGTGTGAGGAAACGGCTGCGGGTGCCTTCGTCGAGGATGGCCGCGTTGAGCCGGGCGAGGACCTGCGGTGCGTCCAGGCCTTCGCGGGCGAGGAGGCGCAGCGAGTGGCGGGCCAGGCCGGTGACCGAGGCGGCCTCGGGGCCGGTGCCGCAGACGTCGCCGATGGCGAAGCCGTAGGTGCCGGGGCGGATCTGGAAGATGTCGTAGAAGTCGCCGCCGACCTCGTTGCCCTCGCCGGCGGCCTGGTAGAAGACCTCCACCTCGACGCCCGGGACCTTGGGCAGGTCGGGCGGAAGCAGGGCGCGTTGGAAGGCCTGGCTGGTGGCGGTGCGCTCGGAGTAGAGGCGGGAGTTGTCGAGGGCGAGGGCGGCTCGGCGGGAGAGGTCCTCGGCGAGTTCGAGCATCTCCTGACGGAATCGGACACCGGTGCCGACACCGAGGACCAGCAGGCCGATGACCCGGTTGCGGGCGGCGAGCGGCAGGACCACGGTCTCGCCGAGCAGTCCGGCCAGTTCGGGGCTGTCGGCCAGGCCGGCGGCGCGGGCGGTCTCCAACGGGCCCTTCCAGAACCGGGCGCCGGGTGCGGGGTCGGTCTCGGGGGCAGGGGTCTTGTCGAGCAGGGCGCGCAGCGGGTCGATCCGGTCCTCGTCCTCGTGCAGTACGAAGGCGAGGTCGGCGCCGCCGCCGTTCTGGTCGGCGGTGGTGTAGACGGCGCACCAGGCGGCCAGGGTGGGGACGGACATCTGGGCCATCAGGGCGAGGGTCTGCTGGTGCTCAAGGGTGCCGGCGAGCAGGTCGGAGGCCTCGACCAGGAAGGAGAGCGAGCCCCTGCGCAGGCGCTCGAGTTCGGTGAGCCGGGCGCTCTCCAGGGCGAGGGCGATCCGGTCGGCGGCGAACTGGAGGCGCAGCGCGTCCTCGTTGTCGTAGCGCCCGGGGGTGGCGGCGGCCACGCCGAGCGAGCCGGTGAGGCGGCCCTCGACCTTGAGCGGGACGGTGATCAGCGAGCGCAGGCCGGTGCCGGTGAGCAGCGGCGCCGAGCCGGGTCGCACCGAGAGGTCCTCGTGCACGGCGGGCAGCCGGGCGGAGTCGAAGCCGCGGCCGGTGCCGGCCGCGACCGGGATCGGGCCGCTCTGGCGTCCCAGCGGGCTGAGCCCGGTGGCCGCGCGGACCTCGAACTCGGTCTCGTCGTCGCTGGTGAGCATCAGGTACGCGGCGTCGGCGTCGAGCAGGTCGCGGGCGCGTTCGACGACGCGCTGGAGCAGGCCGCCGAGGTCGTGCTGGTCGATCGGGCCGACCAGCAGGTCCAGCGGTTCGATGGCCGACGGGGTCTCGACGGCGGTGCTGGGGGAGCGCAGTACACCGCGGTCGATCTCGCGGACCAGCAGGCAGAGGGTGGACGGAGTGCCGCGGGTGTCGCGGACCCGGACTTGGAGGCCGTACACCTCGGTGACCCGGCCGTCCGCGTGGCGCAGCCCGAAGCCGCCCTCCCAGCGGGCCAGCCGGAGGGTCTCGGCGAGGCCGAGGCCGATCCCGGCGGTCTGCGGCCAGACGGCCAGCTCGCTCCAGGGGCGGCCGACGATCCGGTCTGCGGGGTACTGGAAGAGCGCCTCGGCGTCCGGGTTCCAGGCGCGGACCAGGCCGTGCTCGTCCACCTGTACGACGGCGACCCGCACCGGGGCCTCGGCGTCGGGGAGTTCGCCGCCGGGGAGGCTGGGCAGGGCGTAGCGGGTGCCGGTGACGTGTTCGGGCAGCGGCAGCCGGAACCAGACGGTCTTCTGCCCGGCCGCGTACTCGACGCCCCAGCGGCTGGAGAGCGCGGAGCACATCAGCAGGCCGCGGCCGCCCTCGCCGTCCGGGTCGGCGTAGCGGTCGGAGGAGGTGGCGGGGACGTTGGCGAAGGACGGCAGGCCGCGTTCGGGGTGGCGGTCGGTCACCTCGATCCGTACCGAGTCCTCCTCGCGCAGGCAGGCGACCTCGGCGGCGGTACCGGCGTGCACCACGGCGTTGGTGACGAGTTCGCTGACCAGGACGACGGCGTCGTCGACGACCTCGGGGAGCCCCCAGCCGAGCAGGGCGTCGCGGACGAAGCCGCGCGCGGCGGCGGCCGAGCGGCCGACCGGTTCGAAGGTGGCGGTTGCGCGCGCGGTGACCACGTGCCACTTCTCCCATCAGGTCGCTCGACGGCTCTGCTCCGGCCCGTTGGCACCGGCCGGGAGAGACTTCCCGTTGGTGCCGGTCGGGAACCCCGTCCCGGCCCGGCCGACCTGGCGGCGGGTGTCGGAGCGGCGGCGGGGAGCGCCCATGGCCAGGTGCAGCGCTCCACCCTACTTTCCGCTTGGTACCCCGTGGGCCCGGGGCGCCGAAACAGCCACGAGAAGGTGATTCTGGCCACCAGTTTGTCCCGGACAGGTGGAGACCCTGTGCAACGGGCCGGACACGGAACGCCGCTGCTGCCAGACTGGGGGTCCGCCGCATGCGGCGACGCAGTACGGTCGGTGGGGTGTGCCGGCGGCTGTCTGCAGCGGCCGGGGCGGTGTTCGGGGGCGGGCCGGTGCCCGTTGCCGATCGGACTTGAACAGTCACGACGTGGGAGGGCCCGTTGAGTTCGGCCACCAAGGACGTACCCGGTACGACTCCGGCGACCGCGCGCGGTGGCCGGGCCGCGCAGGCACGCGGCAGCCAGGGGCGGCGTCCGAGTCACAACCGGGGAGCCGAGCCCGCGGATCTGCGCAAGCTGCTGGCGGCGCTGACGGCGATGCGGGACGGCAACTTCCGCCGCCGGCTCACCGTTCCGGGGGACGGGCCGCTGGCCGAGATCGCGGCGGTGTTCAACGAGGTCGCCGAGCGCAACCAGCACCTGACCGGTGAACTGGCTCGGGTCCGCCGGGCGGTGGGCCGGGAGGGGCGGCTGTCCGAGCGGCTGGAGAGCGGGGTCGGCGAGGGCGCCTGGATGGCGGCGGTCGACAACTGCAACGCGCTGATCGACGACCTGGCGCGGCCGATGGCCGAGGTGGGCCGGGTGCTCTCCTCGATCGCCGAGGGCGACCTGGACCAGCGGATGGAGTTGCGCTCGGTCCATATGAACGGGGTGAGCCACCCCTTGCGCGGGGAGTTCCTCAAGGTCGGCCGGACGGTCAACGGACTGGTGGACCAGCTCTCGGAGTTCACCGACGAGGTGACCAGGGTCGCCCTCGAGGTGGGTACCGAGGGCAAGCTCGGCGGCCAGGCCAGGGTGCGAGGCATGTCGGGCAGTTGGAAGGACCTGGCCGACTCGGTCAACACCATGGCCGGCCGGCTGACCGCACAGGTGCGCAACATCGCCGAGGTGACCACGGCGGTGGCCAAGGGCGACCTCTCGCACAAGGTCACGGTGGACGTGGCCGGCGAGATGCTGGCGCTGAAGAACACCGTCAACACGATGGTGGACCAGCTCAACTCCTTCGCAGCTCAGGTCACCAGGGTGGCCAGGGACGTGGGCACCGAGGGCCGGCTCGGCGGCCAGGCGCAGGTGCCGGGCGTCGCCGGGGTGTGGCGTGATCTCACCGACTCGGTGAACTTCATGGCCAACAACCTGACCGCGCAGGTGCGCAACATCGCCGAGGTGACCACGGCGGTGGCCAAGGGCGACCTCTCGCGCAAGATCGAGGTCGATGCCCGGGGCGAGATCCTGGAGTTGAAGAACACCATCAACACCATGGTCGACCAGCTCTCCGGCTTCGCCGAGCAGGTGACCAGGGTGGCGCGCGCGGTGGGGACGGAGGGCATCCTCGGCGGCCAGGCGCAGGTGCCGGGCGTCGCGGGGGTCTGGAAGGACCTCACCGAGAACGTCAACTCGATGGCCAACAACCTGACCAACCAGGTGCGCAACATCGCTCAGGTGACCACGGCGGTGGCCAAGGGCGACCTGTCGCAGAAGATCCAGGTGGACGCCCGGGGCGAGATCCTGGAGTTGAAGAACACCATCAACACCATGGTCGACCAGCTCGGTGCCTTCGCCGACGAGGTGACCAGAGTTGCCAGGGACGTCGGCACCGAGGGCATCCTCGGCGGTCAAGCGAGCGTGCCGGGGGTGTCCGGTACCTGGAAGGACCTGACCAACAGCGTCAACTTCATGGCGTCCAACCTGACCAGTCAGGTCCGGAACATCGCGGAGGTGACCACGGCGGTGGCCCGCGGCGACGTCTCCAAGAAGATCACCGTCGACGCGCGCGGCGAGATCCGTGAGCTGGTGATGACCGTGAACACGATGGTGGACCAGCTGTCGGCGTTCGCGGACGAGGTCACCCGGGTGGCCCGCGAGGTCGGTACCGAGGGGATCCTCGGCGGTCAGGCCCGCGTGAGCGGGGTCTCCGGTATCTGGCGGGACCTGACCGACAACGTCAACTTCATGGCGTCCAACCTGACCAGTCAGGTCCGCAACATCGCCGAGGTCGCCTCGGCGGTCGCCCGGGGTGACCTCTCCAAGAAGATCACCATCGAGGCGCAGGGCGAAGTCGCGGCCCTGGCGGGCACCTTGAACACCATGGTGGACCAGCTGTCCTCGTTCGCCGTCGAGGTGACGCGGGTGGCGCGCGAGGTGGGCACCGACGGCATCCTGGGCGGCCAGGCCAGCGTCCCCGGCGTCGCCGGCATCTGGAAGGACCTGACCGACAATGTCAACCAGATGGCCAACAACCTGACCGGGCAGGTGCGGAACATCGCCCTGGTCATCACCGCGGTGGCCCGCGGCGACCTCTCGCAGAAGATCGACGTGGACGCCCGGGGCGAGATCCTGGGGCTCAAGACCAGCATCAACACCATGGTCGACCAGCTCGGCGCCTTCGCCGACGAGGTCACCCGGGTCGCCCGCGAGGTGGGCACCGACGGCCGGCTCGGCGGCCAGGCCCGGGTCCCCGGGGTGGACGGCACCTGGCAGGACCTCACCGAGTCGGTGAACGAGCTCGCCAACAACCTGACCCGCCAGGTGCGGGCGATCGCCCAGGTGGCCACCGCCGTGACCAGGGGCGACCTGAGTCTGAAGGTCGACGTCGACGCGTCCGGCGAGATCGAGGAGCTCAAGGACAACATCAACCAGATGATCGCCAACCTGCGCGACACCACCCGCACCAACCAGGAGCAGGACTGGCTCAAGACCAACCTCGCCCGGATCTCCGGCCTGCTGCAGGGACGCCGTGACCTGGAGGCCGTGGCCTCGCTGATCATGAACGAACTGACCCCGGTGGTCTCCGCCCAGCACGGCGCCTTCTTCCTCGCCCAGCCGGCCGGGCGCACCGCCGAACTGATCACCGAGGACGACGACGAGAACGACACCGTGCTGCGCCTGATCGGCAGTTACGGCTACCAGCGCCGGGCGATGCCGACCACCTTCCGACCCGGTGAGGGGCTGGTCGGCCAGGTGGCGGTGGAGAAGCGCTCGATCATCCTCAAGGAGACCCCGCCCGGCTACCTGAAGATCGCCTCCGGCCTCGGCGAGGCCAGCCCGGCCCACGTGGTGGTGCTCCCGGTGATGTTCGAGGGCCGGCTGCTCGGTGTGATCGAGCTGGCCACCTTCAGTTCCTTCACCACCGTCGCGCTGGACTTCCTCAACCAGATCGCCGACCTGATCGGCGTCACCGTCAACACCATCAGCGTCAACACCAAGACCGAGGGCCTGCTGCTGGAGTCCCAGCGGCTCACCGCCGAACTCTCGATGCGGTCCGCCGAGTTGGAGGCCCGCCAGGAGGAGCTGGAGCGCACCAACGAGGAGTTGCAGGAGAAGGCCGAGCAACTCGCCCAGCAGAACCGCGACATCGAGATCAAGAACGGCGAGATCGAGGAGGCCAGGCAGGTCCTGGAGGAGCGCGCCGAACAGCTCGCACTCGCCTCGCGCTACAAGAGCGAGTTCCTCGCCAACATGTCGCACGAGCTGCGCACCCCGCTCAACTCGCTGCTGATCCTGGCCAAGCTGCTCTCCGACAACAACGAGGGCAACCTCTCCAGCAAGCAGGTCGAGTTCGCCGAGACCATCCACGGCGCGGGCTCCGACCTGCTCCAGCTGATCAACGACATCCTCGACCTCTCCAAGGTCGAGGCGGGCAAGATGGACGTCCGCCCGGCCAGGATCGCACTGGTCCAGCTGGTCGACTACGTCGAGGCCGCATTCCGCCCGCTCACCGTGGGCAAGAGCCTGGACTTCGCGGTGGTGGTCTCCCCGGACCTCCCGGTCACCCTGCACACCGACGAACAGCGGCTCCAGCAGGTGCTGCGCAACCTGCTCTCCAACGCCTTCAAGTTCACCGAGTCCGGCGCGGTCGAACTGCGGATCCGCCGGGCGGGCGGCGCTCCGCAGCACATCCGGGAGCAGCTGCTGGAGAGCGGGTCGATCACCGACCCCGACGAGCCGCTGATCGCCTTCTCGGTCTCCGACACCGGTATCGGCATCCCGGACAACAAGCTGCGGGAGATCTTCGAGGCCTTCAAGCAGGCCGACGGCGGCACCAGCCGCAAGTACGGCGGCACCGGCCTCGGGCTCTCCATCAGCCGGGAGATCGCCAGGCTGCTCGGTGGTGAGATCCACGCCGAGAGCGAACTGGGACAGGGCTCGACCTTCACCCTCTACATGCCGCTGCGCAGCGAGGCCCCAGGCTCGGCGGTCACTCTGGAGCGCCTGCCGTCGCCGCAGGTCAGGGCCAGCGTGGCAGTGACCCCGGCCGGGACTCCGGTGCCGGTGGGCGAGAACCCGGCGGAGCACTGGGCGCAGGAGGTGCGCGAGCTGGCGCAGGAGCGCCGCCGGGGCGAGGCCGAGCGGCGGCGGGCGGCCGAGGAGCAGGCCGGCGGCCTCGGCGGAGAGCCGGTCGCGCGGCAGAACGGCGTGGAGCAGTTCCAGGGCCGCTTCGAAGGCCAGCGGGTCCTGATCGTGGACGACGACGTCCGGAACGTCTTCGCGCTGACCAGTGTGCTGGAGCAGTACGGGCTGACGGTGCTGTACGCCGAGAACGGGCGGGCCGGCCTGGAGGTGCTGGAGCAGCACGAGGACGTGGCGCTGGTCCTGATGGACATCATGATGCCGGAGATGGACGGCTACGCGACCACCGAGGCGATCCGCCGGATGCCCCAGTTCTCCGGCCTGCCGATCATCGCGCTGACCGCCAAGGCGATGAAGGGGGACAAGGAGAAGAGCCTGGAGGCCGGGGCCAACGACCACGTCACCAAGCCGGTCGAGACCGATCACCTGCTGGCGGTCATGCGCCAGTGGCTGACCGGCAAGTAGTCGCCAACGGCGCGGGCAATCCGGAACGCGCGCCGGGCGCGTCTGACTACGTGTGCGAGGGAAGGGCGCGGCGCAGCGCTCCCGGAGGCGAGTCGAACCGAAAAATATGGGGAATCAGGGTTTCCGGCTGGGCTGGCGGGCCGAGCCGGGAACCGGGTAAGGTCACCCATCGTTGCGAACGGTGATCGGATGGTGACAAGGCGCGTTCTCAGGCCGGTCGCGGTTCGGAGTGTCTCCACGAAGTCTGCGGGCCGCATTTGCGCACAGCGATGTGGCGGGCGAGGGGGTGCGGCTAGCATGACCGGGGCAGTGGTGGGCGGCACGCGGGTGCCTTCCCTCGGAAAACAACCGGCAGGAGGGCGGGTCCTGGTGCAGAAGGCGAAGATCCTCCTGGTCGACGACCGGCCGGAGAACCTGCTCGCGCTGGAGGCGATCCTCTCCGCGCTGGACCAGACCCTGGTGCGCGCCGCGTCCGGCGAGGAGGCGCTGAAGGCGCTGCTCACCGACGACTTCGCGGTGATCCTGCTGGACGTGCAGATGCCCGGGATGGACGGCTTCGAGACGGCCGCCCACATCAAGCGCCGGGAACGGACCAGGGACATCCCGATCATCTTCCTGACCGCGATCAACCACGGCCCGCACCACACCTTCCGGGGCTACGCGGCCGGTGCGGTGGACTACATCTCCAAGCCCTTCGACCCGTGGGTGCTGCGCGCCAAGGTATCCGTCTTCGTGGATCTCTACACCAAGAACTGCCAGCTCAAGGAGCAGGCGGCGTTGCTGCGGCTGCAGTTGGAGGCGGAGGAGCAGCCGGCGATCGGCGGTGCGCTGCTCGGCGAGCTGTCCGCCCGGCTGGCCTCGGTGGAGGAGCAGGCGGAGGCGCTCACCAAGCAGCTGGCGGGGTCCAGCGAGGCGGGCGCGGCAGTCACGGCGGCGCATCTGGAGCGCAAGCTCTCGAGTCTGCGCCAGGCGCTCGAAGCCCTGCGACCGGGCGCGAACTGAGCTTCGCGCGCCCCGCGTGCGCCCCTGAAAGACGACAGTGGAGCGTGACTTCTCGGAGCCTGGCGAGTCGGCGCGCTGCCCGGGGCCCGTAGCCGGTCGGCTGCCACCGGATCCTCGCCTGACGAGGCGTCGGCGACACGTGGCGATCGGTCACATGTGCACGGTGAGCGGCCCCCGGTAGGCTGCTGACTCATGGCCACACGTACGCCCGGCAGTGCCGCACGCAACTCGAAACCCGGGCCGGCCAAGCAGGCCTCCACCGCCAAGCCCGCCGCGAAGAAGGCTGTTGCGAAGAAGCCCACCGCCAAGCCCACCGCCAAGCCCGCAGCGAAGCCCGCAGCGAAGAAGGCCGTCGCGAAGAAGCCCACCGCCGCCAAGCCGGCGGCCAAGCGGGCCCCCGCGAAGCGGACCACGGCCAAGCCCGCCGCCAGGGCCGCGGCATCGCCGCCGCCGCGGCCGATACTCTTCCGGGCCGTCCGGGCGGTCTGGCTGGGAATGGCGCACAGCCTCGGCGCGGTCTTCCGGGGCTTCGGCGACGGCGCCAGGAACCTCCACCCCGACCACCGCAAGGACGGGATGGCACTGCTGCTGCTCGCGCTGTCCCTGGTCACGGCGGTGGGTACCTGGTTCAGCCCGCAGGGCTGGCTGGGCGAGGCGGCCACCGACGTGGTGTCGGGGCTGTTCGGCCGACTCGATGTACTGATGCCCCTTCTGCTCGCCGTCCTGGCGGTCCGTCTGATGCGCCACCCGGGGGTGCCCGAGGCCAACGGCCGGGTTGCGATCGGGCTGAGTGCGCTGATCGTGGGCATCCTCGGCCTGGTGCACATCGGCTGCGGCGCCCCCGGGATGTCCTCCGGTGCGACCCGGATACGGCTGGCCGGGGGCATCCTCGGCTGGGCGGTGTCGACGCCGATGATGGCCGCCGCCGGACCGCCGCTCGCGGTGCCGCTGCTGCTGCTGCTCGCCTTCTTCGGCCTGCTGGTGGTCACCGCCACCCCCGTCAACCGGATCCCCGAGCGGCTGCGCCTGTTCGGGGAGCACCTGGGCATCGTCGAGTCGCCGTACGCCGAGTACGACCAGGAGTACGGGCACGAGTACTCCACCGAGCCACCCGAGGACGCCGACCCGGACGCGCTGCCGTTCGCCGTCGAGAACGAGGACGCCCCCGAGGACGAGGTGGCGGCCCGGCGGCGGCGCCGGCGCAAGAAGGCGGACGAGGCCGAACAGGCGGCCGCCGACGACGCGTTCGCTCCGGACCCGTACGCGACCCGGGACATTGCCGCAGGGGTCGCCGCCGAGCTGGGCAGCGCCCTGGCGCACGGGGTGCCCGCCTCGCCCGCGGTGGCCGGAATCATGCACCAGGTCCAGGACCGCACCGCTCCGGCGGAGGAGCCCGCGGTTCCGGCCGCCCGCACCGCCGACCGGGTCGACCTGTCCAAGCACGGGGCGGACCCGGTCCGGATGGAGCAGCTCCAGCTGCCCGGCGGCGGCGCGTACCAGCTGCCACCGCCGGACCTGCTGGAGTACGGTGCGCCGGCCAAGGCCCGCAGTGCCCTCAACGACGAGGTGGTGGCCCAGCTCAGTGGCGTCTTCGCGGAGTTCAAGGTGGACGCCAGGGTCACCGGCTTCACCCGCGGCCCGACGGTGACCCGCTACGAGGTCGAGCTCGGCCCCGCCGTGAAGGTCGAGCGGATCACCGCGCTGGCCAAGAACATCGCCTACGCGGTGGCCAGTCCGGACGTGCGGATCATCAGCCCGATCCCCGGCAAGTCGGCGGTCGGGGTGGAGATCCCCAACCGGGACCGGGAGATGGTCAACCTCGGCGACCTGCTGCGCTCGCGCAGCGCCGTCGAGGACCCGCACCCGATGGTGGTCGGGATGGGCAAGGACGTCGAGGGCCACACCGTGACGGCCAATCTCGCCAAGATGCCGCACATCCTGGTGGCCGGTGCGACCGGTGCGGGCAAGTCCTCCTGCATCAACTGCCTGATCACCTCCGTGCTGGTCCGCGCCACCCCGGACGAGGTCAAGATGGTGCTGGTCGACCCCAAGCGGGTCGAGCTGACGGCGTACGAGGGCATCCCGCACTTGATCACGCCGATCATCACCAACCCCAAGAAGGCTGCCGAGGCCCTCCAGTGGGTGGTGCGCGAGATGGACCAGCGCTACGACGACCTGGCGGCCTTCGGCTTCCGGCACGTGGACGACTTCAACGCGGCGATCCGGGCGGGCAAGGTCACCCCGCCGCTGGGCAGCGAGCGCGAGCTGAAGCCGTACCCGTACCTGCTGGTGATCGTGGACGAGCTGGCCGACCTGATGATGGTCGCCCCGCGCGACGTCGAGGACTCGGTGGTCCGGATCACCCAGCTGGCCCGGGCGGCCGGAATCCACCTGGTGCTGGCCACCCAGCGGCCCTCGGTGGACGTGGTCACCGGTCTGATCAAGGCCAACGTCCCGAGCCGGCTGGCCTTCGCCACCTCGGCGATGGCCGACTCCCGGGTCATCCTGGACCAGCCGGGCGCCGAGAAGCTGATCGGCAAGGGCGACGCGCTCTTCCTGCCGATGGGCGCAGGCAAGCCGGTCCGGATGCAGGGCGCCTTCGTCACCGAGGCCGAGATCGCAAAGGTGGTCCAGCACTGCAAGGACCAGCTGGCCGCGACCTACCGGGACGACGTCATGGTCGGCGGCGGGTCGAAGAAGGAGATCGACGAGGAGATCGGCGACGATCTGGAGCTGCTGATCCAGGCCGTCGAGCTGGTGGTCTCCACCCAGTTCGGCTCGACCTCGATGCTCCAGCGCAAGCTGCGGGTCGGTTTCGCCAAGGCCGGGCGGTTGATGGACCTCATGGAGTCGCGCGGCATCGTCGGGCCGAGCGAGGGTTCCAAGGCCCGCGACGTGCTCGTCAAACCGGACGAACTGGACGCCGTCCTGCTCACCATCCGCGGCTGACGGCAGCGGGGCCTCACTCGTTCGGAGGAAGCGGGTGGGGCCCGGTAGACGTGGAACCACCGGCTCGGCCCGGGAAGGGGGCCGGTGTGCCCCGCCCGGTTGACCGCGGGTCAGCGCCCACCGGAAACAGGGGGCGCGTCAGGGTCCGCTCCGCTTGAGAAAGGCTCCGCCTCCGCCCCTAAACTGTCTTCTCAGCAGATGGCCAACGTCGAAAGGCGCTCTCCAGTGACCATCGGCAAGTTCCTCCGCCGCGCCAGTCCTCGGTCCTCCGCCACCCCCTCGGGGGCCGTTCCGGAGCAGCTGTCGTCCGCCGGGCCCGCCGCCGAAGCGGAGAGCATCGGCCGGACACTCGCTGCGGCCCGGCTGGCCGCCGGGATGACGGTCGATCAGGTGAGTTCCGGCACCCAGGTCCGGGTGCCGATCGTGCGCGCCATCGAGGACGACGACTTCAGCCGCTGCGGCGGCGACTTCTACGCCCGTGGCCACATCAGGTCGATCGCCCGGACGGTCGGTGTCGACGCCGAGCCGCTGGTCGCCAGGTACGACGCCGAGCACGGCGGACCGCCGGGGCTGCAGCGCCCGCACCAGCTGCTGGACACCGGGCCGATCAAGGTCACCGACCACCGGCGCCCGAACTGGACGGCCGCGATGACGGTCGCGATCGTCGTGGTGGTCGCGCTGATCGGCTTCAACCTGTTCGCCGGCAAGCCGAGCCGTTCCACGGCCGGCTCGGCCGACACCCCGCGGTCCACCGCCGCCCCGACAGCGTCACGGTCCGGCCGACCGTCCGCCACCACGGCGAGTGCCGCGCCGAGTGCCGCGGCATCGAGCCCGGGCGCGATCGCTGCCGTCCCGGCCGACAAGGTCACCGTCAAACTGGTCGCGGAGAAGGACACCAGCTGGGTTTCGGCCACCGACAGCAACGGTAAGTCGCTCTTCCAGAACAACCTGGACCAGGGCACCGACCAGACCTTCACCGACCCAAAGCAGATCAAGCTGGTGATCGGCAACGCGGCCGCCGTACACGTGTACGTCAACGGCAAGGACCTCGGCCCGGCGGGCGCCGACGGCCAGGTGGTGCACCTCACGTACACCCCGGGAGACCCGCAGGCGGGCTGAGCGGACCCGTACATTCCGGGCGCGCGGCCTCCGGGGCGAACGGCACCGGAAGTCGCGCGTTAATCTTGGCCCTATGCCTGAACGCCGTACAGTCGCCCTTGTCACGCTCGGATGCGCCCGCAACGAGGTGGACTCCGAGGAACTCGCCGGGCGACTGGAGGCCGACGGCTGGCAGCTCGTCGACGACGCCTCCGAAGCCGACGTCGCCGTCGTCAACACCTGCGGGTTCGTCGAAGCTGCCAAGAAGGACTCCGTGGACGCCCTGCTGGAGGCCAACGACCTCAAGGGCCACGGCCGTACCCAGGCCGTCGTCGCGGTCGGCTGCATGGCCGAGCGATACGGCAAGGAGCTCGCCGACGCGCTGCCCGAGGCGGACGGCGTACTGGGCTTCGACGACTACGCCGACATCTCCGACCGCCTGCAGACCATCCTCTCCGGCGGCCACCACGCCCCCCACCTCCCGCGCGACCGCCGCAAGCTGCTCCCGCTGACCCCGGTCGAGCGCCAGGCGGCCGCCGCGGAGGTCGCGCTGCCGGGCCACGGCGCCCCCGAGGACCTCCCGGAGGGCGTCGCCCCCGCCTCCGGCCCGCGCACGCTGCGCAAGCGGCTGGACGACAGCCCGGTGGCCTCGATCAAGCTGGCCTCCGGCTGCGACCGCCGCTGCTCGTTCTGCGCCATCCCCGCCTTCCGCGGCTCCTTCATCTCCCGCCGCCCGTCCGACGTGCTGAACGAGGCCGTCTGGCTGGCCGGGCAGGGGGTGCGCGAGGTGGTCCTGGTCAGCGAGAACAACACCTCGTACGGCAAGGACCTGGGCGACATCCGCCTGCTGGAGACGCTGCTGACCGAGATCGCCGCCGTCGAGGGCATCGAGCGGGTCCGGGTCAGCTACCTGCAGCCCGCCGAGATGCGGCCCGGCCTGATCGACGCGATGACCGCCACCGACGGCGTCGTCCCGTACTTCGACCTGTCCTTCCAGCACTCCGCGCCGGCGGTGCTGCGCCGGATGCGCCGCTTCGGGAACACCGACCAGTTCCTGGAGCTGCTGAAGACCATCCGGGACAAGGCCCCGCAGGCCGGCGCCCGCTCCAACTTCATCGTCGGCTTCCCCGGTGAGACCGAGGAGGACTTCGCCGAGCTGGAACGCTTCATCACGCACGCCGGGCTGGACGCGATCGGCGTCTTCGGCTACTCCGACGAGGACGGCACCGAGGCGGCGACCTACGACGGCAAGCTGCCCGAGGACGTGATCTCCGAGCGGCTGGCCAAGCTGTCCCGGCTCGCCGAGGAGATGACCGCGCAGCGCGCCGAGCAGCGGATCGGCACCGAGGTCACGGTACTGGTCGAGTCGGTCGAGGACGGCGTGGTCGAGGGCCGGGCGGCCCACCAGGCCCCCGAGACGGACGGCCTGACCACCCTGCTGGGCGCCGAGCACGCCAAGGTCGGTGAGTTCCACCGCGCCGTCGTGGTCGGTACCGAGGGCGTCGACCTCGTCGCGGAGCTGATTCCGGCCAACACGGCCAACACGGCCAACACGGCCAGTGCGGACAGCGCGGACAACGCCGGGGCCGAGGCATGACCCAGGGGCCGGGCGCCCCAGCAGCGCCGCACCCGGGCCGTCCGGGGGCGGCGCTGCCGCCGCAGCCGGGCCTCTGGAACATCGCCAACGTCCTGACGATGGTCCGGCTGCTGCTGGTGCCGGTGTTCGTGGCGCTGCTCTTCGCGGCCGGCGGCCATGATCCCAAGTGGCGCTCGGTCGCCTGGGCCTCGTTCGCCATCGCGATGATCACCGACCTGTTCGACGGGGAACTGGCCCGCCGCAAGGGCCTGGTGACCGACTTCGGGAAGATCGCCGACCCGATCGCCGACAAGGCGATCATGGGCTCCGCGCTGGTCGGCCTCTCCGTCCTCGGCGACCTCGCCTGGTGGATCACCGTGGTCGTCCTGGCCCGCGAGCTCGGCATCACCCTGCTGCGCTTCTGGGTGATCCGCTACGGCGTCATCCCGGCGAGCCGGGGCGGCAAGCTGAAGACCCTCACCCAGGGCATCGCGGTCGGCATGTACGTGCTGGTGCTCACCGGCTGGCTGGCCACCGGGCGGGCCGTGCTGATGGGCCTCGCCGTGGTGCTCACCGTCGGTACCGGGCTGGACTACATCGGACAGGCGATCCGGCTGCGCCGTGCCGGCATGGCCAAGGATCGGGCCGAGCAGTGAACGACACCACCCGGGCGGACCGCGCGGCGGCGCCGGACCACGGACTGGCCGCGCAGGTGCATGCCGCACTGCGCGGGCGCGGTGCCACGCTCGCCGTCGCGGAGTCGCTGACCGGTGGCCTGTTGGCGGCGGCCCTGGTGGACGTCCCCGGCGCCTCCAGGACCTTCCGCGGCTCGGTCACCGCGTACGCCACCGACCTGAAGGCGTCCGTGCTCGGGGTGGACGAGGGCCTGCTGGCCGTCCACGGCCCGGTGCACCCCGTGGTGGCCCGGCAGATGGCCGACGGCGTCCGCAGACTGCTGGGCGCCACCTACGGACTGGCCACCACCGGCGTGGCCGGACCCGAGCCGCAGGACGGCCGGGAGGTCGGTACCGTACACGTGGCACTGGCCGGGCCGGAGGGAACCTTCGTCGTCTCGCCCCGGCTCTCGGGAGCACGTGACAGAATCCGTGCCAATGCGGTGACCGCCGCGCTGGAGTTGCTGAGCGACCACATAGCGGCTGAATCCCCGTCGCGCTGAGATTGCCGGCAGTTTTCCTGAACCGGTACTGAACTGGCTGTCAGGGCTGGAGGATCGTGTTACACCAGATGGCCTGGTTGGGCAGAAACCAGGTAGCCGGGAACTCGCGTGGCCTCGGCTGCGGGTCCGGAGCGGGCGCGTGGACGGTCCGGGCGGGGAACAAACAGGGGAGGGGACAGCCTTGCAGCCCAGAGTGAACACGACCAGGGTCCCCGCACGCGATGCGGACAAGGCGGTACGGTGGGGGCGTGACATCTCGATCCGCAGTCCGAGGAGGGAGGCACCGATGATCCTGCTCCGTCGCCTACTGGGCGATGTGCTGCGTCGGCAGCGCCAGCGCCAGGGCCGCACACTCCGCGAGGTGTCGGCGGCCGCCAGGGTTTCGCTCGGGTACCTCTCCGAGGTCGAGCGGGGGCAGAAGGAGGCGTCCTCCGAACTGCTCTCCGCCATCTGCGACGCGCTCGATGTCCGGATGTCCGAAGTCATGCGCGAGGTCAGCGACGAGCTGTCGCTCGCCGAACTTGCGGCAATGGCCACCCTCTCGGATGGTGAGCTGCTGAGGCCGGTACTCGAACCGGTTCCGCTGCCCGCTCCCGGCGTCGACCGGATGAGCGGCATCTCGCCCAAGGCTGCGGCCGTGGACGTGGTGGCGGCCTGACCGGACCTCGCCCTCCCCGCGCCAAGCGGGGGACGAGTGAAGGAGGCCTGCGATGCGGAGGGTCCGGGCGGTCTGTGCCGCCGCACGACGATCTGTTCCCGCCCTTGGGCGAATAGAAGTCGACCGGCGTTGGGGTCTGGCCGTGCCGTCGGCCGCGGCGGGCTCGGCACTCCTGTCGGCCCACGGGCTGCCGAGCAGTGATGCGGTGCTCGGGGTACTGGCGCTGAGCGGGTGGGGCATCGGACTCGTACCGGTGCACAGCAACCGCCGTTCGCTGACCGGGCCACAACACCGTACGGGTGAACCGCCCGAGGCGGAACCAGCGCCGCCGCTTGACGGCTAGTGCGTCCGATTTCCAGGGGAAGCCAGGAGCGCTCAGGACCGCAGACGCAGGCCGCGCGGGGTGGGGTGGAAGCCGGTCTGCTCCAGGAGGCGGCCCAGGTCGGAGGTGAGCGCCGGCTCGCCGTTGGCACGCTCGATGGTGACGCTGCTGCCCAGGGCGCCCTGCCGGACCGCATCGGCCAGCGCCTCGACCGCCACCGGCAGCGGCTGCCAGGCCAGCAGGGACTTCCCGCCGCGCTCGACGTAGAGCGCCAGCTCGCCGTCTATCAGCACCACCAGGGCACCTGCCTTGCGGCCGGGGCGGTGTGCGGCGGCGGTCGCCTTGCCACCCGACGGGGTCGGCGGCTCCGGCCAGGGCAGTGCGGCACCGTAGGCGTTGGCCGGATCGGCCGCCGCCAGCACCAGGGCCTGGGGCGGCTCGACTCCGGTGCCGCTGCCCGGCCACCCGGTGGCGGCGGCCCGCTCCAGCCGGCCGTTGACCGAGCGCAGCCGGTCGGCCGCGCCGTCCATGGCGAACTGGGCGCCGCCGAGGCCCTCCACGAAGTAGCCCCGCCGGGCCCGGCCGCGCTCCTCGAAGGCGGCGAGCACCCGGTACACCCCCGCGAAGCCGCCCGGAACGCGCTCGGCGGCGACCGTGCCCCGGGTGAGCACACCGTGCCGGTCGAGCAGGCTCTGGGCCTGTGCGGCGGCCCGGACCGTCGCGTCCCCGGTGAACACGGGCAGCAGCGACCAGCGCCCGGCCGCCGTCGGCGGGCCGGAGCGCAGTGCGCTCGCCGGGCGGCCGAAGCCGCGCCCGGCCCCGCCGTAGCGGCCGCGTGGGGTGGCGCGGGGCGTGCGGTGCGCGGTGGCGCCGGCGGTGCGGCCGGAGCCGAGCAGGGCCCGCAACGGGGCCAGGGTGTCGTTGGTGACGTACCCGGCCCAGACCAAGTCCCAGAGGGCGTCGGTGAGTTCCGCGGCGGGTGTGTCCGGCACCTGGTCGGCGAGCTGGCGGAAGAACAGGCCGTATCCGCCGGCCAGGGCGTCCAGCAGGGCGGTGTGCACGGGTGTCAGCGCGGGCGGCACCGGCTCGGGGCGGAGCAGATGGGCGGACTCGGGCAGATGCAGGCTGATCCAGCCGTCCTTGCCGGCCAGCGCGCCTGCGCCGGACCAGCCGACCTCACCGGCCGCCATCAGCTCGTCCAGCATTCCCGGGGCGTAGCCGGACAGCCGGGCCGGCAGGATCAGCTTCTCCACGGCGGAGGCGGGCAGCGCGGAGCCCTGGAGCTGTTCGACCACGCGCAGCAGGCCGTCGAGACCGCGCAGTCGGTGGCCGGCCAGGTGCTGCCACTGGGGCAGGAAGGCGGCCAGCGTGCGCGGCGGGACCGGCTCGACCTCCTGACGCAGTGCGGCCAGCGAGCGGCGGCGCAGCCTGCGCAGCACCTCGCTGTCGCACCACTCGACGGTGGTGGTGCGGCCCTCACGGGGGGCGGCGTGAAGCGCCTCCGAGGACGGGTGGTGGGGGGCGACGGACGGGCGGAACTCGCCCTGGACCAGGCGGCCGGCGGCAGTGAGCCGGTGCAGGGCGCCGGTGACCACGGCCGCGCCCAGGCCGAACCGTGAGGCAGCCTCAGCCGCCGTGAACGGCCCGTGGGTACGGGCGTACCGGGCGAGCAGATCGCCCAGCGGGTCCTTCACCGGCTCGGTGAAGGCCTCCGGAACGCCGACCGGCAGCGGGGTACCGAGGGCGTCGCGGAGCCGTCCGGCGTCCTCGACCGCCGCCCAGCGCGGCTCGCCGCCGATCCGGACCCGGATGGCGCGGCGGGCGGCCTCCAGCTCCAGGGCCCAGATCGGCTCGGCGCCGCGTGCCGTCAACTCGGCCTCGCTGAGCGGGCCGAGCAGGCGGAGCGCGTCGGCGACGCCCTCCATGTCCTTGACCCGCCGGTCGGGGGTGAGCCGTTGGAGCTCGGCCTCCAATTCGGCGAGCACGTCCGGGTCCAGCAGTTCACGGAGCTCGGCCTGGCCGAGCAGTTCGGACAGCAGCCGGGAGTCCAGTGAGAGGGCGGCGGCGCGGCGCTCGGCGAGCGGGGAGTCGCCCTCGTACAGGAACTGGGCGACGTAGCCGAAGAGCAGGGAGCGGGCGAAGGGGGAGGGCTCGGGGGTGGTGACCTCCACCAGACGTACGGCGCGCGACTCCAGATCGCGCATCAACTCGACCAGACCCGGGACGTCGAACACGTCCTGGAGACATTCGCGGACGGCCTCCAGCACGATCGGGAAGGAGCCGTACTCGGCCGCCACCTCAAGGAGTTGGGAGGCGCGCTGACGCTGCTGCCACAGGGGCGTGCGCTTGCCGGGACTGCGCCGGGGAAGCAGTAGCGCGCGCCCGGCGCACTCGCGGAAGCGCGAGGCGAACAGCGCGGAGCCACCGACCTGGTCGGTGACCAGCTGTTCGATCTCCTCGGCGTCGAAGAGCGCGGCGTCGGCGCCGACCGGGGCCTCGTCCGAAACGGGCCGGTCGGAAGGGAAGTCGAGCAGGTCGGCGTCCGGCAGGCGGAGCACGATGCCGTCGTCGGCGTGCATCACCTGCGGGTCCAGGCCGTGCTTCTCGCGCAGGCGGGCACCGAGGGCCAGCGCCCAGGGAGCGTGCACCTGAGCGCCGAAGGGGGAGTGGATGACGATCCGCCAGTCGCCGAGCTCGTCGCGGAACCGCTCGACCACGATGGTGCGGTCGTCCGGCAGGTGGCCGCAGGCGGCGCGCTGCTCGGCGAGGTAGGTGAGCAGATTGCCGGCCGCCCAGTCGTCGAGACCGGCCGCCTTGAGGCGGGTGGTGGCCTCCTCGGGCGTCCGCGAGCCCAGCTCGCGGACGAACGCGCCCACCGCGCGGCCGAGTTCGAGCGGACGGCCGAGGGTGTCGCCCTTCCAGAACGGGAGCCGCCCGGGGATGCCGGGGGCCGGAGTGACCAGCACCTTGTCGTGGGTGATCTCCTCGATCCGCCAGGAGGTGGTGCCCAGGGTGAAGACATCACCGACCCGGGACTCGTACACCATCTCCTCGTCCAGCTCGCCGACCCGACCGCCGCCCTTCTTCGGGTCGGTGCCGGCGATGAAGACGCCGAACAGGCCGCGGTCGGGGATGGTGCCGCCGGAGGTGACGGCGAGGCGCTGGGCACCCGGCCGGCCGGTGACCGTGCCGGCGACCCGGTCCCACACCAGACGGGGCCGCAACTCGGCGAAGGCGTCGGAGGGATAGCGGCCGGCGAGCATGTCCAGCACGCCGTCGAAGGCGGACTGCGGCAGGGTGGCGAAGGGTGCGGCCCGGCGGACCAGGGCAAGCAACTCGTCCACGTCCCACGTGTCCAGGGCGGTGATGGCGACCAACTGCTGGGCCAGCACGTCCAGTGGGTTGCGCGGGATGCGCAGCGCCTCGATCCGCCCGGCGCGCATCCGCTCCGTCACCACCGCCGACTGCACCAAGTCGCCGCGGTACTTGGGGAAGACCACGCCGGTGGAGACAGCCCCGACCTGGTGGCCCGCCCGGCCGACCCGCTGCAGGCCGGAGGCGACCGAAGGCGGCGACTCGACCTGGACCACGAGCTCCACCGCGCCCATGTCGATGCCCAGCTCCAGGCTGGAGGTGGCCACCACCGCCGGCAGTCGACCGGCCTTCAGCTCCTCCTCGACCAGGGCGCGCTGCTCCTTGGAGACCGACCCGTGGTGCGCCCTGGCCAGCACCGGGGGCGCGCCCTTGGCGACACCGGACTCGCCCATCAGCTGCGCCGGGGCGTGCGACTCGGTCAGCGCCCCGGCACAGCCCCGCGAATCGGACTCGGTGCCGGCGGCGCGCTCGACGGCGATCTCGTTCAGCCGGTTGCAGAGCCGCTCGGCGAGGCGGCGCGAGTTGGCGAAGACGATGGTCGAGCGGTGGGCCTGGACCAGGTCGACGATCCGCTCCTCGACGTGCGGCCAGATCGAGCTCTGCCGGGCCGGGTCGCCGTCCGCGCCGGCGGGCAGCTCGTCCAGATCGGCGACCGGAACGACCACCGAGAGGTCGAACCGCTTGGCGGCGGGCGGCTGGACGATCGCGGCGCCGCGCTGCGGGCTGAGGAACCTGGCCACCTCCTCGACCGGCCGGACGGTGGCGGAGAGGCCGATCCGGCGGGCCGGACGCTCCAGCAGTTCGTCCAGCCGCTCCAGGCTGAGGGCGAGGTGGGCACCGCGCTTGGTGCCGGCGACGGCGTGCACCTCGTCCAGGATCACGGTGTCGATGCCGCGCAGCGCCTCCCGGGAAGCGGAGGTGAGCAGCAGGAACAGCGACTCCGGAGTGGTGATCAGGATGTCCGGCGGATGGCTCGCGAACCGGCGGCGGTCGGCGGCAGGGGTGTCGCCGGAGCGGATGGCCACCTGGACCTCCGGCTCCGGCAGGCCCAGCCGCACCGCCGCCTGGTGCAGCCCCGCGAGCGGCGCGCGGAGGTTGCGCTCGACGTCCACCGCGAGGGCCTTGAGCGGCGAGATGTAGAGGACCCGGCAGCGGTGCTTGGGGTCGGCGGGCGGCGGGGTGCTGCTGAGCCGGTCGAGCGCGGAGAGGAAGGCCGCCAGCGTCTTCCCGGAACCGGTGGGGGCGACCACCAGGACGTCCGTCTCCCGCCGGATGGCCGCCCAGGCCTCGGACTGGGCGGTGGTGGGTGCGGTGAAGGCGCCCGTGAACCAGGCCCTGGTCGCGGGGGCGAACCCCGCGAGCGGGTCGGGAGCCGAGTCCTCGCCGGTGCGTCGCGCCATGCCCCAATGGTGCAGCCCGGCACTGACAACCGGAGCGGCCCCGCCGGTGCGGGCCGCCGGAGCCGCGGTACGGCCGTCGGCCCGTGCAACCGGGGGCGGAGCCGGGCGACCGTCTGACCTAGTCCAACGGGTCAATTAGGACAAGCCGCTCATATTGTGATGATTCAGTCCGGTGATCGCTGGAGCCGAGGAGCGGAGGCGGCGCGATGGAACGGGTCGGTCCGGCCTGTGGCAAGCCCGCCAAGCGCTCCGGCGGCCCGGCACGCGTCCTGCTGGCCATGCTGCTGACCGCCCTGCTGCTCGGCGCCGTCCCCTACGTCTCCGGGCCCGGCCGCTCCTACCTCAGCTACCTGGTGCTGGCCGACCGGCAGGACGCCCAGGGAGCCACCCGGGCCGCCGGGCTGATCCGGGCGGCGGGCGGACAGGTGGTCCAGGAGTACCCGCAGATCGGCGTGGTGCTCGCGTACGCCGACGACGGGTTCGCCGGACGGCTCCGCGGGCAGCCCGGGGTGGCGGCGGTCGGGGCGACCAGGACGGAGGCGGTGCCCGGTCCGCCGGGCTCGCTGGCCGGCATCGGCGACTTCCGGCGCGGCGGCGACGCACTGGGCCCGGGGGCGTGGGCGACCGGGCAGCTCCGCGGCGGGCCGACCGTGCGGTTCCCCGCTCCGGGGAACGGTTGCGACCCCCGCCACCGGGCCGGGTGCGACGGCCCCACGCCGGGCCCCGCGTCCGACGGCACCACGGGGTCCGCCGAGGCCGCCGTGCCCGACCCGCGGGAGGCCGCCCAGTGGAACCTCGCCATGATCGGTGCGGCCGAGGGCTCCGGAAGCGCCACCACCCTGCTGCGCGGCCCGGCCCTCGACCACGGCTCGGACCGGCCGCTGCCCTCCGCCCAGCAGCTGCGCCGGGTGCTGGTGGCGGTGCTGGACTCGGGGGTCGACGACACCCACCCGGACCTGCGCGGCGCCGTGGACCCGCAGGCGTCGGCCTCCTGCGCCGATGGCCGCCCCGATCCCCGGTACGGCGCCTGGCGCCCCGACGAGGGCGTGACCGAGAGCGGCCACGGCACCCACGTCGCCGGGATCGTCGGTGCGGCTCGGGACGGCAAGGGGGTCACCGGGGTCGCCCCGGGCGTCAGGATCGCCGCCGTCCGGCTGCTCGGGCCGCTCGGCCAGTACTACACCGAGAACATCGTCTGCGGCCTGCTCTGGGCGGCCGACCACGGGGCCAAAGCGATCAACGACAGCTACTTCGCCGACCCCTGGAAGTACAACTGCCCCGAGGACCCGGACCAGGCCGCGCTGATCACGGCGGTCGGCCGGGCCGTCGCGTACGCCCAGCGGCAGGGTGCCGTGGTGGTGGCATCCGCAGGCAACGACGGGCAGGACCTCGGCGCCGCCCGGGCCGACCAGCGCAGCCCGAACGACCGGACCTCCGGACCCGCGGAGGACCGGCACCTGGGCACCGAGTGCATCCGCCTGCCCGGCGAGCTGCCCGGCGTGGTGGCGGTCGGCGCGGTGGACCGCAGCGGGATGCCGACCGGGTACTCCAACTACGGCCACGGCCGGATCACCCTGGCCGCGCCCGGCGGCGACCCGGACGGCGGGGCGCTCGGCGGGATCGTCTCGGACTGGCCCGGCGGCCGGTACGCCGCGCTCGCCGGCACCTCGATGGCCGCCGCCCACGTGACCGGCGCGATCGCGGTGGCGGCCGCCGATCATCCCGACTTCGGGCCGGACCGGAACGTCGCGCTGCTCATCCGGGCGGCCGCGGCCAACTGCCCGCTCGGACAGGGCCGTTGCGCGGAGCGCGACTACTACGGCGCCGGAGTGCTCGCCCTGCCCAGGGGGTGAGGGCCGCAGCCGGCCCGGCGGCCGCGGCGGCGGACCGGAAAACGGCGTGCGGACGGGCGGACGGTTCGGGCAGCATCGGCGGGTGCACGTTCATCTGGAGACCGAGCGCCTGATCCTGCGCCGCTTCACCCCCGAGGACGTCGACCTCCTGGTGGAACTCGACTCCGACCCCGAGGTGATGCGGTACCTGTCCGGAGGTCGGGCCACGCCCCGGGAGGAGGTCGAGGAGCGGATCCTGCCGCTGTACTTCTCCTACTACCGGCGCTTCCCGGCGCTCGGGTACTGGGCGGCGCTGGAGCGGGCCGGCGGCGGGTTCCTGGGCTGGTTCGAGTTCCGGCCGCCGGATCCGGACCGTCCGGACGAGGTCGAACTCGGCTACCGGCTGCGGCGCTCGGCCTGGGGTCGCGGCTACGCCACCGAGGGCGCGCGGGCGTTGATCCGCAAGGGATTCGGCGAGCCCGGCGTGGAGCGGGTCTTCGCCCAGACCATGACGGTCAACCGGGGTTCCCGCCGAGTGATGGAGAAGGCCGGGCTGCGCTACGTGTGCACCTTCTTCGCCGACTGGCCCGAGGCGATCGACGGCTCCGAACACGGCGAGGTCGAGTACGCGCTGGAGCGGGCCGAGTGGCACCGGCTCCAGCCGGGTCCGCGCTGACGGAGGGGATACTGGGGCCATGAGGCTGACCGAGTTCTGGCGACGGATGTACGAGCACTTCGGCGAGGTGTACGCCGAGTCCTTCGCGAGCGACCACGTGATGAGCGAACTCGGCGGACGGACGGTCCGGCAGGCGCTGGAAGCCGGTTGGGAGGCCAAGGACGTCTGGCGGGTGGTCTGCGACAGCCAGGGGGTCTCGGCGCTGCTGCGCTGAGGCCGCGGGCCGTCCGGTGCGCCGGAGGCCCGGCGCACCGGGGCGCAGGCCGGCCAGCACCGGCCGGCACCGGCCGACCATGGGTGAGACTGGGCTGGTGGTTAGTAGCGCAGAGCCCCAGAAGACCGAACGGACCGTCTCGGACCAACACTCTCCGCCCGCCCGCCGCTCCGCCCTGCGGGGCGAGGCGATGCCTCGCTGGCTGCCCAGGGCGATGGTGCTGGCGCTGCTCCTGGTGGGCGCGTTCAAGCTCGCCGACTGGGCGTTCCATCAGCTCATCGACCTCTTCGTGATGCTACTGGTGGCCTTCTTCCTGTCACTGGCGATCGAACCGGCGGTGGACCGGATGGCCGCCCGCGGGGTGCGGCGCGGCCTCGGTACGTTCCTGGTCTTCATCGGCCTGGCGGTCGCGGTCGCGGGCTTCCTCACCTCGGTCGGCACGCTGCTGGTGGACCAGGTGGCGAGGATCGCCGGTGATCTGCCCCACCTGGTCGACAACCTGATCGGCTGGATCAACCGGACGTTCCACCAGGACCTGTCGTTGGGGCAGCTCCAGCAGCGGGTGCTCCGGGACTCCGGGAGCATCGAGAAGTACGCCCAGCAGGCCGCGGACAATGTGTGGGGCCTGTCCAGCACACTGGTCGGCGGGCTGTTCCAGGCGTTCACGGTGGGCCTGTTCACCTTCTACCTGACCGCGGACGGGCCCCGGGTGCGGCGGACCGTCTGCTCGCTGCTGCCGCCCGCGAAGCAGGCGGAGGTGCTCCGGGCCTGGGAGATCGCGCTGGCCAAGACCGGTGGCTACCTCTACTCCCGGGCGCTGCTGGCGGTGGCCTCGGCCGTCGCGCACTGGGTCGTGTTCGCGCTGCTCGGACTCCCGTACGCGGGGGCGCTGGCGATCTGGGTCGGGGTGATGTCGCAGTTCGTCCCGACCATCGGCACCTACCTGGCCGGGGCGCTGCCGGTGATCGTCGCGCTCACCGTGAAGCCGGTGGACGCGCTCTGGGTGCTGGCATTCGTGATCGTCTACCAGCAGATCGAGAACTATCTGCTGCACCCGCGGATCACCGCGAGGACGGTGGACGTGCACCCGGCGGTGGCCTTCGGCTCGGTGATCGCCGGGGCGGCGCTGCTCGGCGCGGTCGGCGCGCTGATCGCGATCCCGGCGGCCGCCACCCTGCAGGGCTTCGTCGGGACGTACGTCCGCAGGTACGAGGTCGCCACCGACCCGCGGATCGACCGCGGCGAGGAGCGCAGGCGGCTGGCCAGGGAGCGTACGCGGGAGACCGCGCGCCGGTTGCGACGCCTGGTCGGTTCCGATGGGCCGGAGGATTCCGCAGGTCAGAGCGGTGACGGTGAGGGCAGCTAGGCAGTTCGTTCTATTCGAACGTCTGTTCCCTATACTGTTTAGTGGCGAGTTATCCACAGGCTGAGCCCGATCCGGGTCGATTGTCGGTGGGACGCGCTAGCGTCGAGGACGATGAAGCGCACAGCACAGAACCCGAGGGTGGAAGCCATGGCAGGTACGGACCGCGAGAAGGCTCTTGAGACCGCGCTCGCCCAGATTGAGCGGCAGTTCGGCAAGGGCTCGGTGATGCGCCTGGGCGAGAAGGCCAACGAGCCGGTCGACGTGATCCCCACCGGGTCCACGGCCCTCGACATCGCGCTCGGCGTCGGCGGTATCCCGCGCGGCCGGGTCATCGAGATCTACGGCCCCGAGTCCTCCGGTAAGACCACGCTCACCCTGCACCTGGCGGCCAACGCCCAGCGCGCGGGCGGCACGGTCGCGTTCGTGGACGCGGAGCACGCACTCGACCCGGAGTACGCCAAGAAGCTCGGCGTGGACACCGACGCCCTGCTGGTCAGCCAGCCGGACACCGGTGAGCAGGCCCTGGAGATCACCGACATGCTGATCCGCTCCGGCGCGATCGACCTGGTGATCATCGACTCCGTCGCGGCACTGGTGCCGCGCGCGGAGATCGAGGGCGAGATGGGCGACTCGCACGTCGGCCTGCAGGCCCGGCTGATGAGCCAGGCGCTGCGCAAGATCGCCGGTGCGCTGAACCAGTCGAACACCACCGCGATCTTCATCAACCAGCTGCGCGAGAAGATCGGCGTGATGTTCGGCTCCCCGGAGACCACGACCGGTGGCCGGGCGCTGAAGTTCTACGCCTCGGTCCGACTGGACATCCGCCGGATCGAGACCCTGAAGGACGGCACCGAGGCGGTCGGTAACCGTACCCGGGTCAAGGTCGTCAAGAACAAGGTGGCGGCCCCCTTCAAGCAGGCCGAGTTCGACATCCTCTACGGCATCGGCATCAGCCGCGAGGGCGGCCTGATCGACATGGGCGTCGAGCACGGCTTCATCCGCAAGTCGGGCGCCTGGTACACCTACGAGGGCGACCAGCTCGGCCAGGGCAAGGAGAACGCCCGCAACTTCCTGCGGGACAACCCGCAGCTGGCCGACGAGATCGAGAAGAAGATCAAGACGAAGCTGGGCATCGGCGTGAAGGGTGGTGTCGAGGACGACACCGCCCCGGCCGCCGAGGCCGATGGCGCCGCCAAGCCGATCACCGCCACGGCCACCAAGACCGCGGCGGCGAAGAAGGCAACGGCCAAGGCCTGAGTCCGTCGAGGCACGAGTGAGGTACGAGGACGAATGGTCGCCGGGGGCCGCCCCCGGCTCCGGTGACCATGGCCCACCGGACTGGTGGACGGGAAGCGCGGAGGAGGAGACTCCGGACGACTTCGCGGAGCTCGGGGTGGTCCGCGCGTCCGAGCTGCCCTTCGGGCGGCGGCGTCGGAGGACGGCTGTGGCCACCGAGCAGCCGGCGGCCGAGCCGGCGGTCCTCGACGAGTCCGCCTCCGAGGAGCATGTCGGGGAGCGGCGGCGCAGCCCCCTGGGAGAGGGGCGGCGTGGTCGCGGGGACGGGCGCCGAGGGGAGGGGTACCCGGAGCGGTCCGGCCGGCCCGAGCGCTCGGGCGGGGCGGCTCGGAAGGAGAGGGCGGAGCGGTCGGCGCAGGAAGAAGCGGTCGACCCGGAGGCCAGGGCACGGGACATCTGCCTGCGCCTGCTCACCGGCGCGGCCAAGACCCGTAAGCAACTGGCCGACGCACTTCGCAGGCGGGAGATCCCGGACGAGGTCGCGGAGGAGGTGCTCTCGCGCTTCGAGGAGGTCGGACTGATCGACGACGCCGCCTTCGCCGAGGCGTGGGTGGAGTCGCGGCACGCCGTTCGGGGCCTGTCCCGGCGGGCGTTGGCGCAGGAGCTCCGGACCAAGGGGGTGGCCGGTGACCTGGTCGAACAGGCGGTCGCCCAACTGGACGAGGACGACGAGACGGAGGCCGCCCGGGCGCTGGTCGACCGGAAGCTGCGGTCGACCCGGGGGCTGGAGCGGGAGACCCGGATCCGCCGCCTGGTCGGCATGCTCGCCCGGCGCGGCTATTCGGAAGGCCTGGCCTTCCGGGTGGTGCGGGACGCGCTGGACGCGGAGGGCGGCTCCACGGGGGGTCGGTAGCGCCGACCGGGGGATCACAAGCTGGTCGGGCATGCCCTCGGAGCGCGGGGCGGAACGGACGGGCGGGCCGCAGGTACTCCGGCGGGCAGGGGTGCCGCCCCACCAGGGGGCCGTGGTGCAACCTGCTC